>NZ_WUMG01000014.1:0-147114 GCF_009827015.1 Delftia sp. CH05 | reverse complement strand
CCCCCGGCCCTTCTTGCAGGCACAAGACATGACTTCACTGACCGAGCTGTGGCAGGCAGCCATCACCTGGCTCGCCACCCACGCCGTAACACCCACCGTTCACTGGCTGGACATCGCCCAGGCGGCCGGCGATCCGCGTGAGATTGCCGAGGCGGTGCTGATTGCCGGGCTGCAGCTGTTCCTGATCGCGGGCGTGATGCGGCCGTTGGAGAGCCTGTTTCCGGCCGAGCGCTGGAGCGACCGGCGGCTGACCACGGTGGACCGCAACTACACGCTGCTGATGCTGCTGGGGCTGTTTCCGCTGTTCAGTTTCCTGGTGCTGATGCCGTTTGCCAGCATGCTGGGCGGCGGGCCGGCGGCCGAGGAGGCGACGGGGCTCAAGCACTGGGTGCCGTGGTTTGCGGACCATCCGGTGGCGCTGTTCCTGGTGTACTACGTGGTCTACGACCTGGTGTATTACTGGATGCACCGCGCCCAGCATGTGATTCCCTGGTGGTGGGCCATGCACAGCATGCACCACAGCCAGCGCCAGATGAGCTGCTGGAGCAATGACCGCAGCCATTACCTGGACGGCATGCTGCAGTCCTTCATCCTGGCCACGGTGGGGCTGGCGATGGGGGTAGAGCCCTCCGAATTTGCGCTGCTGGGGCTGCTGAGCGAGCTGGTGCAGAACTTCTCGCACGCCAATGTGCGGCTGCGCCTGGGCTGGCTGGGCCGGGTGGGTGAGCGGGTGCTGGTAGGCCCGCTGTTCCACCGCCACCACCACATGCTGCGCGACCCGGAGCGGCCCACGCGCCACAACTGCAATTTTGGGCAGGTGCTGCCCTGGTGGGACATGCTGTTTGGCACGGCGCTGTACACCGACGAGCCCGTGCGCCCCACGGGCGTGAGCGACCCCGAGGTGGATGCCGACAACGAGCGCGGGCTGGTGGCCATGCAGTGGCATACGCTCAAGCGGTTCTGGGGGGCGTTTCGCCGGCGCGAGGGCTGGCGGCTGGGCGATGTGTCGTTCGGGCCGGGCTACCGGCCCATTCATGACGACGACGGGGCCCAGCCCCATCCTGCGGCCGGGGCGGCTGCGGTGACTGGGGCGTCTGGGACGACAGGGGTTGCGCCTACGGCTCCAGGTTCGGCCGCATCAGCGCCTCGAACCAGTCGATGAAAACCGCCAGCCGGCGCGAGCGCTGGCGGCGGTGCGGATACAGCAGCGCCACGGGCATGGGCGCTGCGCGGTGGGCAGGCAGCACCTCCACCAGCTCGCCCGTGTCCAGCAGGTGCTGCACGTCATAGCGCGGGATCTGGATCAGCCCCAGGCCGGCGCGGCAGCAGGCGATGTAGCTTTCTGCGTTGTTGGTGACCACACGGCTGGGCACGGCCAGGGTCTGCGGCCCATCCACTCCATCCACCCCATCCACATCGCTCGCCCCACTCCATTCCCAGGGCAGTTCCCGCCCCGTGCGCGGCGAGGCATAGCCCACGCTCCAGTGGCCGTGCAGCAGGTCCCGGGGCTGCTCGGGCAGGCCGTGCTCGCGCAGATAGGCGGGGCTGGCGCAGTTGATGAGGGCAATGCAGCCCAGCGGGCGCACGACCAGGCTGCTGTCATGCAGCGTGCCCACGCGCACGGCGCAGTCCACGCCTTCCTGCACCAGGTCGATGGCGCGGTCTGACGAGCCCAGCACCAGTTGCAGCCCCGGGTGCCGGCGCATGAGCCCCGGCAGCGCGGGCGCCAGCAGGCGGCGCGCGATGCGGCTGGGCACGTCCACATGCAGCCGGCCCGTGGCCTGGCGCGTGCGGGCCTGGAACATCTGCTCCACGTCCTCGGCCTCTGACAGCAGCGGGCGCACACGCTCCAGCAACTGGGCGCCATCGGCCGTCAGGCTCACCTGGCGCGTGGTGCGGTGCAGGAGCCTTGCGCCCACCTGCTCCTCCAGCTGCTGCACGGCGGCGGAGACCGTGGCGCGCGGCAGGTCCAGCGCATGGGCGGCCTTGATGAAGCTGCCCATCTCGGCCACCTGCATGAAGATCCGGTATCGGTCGAGTCGGTCCATGGCGTGCAGCATAGTCCCGGCCGGGACCGGCCTACTTGGTGGTGTAGCCGCCGTTGATCAGGATGGTCTGCCCGGTGATCCACCAGCCGTCGCTGACCAGGTGGCGGATGAAGGGCACCACGTCTTCGATATGCGTCAGCCCCGAGGGCGAGAACGGCGACAGCGCCGCCGCGCTCTTGTGATAGGCCACGGCGTCCGCGCCTTCCTGTCCGTAGAAGAACGGCGTGTCCATGGGCCCCGGCCCCACGGCAGTGACCGAAATGCCCCGCGCCCCGAACTCCTTGGCCGCCGCCCGCGTGAAATGCTCCACCGGCGCCTTGGTGCCCGCGTAGGAGGAATAGAACGGCGTGAACGCGCCCAGCAGCGAGGTCACCAGGGTCACGATCTTGCCGTGGTCGTTGACATGGCGCCCCGCCTCCTTGAGGAAGAAAAACGCCGACTTGCCGTTGACGGCAGCCATCTCGTCGTACTCCGCCTCGCTGATCTCCATCAGCGGCTTCTTGAGCACCTTGCCCACGGTGTTGATGGCAATGTCCGGCCGGCCCACGGCGTCCACAGCCTCTGCAAAAAGCCGCTCCACAGCGCCAGCGCGCGTCAGATCACCCTGCAGCGCCACGGCCTCTGCGCCCAGCGCACGCACTGCGGCCACCGTGGTCTCTGCCTCAGCCCGGGAAGACTCGCTGTTGTAGTGCACCACCACGGCCCGCGCGCCGTGCCCCGCCAGATCACGGGCAATCAGCCCGCCCAGATTCTTGCCGCCGCCTGCAATCAATGCGACCTTGCCGCGAATGGAATGGTCTGCCATGGAAACGCTCCTTGTGCTTGGATGAAGCACCCAGCTTAGGCAGCCCGCCCCCCGCGATAAACCCGCGCAGCCGGGATGGATCATCCAGAAAACCAGAACAATCAGCCGCGCCAGCGGCTCCTGCCCCCGGCAGCCCGCTCCGCTCCCCCTCCCGTATGCCCGCGCCTGCGTCGGGCCGCCTGCGGGGTTGCAGTCCTGCCGCAGGACAGGACTGCTTCGTCATCTGACTCGCCGTGATTGTCTGAACGTAGCGCGCAGCGCGAAGTGAGTTTAACGGCGAACCCCGCAGGCGGCCCGACGCAGGTTGCCCCGCAGCGCAGCGAAGGGGTCGCGGGCATTCGGGTCGCCTTTGCTTTGCCTACTTTCCTTTGGCGAAACAAAGGAAAGTAGGTCGGCCGCCGGGCCGAGACCCGGCCTCGAAAAAACACCACCCGGCAGGGTCAAAAAGCCAAACCCGCGTCACGCCAGACGAACAAGACAAGCCTCACGACAAGGTCCGCTCGTACATATACCTCCGCGACCAAGCCAACGAAGCAGCCCCCTGCCCCGCCCTCCGACAAACAACCTGAAAGATAGACACATCGTCATGCTCAAACGCATAAGCACACCCCGCCAAATACACCCTCCAGATCCGAAACCTCTCCTCCTCCACCAACGCCCGAATCTCCGGCACACAAGCCTCAAACCGCTCCAGCCACAACTGCAACGTGCGCACGTAATGCCGCCGCAACCCCTCCACATCCAGCACCTCCAGCCCCCCACGCTGCATGGCCTCCAGCGCCAGGCTCAGGTGCGGCAGCTCGCCATCAGGAAACACATAGCGGTCGATGAACGCACCGCCGCCCAACGCCGTGGCGCCCACGTCCGCATCGGTGGAGGTGATGCCGTGGTTCAGCGCCAGCCCGTCGTCGGCCAGCAGCTCGCGCATGTGCGCAAAGTACATGGGCAGGTTGCGGCGGCCCACATGCTCGAACATGCCGACGCTGGTGATGCGGTCAAAGCGCCCCTGCACGTCGCGGTAGTCCTGCAGGCGGATCTCGATGCGGTCGGCCAGGCCTGCGGCGCGCACGCGCTCGGTGGCCGCTTCGAACTGGTTGCGCGACAGGGTCACGCCCACGCAGTGCGCGCCAAAGTGCTGGGCCGCGCGCAGCACCAGGGCGCCCCAGCCGCAGCCGATGTCCAGCAGCCGCTGGCCGGGCTGCAGGCGGATCTTGGTGAGGATGTGGTCCAGCTTCTTGCGCTGGGCGGTGGCCAGGTCCTCGTCGCCGTTCTCGAAGTAGGCGCAGGAATAGACCATGCCCTCGTCCAGCCAGAGGCGGTAGAAGTCGTCGGACACGTCGTAGTGGTACTGGATGGATTCGCGGTCCGTGCTGCGGCTGTGCCGAAAGCGCCTTGCCGCGCGCGCCGCAAGCGCCAGCCGCCCCGGCCCCTTGCCCGCGCCCTGGGTCTTGGACATGCGGCGCGCCAGCGCATAGCCGAAGTCGATGATGTCGGGCAGGCGCCCGTCGATGTCGATCTGGCCCTTCACATAGGCCTGGCCCAGGTGGTCCAGGCTGGGGTCCAGCAGCAGCGGCAGGGCCGAGGCGCTGCGCACGGTGAGCGTGACGCGCGGCTGCTCGAAGCGGCCGAAGTCGAACTGCTCGCCATTCCACAGCACCAGCCGCGCCGGCAGATCGGCCCGCGCACGCACAGCCTCGGCCCAGCGCCTGAGCTTCTTGTCCCAGAACATCGTGCATCTCCCCGGGGCTGGCTGCGCCCCCCTTTTGACATGAACCGCATGAAAAGCAAATGACGAGTCTTGCCGGTTCATGTGACGGCAAGACGTCAGCACGGCAGCCCGCGCCGGTAGCGGATCGATACAGACCCGATGGCACCCACACCCCGCCAGCGGCCCGGCTTGGGGCACACTGGCCGGCGTTCCAACTGCCCCGGCGCGAAAGCGCCTGCGACAGACCCATGCAAGCCTTTGACCTGAGCATCGAACACTGCATCGAGCACCGCAACGAACAACGCAGCACCGGCGGCCAACGCCCGCCGGATTTCAGGAACCTGCCATCGAACTGGAGCCAGTGACGCCATGGCCATGACCCATACCCAGGCGCTGTCCAAGCTGGCAGCCGATACCCTGGTGCAGACCCTGGAGGAAGACGTGGCGCGCGTGATGGCGCGCACGTTTGCGCTGGGCCGGCACGATGCCGCTATCGCGGCCAACTACGGCGGCCATGCCCTGCCGCCCCTGCTGCGGCGCTGGAGCTGCGTGCTGCAGGCCGGTGACGCCAAGGCAACGGCGCTGTACCGGCACAAGACGGCGCTGGCCCTGGCCATCGTGCTGCACAGGAACGGCCTGGCCGACGCGGGCCTGAACGCGGCCGCGCGCACGGCCATCGATGTGCTCAATGCCGAGGTGGCGCTCAGCGATGACTTCTTTCGCAAGTCGGCGCAGATCCGCCAGGACTTCCTGGACACGCCGCCCGCGCCGCCCAAGCGCTCGCCGGGCCTGCCCGACAGCCTGACCTTCTACCGCGCGGCCGACGTGGTGGCCATGGAGCTGGACGGGCGCTTCCACGCCCTGTACGTGCACGGCTGCGCCCGGACCAACCAGAGCCCCATCGTCGAGTTCTACGACGCGGTGTTCGACCATGTGCCGCAGATGGCGGAACTGGCCGACGTGCGCGCCCGGGGCCGGCGCTACAACGATGGCGTGGGACGGGTGGCGCGGTTTTCCATATCGGGCCTGAAGTTCCTGCCCGACCCGGCCGGCCAGTTCACCCTGGTCAAGGCCTGCGTGGAGACGCCGCCGGACCCGGGCCATCTGCAAAAGGGCGACTGGCTCTACACGGTGTCCGACATCTTCGAGCTGCAGTCCGAGGTGGACACCATGTTCGGCCCCGGCGGCAAGCCCTGAGCCTTGATCCCTGGCAGCGCCCTGTTCTTGCCTGTTTTCAAGAGGAAATTCATGACGCATCCCCGGCCTTCCACTCTGTCCTCCCGCATGGCCTTGCCGGCAATGCTGGCACTGGCTGCCACGCTGGCCCTTGCGGGCTGCAACCAGCGGCATGACACAGCAGCCATGGAATCTGCGCCCGCCCCCGCGCCCATGGCGGGCGGCGCCGGCATGAAGCAAGGCCGCGCCGCCACCGTGCAGGCCGAGGATGCGGCAGCAGCCGCACCAGAGACGTCGGTGCAGGACGAGATGGCCCAGCGCTTCCTGGCCGTGCGCCAGGAGCTGAACGTGGAAGTGCCGCAGGCGCAGCTGGCCGATGCCTGGGGCCAGGTGCGCGACCTGTGCGCCACGCTGCGCTGCGAGCTGCTGTCGGCATCCCTTCTGCGCGAGACGCCCCAGCAGCCCGGCAACGCCATGCTGGAGATGCGCGTGGCGCCGGCCGATGTGCAGCGGCTGCTGGGCACGCTGGCCGGCGTGGCCACCATCGTGTCGCAGAACACCATCAGCGAGGACAAGACGGCCGAGGTGATCGACGTGGAGGCGCGCATCAGGAACCGTACCGAATTCCGCGACAGCCTGCGCCTGATGCTGCGCGACACCACGACCAAGCGCACCATGTCCGACCTGCTGGAGATACAGCGCACGCTGTCGGACACGCAGGCCGAGCTGGACGCCATGGCCGCCCAGCGCAAGGTGCTGGAGCAGCAGACCAGCAAGCAGCACATACAGATCCAGTTCACGCCCACCCGCGCCCTGGTGCAGGGCGGCACCAGCTACAGCCCCATAGGCCGCGCGCTGCGCGATGCCGGCCATGTACTGGGCGAGAGCATGGCCGCCCTGATCACCTTCGTGGCGGCCGTGCTGCCCTGGCTGGTGCTGGTGGTGCTGCCGCTGGGCTGGGTGCTGCGCGCGCTGTGGCGGCGCAGGCGTGCCAGGAAGGCCTGAGTGGCACGGCAGGATCAAGAAGTACGGCGGCACGGAGACCGGCCCGCCCGGCGGCACGGCCGTGCTCCAATCAAGCCATGCCCATCGAACCGAGCCTTGACGACCTGCGCCGCCATGCCGTGGCGCGCACCCTGTTCACGCCGACCACCCTGCCTGCGGCCATACAGCGCCTGGGCTTTGTGCAGGCAGATCCGATCCGCGCGCCGGCCCGGGCGCAGGACCTGACGCTGCGCCACCGCGTCAAGGACTACCGCGCCGGCGACCTGGAACGCCGCTACGCGCGCCTGGCGATCGACGAGGACTGCCTGGTCAACTACGGCTTTCTGCCCAGCGGGCACCTGGCGCTGATGCACCCGCGCCAGGCCCGCAAGGCCTGGGATGCCGAGACACAGCGCAAGGCCGCCGAGGTGCTGGCGTTTGTGCGCGAACGCGGCGCCGTGCATCCGCGCGAGGTGGAGCAGCATTTCTCGCACGGAAGCGTGAAGAACTACTGGGGCGGCTCGGGCAGCGCCAGCACGCAGTTGCTCGACGGCATGCACTACCGCGGCCTGCTGCGGGTCAAGCGCCGCGACAGCGGCACGCGCGTCTACGAGGCCATCGCCCACCCGCCGGCCGACGACAGCCCCGCCGCCAGCGCCCGGCGCGCCGCCGCGCTGATCGACCTGGTGGTGCGCAAGTACGCACCGCTGCCGGCCCCCAGCCTGACCTACCTGGTGCGCCTGCTGGGCTATGGCGCCCCCCACCTGGCGCAACAGACCCAGGCAGCGCTGCGGCTGGCGCGCGAGCAGCTGGCCAGTTGCCGCATCGACGGAACCACCTGGTACTGGCCCGCCGACGAAAACCCACGCTCGCGCCGCCATGCCTTCGACGAGCGGCTGCGCCTGCTTGCGCCCTTTGACCCCGTGGTCTGGGACCGGCGCCGCTTCACGCTGCTCTGGGGCTGGACCTACAAGTTCGAGGCCTATACGCCACCGGCCCGGCGCCAGCTGGGCTACTACGCCCTGCCCATGCTCTGGCAGGGCCATGTGATCGGCTGGGCCAACCTACAGGCGCGCGACGGCCGGCTGGAGCCGTCATTCGGCTATGTGGCCGGCGCGGCGCCCGGCGATGCCGCCTTTAGCAGCGCGCTGGATGAAGAGCTGCAGCGCATGGAGCTGTTCCTGGCGCCGCGCTGATGCGCAGGCACTCGCCCCCTGCGCGCGTTTGCCGCCCCACAGGAGCAGCGGCAAGACTGCACAGGAGCAGTCCGCTCAGAAGGTTCCGCGCAGCGTGAGCGTGGCATTGCGCGGCATGCCGTAGTAGGTGCCGTTGCGCGCGCCGCCCACGGCGGCCCAGTAGACCTTGTCGGTCACGTTGCCGATGTTGAGCGCCGCCGTCCAGTTGCGGTTGATGCGGTACGAGGCGCGCAGGTCCAGCACGGCGTGGCCGGGGTTTTGCACGGTGTCCACGCGGGCATGGCTTTGCGCGCTGAGGTTGGCGCCCACCTTCCAGGCCGACCATTCGCCGGGCAGCGCGTAGCTAGTGGACACGCGCAGCAGGCTGCGTGGCGTGTCGGTGCTCAGCGAGAGGGAGAAAACAGTGGCAGACAGCATCGAGAAAGTCGCCATCATCGGCGGCAAGACGGCAACCTACGGTGGCGCCATCAGTGCCGTGGTCAGCGGGCTGACGATTTCCGAAATCGGCGTCATCGTGGGCATCATCGTCGGCGTGGTGGGTCTGCTGCTGGGCCAGTATTGGCAATGGCGCAAGGACCGGCGCGAAGAACGCGCGCTCACCGCCTGGCTGGAAAACGAGGCCGGTGGGGAGACCGTCCTATGAAGTGGCCCAGCAACATCAAGATTGCTGCAGGAGCCTCGGCGGTGGCCGTGGGGGTGGCTGGTCTGCTGGCTCAGTTCCTGCCCGTGGAGGAAGGCCGCAGGCTGGGCGCATACCGCGACCCCATCGGCATTCCCACAATCTGCGAAGGCTGGAGCCGTGGCGTGCAGATGGGCGACCGCGCCACGCAGACTGAATGCGACCTGCTGACCCGCCTGGGCATACAGGAGGCCTGGGAAGTCTTCGAGCGATGGGTGCCCGCCCATGTGCGCAACGGCATGCCTGACCAGACCCTGGCCGCCTTCCTGAGCTTCATCTACAACGTGGGGCCAAGGCAGGCGGGCCCCCCCGACGAAAGCAACATGTTTAGCGCGCAGGTGCGGCGGGGACTCAACCGCGCGCCGAGGGGGAACATGGGGGGACGGATGCATATTCCTTCACCAGCCCCTTTCCGTAGTGCGGTTACGGCGCCCAAGACGGGCTTGAGCGGGTCGAATGCGGCTCAACCAATGGGGGAGCTGCCATGAGCAGGCTATTCGCGTTGTCGCGCGTTTAAGTGGCCGCGCTGACTGACAGTCTGTCTATGCCGGTGCCTGGCACCGGAGCGATTGCAAAGTGGACTCTATGCCCGGCACCCAGACCGGTACGCGTACGGCCGACCTACTGCGCGGGGCTGAACGTCACTACCAGTCCAATTTAAATACAATAATCCTTGATCCTCAAGGATTGCAATTAACAAAAATTAATAACCAATGGGCAAAATCGAAATAAAGGCGAAAAATGCATAAAATAAACCTGCACTCCGACATAATTCCAGGAAAATCTGCTGCCGGACTTGATTTAGGGATAAATTTCAGTGAAATTAACGATTTAATAACTAATCCGATTCAATGGAAGAGAGAGGATGGACAGGTTCAGTCAGTCATATTAAACGAATCTGGATGGATTTTTGTTCCAACTAGAACAAATAGTGTATCACCAGACTCTCCACATATTAATGGTCGCTATTATTACAACTTCGGATCAATTGAACTGAATTTCAACTCAAGTGGAGATCTTGTGTTTATAGCATTATCAAATAAATATCAAGGCCTTTTCTTGAATTCAATTGGCATTGGTGACAAATTAGCAAAAGTTGAAGATTTTTTCAAATTAACATACGACGACATCGAAGAGCTTCATTATCCATCCGTCAATTCTGAAATTTCTGGAATAATCTTTCAAGCCGAAGAATGCTCTCTAGAAGAATCTCCAAACCAAGATATTTACAGAATTATAGTTGAGCGCTCAATATAACATTTATTGGCTATTTTTTTATTGGATGAATAATATTCTCCTAACGGATTTCACAGTCAAGATGTTCAGTCCCACAGTGAGATGGTGCGAATGAAATCTAAAGCGGCTTGGATCTTTTCCCCCATGCCTCGCAAATCGCCCGGAATGGTGTCTTCCACCTGAGCGCCTTCAGTGCGGGCCGCGCAATCTTGAGCTCTGTGTTTACCAGAGGCGCCAGTACGATTGAGCGTATTATCCCGGGTGGCTCTGCACGGGTGGGTGCAGCCGCCGTTTTCGAGTCTGGTGCTACTGCGACGCCGAAAGGCGGGCCAACGCTCATTAATGGCATTTTGGTTTCAAGCATGAAGCTCCGCCCCAATGCCGAAATTTATGGCAAGGCCGTAACCCGTATAACAGCTGATATTTCTGTGCCGCTGCAAAAAGCAGGCTATAGCGCTGAAGAGTTGACGGAGTATAACTTTGTACGACTCACCGAGGGGAGTACGTCGCCCGAGTGGCTTCAAGCAGAGACGCGCTTGTCGAAACCTCTTTCTTACATTCTTTGCATTTCGTCAGCGCCATGAGACCTCACTCCACAGAAAAAGACAACTACTTTTCGTCTTTTGAATTATTAACGAATTTTTGAGCAATTGAAATTACGTCTTTCAAAGTCTTGATGTCAAGACTTCCATGACCCGCAGAACTAGGTCGATCGGGCCAATTAAAGTCGCGCTCTAGCAATTTTCCAAGATGAGTCTCCAGTATTGAAGATGAATCACCTTCATCACATGCAAACTTCAACAACATAATTTTGTCAAAAATCGCTTTTATTTTCAATAACTCGATTGTCCCATCCACATAATTACGGTACTGACGCAGATACCACGCACTAATTATCTCGATAGCAAAAAATAATGAGGCACAAGAGACAACCCCAAAGATATGCTCATTAGAAAATCCATAAAAATGAAATATCACCTGCCACACAACAACAGAGACAAAGAAAAAAGATAGACCAAATAATGCATAGCCTCTACCTGCATCGAGCAACTCAGAGGCTTTTTCATCATACACCACAGACTGCTGCTGTAATGATTTAGTAATTTCAACTATAGCAGCCTTGAAACTATCAGGTGCTTTATTCTCTCCAATTTCAGCAGATCTTTTATCACCACCCTGGATATCCCCGCCCATAAGTGAGGCACGCCGAAACACATCTACGTCTGATATATTGCTTAGACTATTAATGTATAAAGACAACCCAAAAATGGAAACCCCAGCACCACAGATTACCCAGAATCGCTCCGCAATAAAGACCCAAAACCCTCTTAACCCTTGTAAATCGTAAGAAAATACAGCCATAGCTGTGAAAATAAGACCAAACAGCATTGCTGAAAGACCTTGTATTCTCCGACTTCTCTGCCCTTTAATTCTTTCTACTTCATAGAGCTGCTGGGCAACATACTTTTTATTTAACTCTTCCCTTTGGGTCTTGAGTCTGTCAAAAATCTTATCATTATCAATTTCCGACATATTTACCTAAATCTCGGACAACAAACCAATTAAAAAAGATCAAAACCGCCGCCCATTCCACCCATAAACAACCCGCCCACAGATACGCACCTGATGCGACCCATTGAGCACCTCCACAGTGCGCACATTCGGGTTGTCGCTCGTCACTTCCAACTGCCCATCAATGCGCCGCGTAACGCGCTTGATGAAAAGCTGCTCATTGGCAACCAGCACATAGACGCCACCCGGCCCGCGTCAAGCGCATAGTCCCAGGCCGCCCCAAGCTCTGAGCGCAGGCTGTTGGCCAGCACGGGCGTCTTGACGGCTACGCCTTCCAGCAGCGAGAACGCCATGCTGCGCCCAACGTCTGCCGGCTCCAGAGCGTGAATCTTGGTGGTGTAGTTGACCAACAGGCGCCGCGCTTCGGCGCTGCCCTTGGGCTTGCGGTGCCGCTCAACATGCCCCTGCAGGTAGTCCTCAAACAGCTGCCGCACGGTATAGATTCCGTCGCGGCCCCGCACATCGGATCGGGCTTGGGCGACAGCGGCTGCACGCCGCTTCTCCCTGGCCAGATCCTCACCTGCATCACGTCTTCGCTTGAGCTGCTCCCACACAGCGAGCGCGCTGGGGTAGCTCATCTCGGGCCATTGGCCCATGGCAATCTGGCGCATGTCGCCGTCCACGGGGCTCTTGTACCGATATGTCCATGTGCGCCGCGTGGCAGTGGCCACCAGGCGAAGGCCCGGGGCGTGATCGACAATAATGTGCTCCCCCGGCTCCAGCGACTTGGCCCGGCGTGCGTTGAAACTCATGGCGCCTCCGTATGCGGCGCAGGTTTCCAAATCGGCCCCAACCTGTTCGGCGTAACTTCTTCAAAAGGACGCCGAAAAACCTACGCCAAAGTGCGCAGTGTAGATGGGTTTGAGCGGGACATAGTTGGACTGTATATAAAAACAGTCATCAAACCCAAGTGATTGATTTCAAAAGTAATGAGCGAAGATATTGAAGTGAATCAGGCACTTAGCGAAATACCTTTGGCGTCACATACGCCCATGATGCAGCAGTACCTGGGCATCAAGATCAACTACCCCGACACGCTGGTTTTCTACCGCATGGGGGATTTCTACGAGCTGTTCTTCGGGGATGCGGAGAAGGTGGCGCGGCTGCTGGACATTACGCTGACCACGCGCGGGCAGACGGCGGGGCAGCCGATTCCGATGGCGGGCGTGCCCTTCCATGCGCTGGAGAACTACCTGGGCCGGCTGATCAAGCTGGGCGAATCGGTGGCGATCTGCGAGCAGGTGGGCGAGGTGGGCGCCGCCAAGGGCCCGGTGGAGCGCAAGGTGGTGCGCGTGGTGACGCCGGGCACGCTGACCGACAGTGAGCTGCTGTCGGACAAGAGCGAGGCGATCTTGCTGTCCCTGCACACGGCCGGGCGCCAGCGCTGCGGCCTGGCCTGGATGGCGGTGACGCAGGGGCGCATCCATCTGGCCGAGTGTTCCCACGATGAGCTGGGCGCCTGGATTTCGCGCATTGCGCCCAGCGAGCTGATCTACAGCGCGGGCGTGACCGAGCGTTTCGAGCAGAGCCTGTTCGCGCTGCGCCATGGCGGATCCATTGCCTGCCCGTTGTCGCCGCGCCCCGACTGGCAGTTCGACGGCGGCCTGGGCGAGCGCAAGCTGCTGGAGCTGCTGGGCGCCGCCAGCCTCAAGGCCTGGGAGGCCGAGGACCTGCCGCTGGCCCATGGCGCCAGCGCCGCGCTGCTGTCGTATGCCGAGCACACGCAGGGCCGCAGCCTGTCGCACATCCATGCTCTGCAGGTGCAGCGCGACGATGAGCTGATTGCGCTGCCGCTGGCCACGCGCCGCAACCTGGAGCTGGTCAAGACGCTGCGCGGCGAGGATTCGCCCACATTGTTCTCCCTGCTGGACACCTGCATGACGGGCATGGGCAGCCGCCTGCTCAAGGCCTGGCTGCTGGAGCCGCGCCGCGACCGCACGCAGGCCATGGCGCGGCTGGAGGCCACGCGGGCGCTGCAGGGCGCCAGCGCAGGCGGCATGGCCGCGCCCTGGCAGCAGTTGCGCGAGCAGCTCAAGGGCGTGAGCGATGTGGAGCGCATCACGGCGCGCACCGCGCTGCGCCAGGTGCGCCCGCGCGAGCTGGTGGGACTGGGCCGTACGCTGCAAAAGGCGGCCTTGCTGGCCCAGGCCGGGCAGACGCCCTCGGCCCACCTGACCCAGCTGTTTGCCGACCTGCAGCCGCCCGAGGGCTGCGCCGAGCTGCTGGTGCGCGCCATCATGGAAGAGCCGGCCGCCCTGGTGCGCGACGGCGGCGTGTTTGCCACAGGCTACGACGCCGAGCTGGACGAACTGCGCGCCATCCAGAACAACTGCGACGACTTCCTGCTGGAGCTGGAAGCCAAGGAAAAGCTGCTGACCGGCATTCCCAACCTGCGCGTGCAGTTCAACAAGGTGCACGGCTTCTATATAGAGATCACCAACAGCTACAAGGACGCGGTGCCCGAGCGCTACCGCCGCCGCCAGACGCTGAAGAACGCCGAGCGCTACATCACGCCCGAACTCAAGGCCTTCGAGGACAAGGCCCTGTCGGCGCAGGAGCGTGCGCTGCAGCGCGAAAAGTTCCTCTACGAGCAGTTGCTGGACCAGTTGCAGCCCCATGTGCCGGCGCTCACGCGCGTGGCCGGTGCCATTGCGGCCATCGACGTGCTGTGCACGCTGGCCGAGCGCTCGCTGACGCTGAACTGGTGCGCGCCCGAGTTCGTGAACCATCCCTGCATCGAGATCGAGGCCGGCCGCCACCCGGTGGTGGAAGCCCGCATGGCCGAGACCTCCAGCGGCAGCTTCATCGCCAACCACACGCGCATGAACGCCAACACGCGCATGCAGATCATCACCGGCCCCAACATGGGCGGCAAATCGACCTATATGCGCCAAGTGGCGCTGATCGTGCTGCTGGCCAGCATGGGCTCGCATGTGCCGGCGTCCAGCTGCCGGCTGGGGCCCATCGACGCCATCCACACGCGCATCGGCGCGGCCGACGACCTGGCCAATGCCCAGTCCACCTTCATGATGGAGATGACCGAGGCCGCGCAGATCCTGCACTCGGCAACGCCCCACAGCCTGGTGCTGATGGACGAGATCGGCCGGGGCACCAGCACCTTCGACGGCCTGGCGCTGGCCAGCGGCATCGCCACCCAGCTGCACGACAGGACGCGCGCCTTCACGCTGTTTGCCACGCACTACTTCGAGCTGACCGAGCTGCCGGCCAAGGCACGCGCGGCCGTGAACATGCATGTGAGTGCGGCGGAGTCGGGCCAGGACATCGTCTTCCTGCACGAGATCCAGCCCGGCCCGGCCAGCCGCAGCTACGGTATCCAGGTGGCCAAGCTGGCGGGCATGCCGGCCGGCGTGCTGCACCACGCGCGCCATGCGCTGGAGGCACTGGAGGCCCATGCCGACGAGGGCCGCCTGCAGGTGGACCTGTTCGATGCGCCCGACATGCCCGAGCCCGAGAGCCGCCACGACCCGCTGGCCCAGGCGCTGGCCGCCATCAATCCCGACGCACTGAGCCCGCGCGAGGCGCTGGAGGCCCTCTACCAGCTCAAGAAGATCGCTGCCTGAACGCGGTCACTCTCCGCGCACTAAACTTGCCATTTCCGCAGATTCGGACGCTTCCATGACTTATTGCGTTGCCATCAAGCTCAACGCCGGCCTGGTTTTCCTGGCCGACTCGCGCACCAATGCCGGCCTGGACCAGATCAGCTCTTTCCGCAAGCTCATGGTCTACGAGAACCCCGGCGACCGCTTCATGGTGCTGCTGTCGGCCGGCAACCTGTCCATCACCCAGTCCGTTCGCGAGCTGCTGGAGAGCCAGCAGCTGCGCGACGAGGCCACGGGCGACATGCTGACCATCTGGAACGTGCGCAGCATGTTCGATGCGGCCCGCGTGCTGGGCGCGGCCGTGCGCCATGTGTACGAGCGCGACGGCGTGGCGCTGTCCCGGTCGGGCGTGGATTTCAATATCTCGCTGGTGCTGGGCGGCCAGATCCAGGGCGAGACCATGCGGCTGTTCCAGGTGTATTCGGCCGGCAACTTCATCGAGGCCACGAGCGAGACGCCCTACTTCCAGATCGGCGAATCCAAGTACGGCAAGCCCGTGCTGGACCGCGTGATCACGCCGCGCACGCCGCTGGACGAGGCCGCCAAGTGCGCCCTGGTGTCCATGGACAGCACGCTCAAGTCCAACCTGTCGGTGGGCCTGCCGCTGGACCTGATCGTGTACGAGAAGGACCGCTTCGCCTCCGACAAGATCGTCAGCATCGACGAGAGCAATCCGTATTTCCGCATGCTGCACGACAGCTGGGGCGAGCGCCTGCGCCATGTCTTCGACAGCATCGAGGACCCGGCCTGGGATGGCGGCGCCTCCGAGGTGCCCATCCGCGTGCACAGCCGCCAGGCCCAGCCGCTGACCAAGGTCAACGCGCCGGCAGGCGCCCTGCGCTCGTCGGCGCGCAGCATGGGCCGGCTGCCGCCTGCGGCGCTGCGCCAGCCCTATCACAGCGGCACGGGCGCGGGCCTGGGCACCTCCACGGCAGACGGTCTTGCGACCTCCCCCATGACGCCCATGACACCCATGACGCCCCAGCAGCCGGGCCCGGCATCGCCCGTGCGGCCCGATGCAGGCCAGCCCTCGGGCCACCAGCAAGGCGTGCCCGATGGCGCCGCACAGGCCGGCCAGGAGCCTCGGCCGTGAACGCGGCCCGGTCCGCACAGCGGGCCGAGAGCGATGCGGCGGTTGCCGGCACGGGTACGGGCGCGGGCACTGCATCGGCGCCGCTGCCCGTGGTGTTCTCGCATGCCAACAGTTTTCCGCTGCCCACCTACCGGCTGCTGCTCTCGCTGCTGGCCGAGCGCGGCATCGCGGCGCAGGGCGTGGAGCGCTTCGGCCATGACCCGCGCTTTCCCGTCACCAACAACTGGCCGCACCTGGTCGAGCAACTGGCCGAGTTCACGCGCGCCGAGGTCGAGCGCGTGGGCGGTCCGGTCTTCCTGGTCGGGCATTCGCTGGGCGGTTTCCTGAGCGTGATGACGGCCGCGCGCCATCCCGAGCTGGCGCGCGGCGTGCTGCTGATCGACTCGCCATTGCTCAGCGGCTGGCGCGCCAACGCCGTGGGCGTGGCCAAGCGCACGCAGCTGGTGGGCTCGGTCTCGCCAGGCAAGATCAGCGCGCGCCGCCGCAATGCCTGGGACAGCGATGACGAGGCGCTGGCCTATTTCCGCGCCAAGAAGGTGTTTGCGCAATGGCATCCGCAGGTGCTCCAGGACTATGTGCAGGGCGGCCTGGCCGACCTGGACGGCCGGCGCACGCTGCACTTCACGCGCGAGGTGGAGACCGCCATCTACAACACCTTGCCGCACAACCTGGCCTCGCTGCTGCACCACCATCCGCTGCGCTGCCCGGCAGCCTTCATCGGCGGGCGCGCCTCGGTGGAGATGCGCCAGGTGGGCATGGACCTCACGCGCCGCATCACGCGCGGGCGCGTGATGATGCTGGACGGCAGCCACCTGTTCCCCATGGAGCGGCCCCACGCCACGGCCGCCGCCATCGAGGCCGCGCTGCTGAACATGCAAACCTGAGCGGCGTCCGGCTCAGGCCGAGATCCGGATGGCAACCCTGGACCATGGGATGGAGCTTGAACCCCTTGGCGCCTTCCTCAAGGATCGGGCCCCATCGGCGTTCACGGCAGCGGGCGAGGGTCTTGGCGATGGTGGGCCGGCTACCCGGCGCAATCGATCATCTTGTGAAGCAGGCGCAGCAGCTGCTTCTTGTCCTCAGCGCTCAGCATGCGGCTGGCCTCTTGCTCCAGAATTTCCACCTGCGCCGCCGCCTTTTCGTGCAGGCGCTCGCCCTCGGCCGTCAGATACAGCAGCGACAGGCGCCTGTCCGCAGGATCGGCCTCGCGCCTGAGCAGGCCGCGCACCTGCAGTCTTTCCATCAGCGCCGCCATGTTGGGCTGGGAAATCATCACGGTCTCGGCGATCTGGCGCTGGGATGCGCCGGGATTGGCCGAGATCAGCGACAGCACGGCAAACTCCGACGGCTTGAGATCCAGCGCCAGCATGTGCTTCGCATAGTGAGGCCTTACGGTGGCATGGGCCAGGCGCGTGCAGTGGCCCAACTGCTGCATCAGAAAATTCTGCTGGAGTGCTGACTTCATGGGCGATGGGGTGGCTCGGTCCAAGGTGGGGCCAGGCGCATCGAACGGGGCCTGGCGGACCTTTCGATAGAGACGGTCATGGGTTTGTCTCCTGCGTCATGGATGAAATCGGCCAGGGTCGCCGCACCTCAGGCCAGCGGGACCCGTGCCCGGTATTGCACGAAGAAATCGATGCTGCGCGGATTGGCCATGGCGTCGGGGCTGGCCACCTTGGCGGCCTCGGCGCCCAGCAGCAGCTTGCGCACGGGCAGTTCCATCTTCTTGCCCGTGAGGGTGCGCGGAATCTCGGCGACCTGGATGACCGCATCGGGCACGTGGCGCGCAGAGGCCTGGGCCCTGATGGCATCCTTGATCCGGGCCACCAGCGCATCCGTCAGCACCAGGCCCGGAGCCAGCACCACGAACAAGGGCATGAAAGAGGGGCGCCCCAGGAACTCCAGGTCCACGACGAGGCTGTCCAAGACCTCGTCAACTTCCTCGACGACACGGTAGATCTCGGCCGTTCCCATGCGGATGCCGAAACGGTTGATCGTGGTGTCCGAGCGGCCGTAGATCACGGCCGACCCATGCTCGCTGAACGAGATCCAGTCGCCATGGCGCCAGTAGCCGGGAAAGACGTCGAAGTAGCTTTCACGGTAGCGCAGGCCATCGGCGTCGTTCCAGAAATACAAGGGCATGGAAGGCATGGGTTCGGTGATCACCAGTTCGCCCACCTCGCCGGTCACGCTGCGCCCTTGCTCATCAAAGGCGTGCGCGGCGACGCCCAGTTCACGGCACTGGATCTCGCCCGCACGCACGGGCAGCAGGGGCGCGCAGGCCACGAAGCCCGAGGCGATATCCGTTCCACCGCTGACCGAGGCCAGCCACAGATCGCGCTTGATGTTCTCGTAGACCCAGCCGTAGGCCTCCAGCGGCAGCGCCGACCCCGTGGAATTGATGGCGCGCAGTTTCTCGAAGCGGCGGGCCCGGGCGGGCACCACGCCATCCTTCATGGTCTTGGCCAGAAAGGCCGCGCCGCAACCGAACAGCGTGACCTGCTGGCGATCGATGAAGTCCCACAATGCGCCATCGTCGGGCGAGGTCGGGTTGCCATCGGACAGCACCACGGTGGCGCCAGCCAGCAGGCTGCCCACCATGAGATTCCAGACGATCCAGCCCGTGCTGCCCAGGAACATGAAGCGGTCGCCGGGCCGCACGTCGTGCTGCAGACCATGGGTCTTGAGGTGGGTGAGCACGATGCCGCCATGGCTGTGCACCATGGCCTTGGGCAGTCCCGTGGTGCCCGAGGAATAGACCACCCACAGCGGGTGCGAGAACGGCAAGCGCTCGAAGACCGGCTCTGCGGGCCTGGCCAGCGCGTCGGCCCAGGCCATGACATCGCGCCAGGGCAGCTCGCATGCGGGGTCCCCGGGCCTGAACAGGGGGCCGGGCACGTGGATCACATGGCCTATCTCGGGCAATCCCCGCAGCACCTCGCCGAGTACGGCGCGGCGATCGAAACACCGTCCCCCGTAGACATAGCTATCGGTGGCGAAAATCAGCTTGGGGCCGATCTGCTGGAAGCGGTCCAGCACCACGGAAACACCCATCTCGGGCGCGCAGCTGGACCAGATGGCGCCTATGCTGGCGCAGGCCAGGAAGGCCACGACCGCCTGGGGCACATTGGGCAGGTAGGCCACGACGCGATCGCCGCGGCCCAGGCCGAGCTCGCGCATCCGGGCCGCAAGCGCAGCCACGTCACGCTCCAGCTGCCGCCATGACAGCTCCACCGGCTCGGCGCCTTCGCAGCGCGCGATGATGGCCGGGTGCTCGGCGCTGGCGCTGCGGAACACATGCTCGGCATAGTTCAGGTGCGTGTCGGGAAACCACTGCGCGCCCGGCATGCCGCGCTCACCGAGCACGCGCGTGGGGTCACCGTCGGCCATGACCTGGAAGTAGTCCCAGATCGAGCGCCAGAAGCCATCGAGATCCGTGACCGACCACTGCCACAGCGCCTGGTAGCCATCGAAGCGCCTATCCCTTGCCGCAGCCAGCCAATCCATGTAGCGCGCCAGGCCGCTTTGCGCGACCTGATGCGGGCTGGGACGCCACATCAACTGCCCTTGTTCGATGGCCATGGCAACCCTCGGAAAAAGTTATAAAAAAAACATATTTTTTATAACCATAGAACATCATCATTCTCAGGAGTACAGGGGTTTTCATGGGGCAACCACGCGCTCGTCATGCGGTTGCTCCCCCGGGCACATGACGCAAAAAAGCCACCCGAAGGTGGCTTGTCCCCATCGATGGCCCGGCCCTGGTCAGCCGCCGCTCCAGTTGACCAGGCCCGTGAAGGCCGTGACCAGCACGATGATGCCGAAGGCGATGCGGTACCAGGCAAACGGCACGAAGCTGTTGGTGGAGATGTAGCGCAGCAGCCAGCGCACGCACAGCCAGGCGCTGATGAAGGAGAACACCAGGCCCACGGCGAACATGGGGATGTCGTCCACCGACAGCAGGGCACGCTCCTTGTAGAGGCTGTAGACGCCGGCGCCGATCAGCGTGGGAATGGCCAGGAAGAACGAAAAGTCGGTCGCCGCCTTGCGCGACAGGCCCATGAGCATGCCGCCGATGATGGTGGCGCCGCTGCGGCTGGTGCCGGGGATCATGGCCAGGCACTGCACCAGGCCGACCTTGAGGGCATCGAGCGGCGTCATCTCGTCCACGGTCTGCACGCGCATGGCCGAGGCGGGCCGGCGCTCGGCCCACAGGATGACGAAGCCGCCCAGGATGAAGGTGGTGGCCACCACGGTGGGCGTGAACAGGTGCGCCTTGATGAACTTGCCGAAGATCAGCGCCAGCACCACGGCCGGCAGGAAGCCGATGATGACGTTCAGCGTGAGCCGCTGCGCCTGGCCGCTGGTGGGCAGGTCGACCACGGTGGAGCGGATCTTCTGCCAGTACACCAGCACCACGGCGAAGATGGCGCCAGTCTGGATGGCGATGTCGAAGACCTTGGCCTTGGCATCGTCGAAGCCCAGCAGCGAACCGGCCAGGATGAGGTGGCCGGTGGAGGAGATGGGAAGGAACTCCGTCAGCCCTTCCACGATGCCCATGATGGCGGCCTTGACCAGCAAAAGAATGTCCACGGCAAGCGTCCTGTCGCAATGCAAAAGTGCGCCATTATCTGCGCTGGCCATGGCCTGACGATGGACGCCTGCCGGCCCGCCGGCGGCAATCGCAAACTTTTACAACGGCCGGCGCGCGACGTTGCTGTGCGCCCGGCGCTGTGCTGCAATGTGGGGGCGCTGGATTTCGGCGCGCCTTCAAAACCATTCCATCATGAAAAAAATCGTTGTTCTGGCAGTTGTCTCCCTGGCCTGCAGCATCGGCATGGCCGCCGGAGACAAGGCCCCCACGGCCCAGCAAAAGCTGATGGGCACCTGCAACACCGAAGCCGCCGGCAAGAAGGGCGACGAGCGCAAGGAGTTCATGAAGTCCTGCCTGTCCGACGGCAAGAAGCGCCAGCAGGAACGCATGAAGACCTGCAATGCCGACGCCACCGGCAAGAAGGGCGACGAGCGCAAGGCGTTCATGAGTGAATGCTTGAAGAAGGACTGAAGCTCCCCCTGAGCGGCTGACGCCGCTTCCCCCTCTCTACCCGCTTCGCGGGGGAGGGGGACGACGCCCTCGCCGCGAGGCGGCTCTTGCTCGGCGTCTCTGGTGTCGGGCCGCGCCAGATTTGGAGGCTGCGCCCTATTTCTGCAGCAAGCCTTCATTGAAGCCACCGTTTTCGGTGGCTTTGCTGTTTGGGCGGATAGTTTTCTGATTCGGCTATCAATGGAGCCGTGCACTACCGACAGCCGTTCAAACTCGCAGGGCTCAAGCGCGGGCAGCCGAGCAAGGGCCTACGCCGGCCGCGCCGCCCCGCAGTGAGGGCTGCGTCCCCCTCCGCGAAGCGGGAAGGGGGAAGCGGCGCAGCCGCTCAGGGGGTCATCTTCCTGGCCCTTCGCTTGCGCCACCAGATGATGACGCCGGTGATCGACAGGACGGCGACGAGCACGCCGACGAAGGACATGAGCACGCGGCCGGGGGTGCCGAGGATGCGGCCGCTGTGCAGGGGCAGCTGCAGCTGGACGAAGACGTCGGCGGCCGTGCCGTGCCAGGGGCGGTAGGTGCCCAGGACTTCGCCGTTGTCCGAGCTGACGTAGATGTTGGACAGGCCCATGCCCATGGCGCCGGTTTCGTCGTGCGGGTCGAAGAAGGAGATGTTGTAGAACGGGAAGTCCCCACCCCACCAGATGCCGCCTGCGGGCTGGGCGAAGCCCAGGCGCTTGGCCTCGCTCTGGGCGATGGCGATGGCATGGGCGAACGAGACCTTGGGCTCGAGGAGCGTGCCCTGGGGCGCAGGCTTGAGGGTTTCGTAGGGGCCGGGCGTGGTGGTGGAGACGGTGCTCATCACCGGGTAGAAGACTTCGCGGTACAGGTTCAGCGAGAACGAGGTGAAGGCCACGATGACGATGACGGCCCAGACCCACAGGCCGCCCGCGCGGTGCAGGTCGAAATTGAGCTTGTAGGCGCCGCCGCCCCAGCGCACGCGCCATGAGGGCAGCCAGCGCCGCCACCACGATCCCATGGCCGCCGGCAGGCGCGGGGCGCCTTTCCTGAGCTTGACGGGAAAGGTCAGCAGCAGCGCGACAAAGCTGTCGGCCACCCACAGCAGGGCCAGGCTGCCCATGAACCAGTAGCCCCAGCGGTCCGTGCCCCAAAAGCGCGGGGCCAGCAGGCTTTCGTGCAGGTGGCGCAGCCAGGGCATGAGGTTGCGCTGGCTGAGCGCGAAGCTGCGCCCGTTGCGCTGGCCCGTGATGTGGCCGCTGACGGGATCGACGAAGACCGTGTCATATCCCAGCGCAGGCGCCTGGCCCGTGGCCGGGTCGGGCCGGGGGCGCACCATGAACATGGCGGCTTCGCCCTCGACTAGGCCCAGGGTCATGTAGCTGATCTCGGCGCGCGGCTCGCTGGCCTGCACCACGGCGGCCAGCTCCAGCGGGGTCTTCAGCGGGCCGCGTGCGGGGGTCTCCAGCATGTCGGCGTTGAGCCATTCGTCGATTTCATGGTCCCAGGACAGCACGGCCCCCGTGAGGCCGGCCATGGTGAGGAAGCCGGCCAGCAGCAGGCCGATCCAGCGGTGCACCACCGTCCACAACGCGCGCATGCTTCAGATCGCTCCGGCTCAGAAATCCACCGATGCGCTCAGCGAGAAGGTGCGCGGCATGGACTGCACCAGGTAGTTGGCGCCCGGGTAGCCGCCCACGGACGACCAGTAGCCCTTGTCGAACAGGTTGTCGATGCGCGCGCGCAGGGTCAGCAGGCGGTTGTTGCCGATGTCCATGAGATAACGCGCGCCGATGTCGGTGCGCGTCCACGAGGCCACTTTCAGCGTGTTGGCGCCGTTGGCGTACTGGCTGGAGGTGTGCATCACGCGCGCATTGAGGGCCAGGCCCGAGACGCCGGGCACATCCCAGTCCACGCCCAGGTTGAGCAGGCGCTTGGGCACGCCGATGGCGTAGTTGCCGATGGTGGCGGCATCGGCGGCCTCGCGGATCTTGGCCTCGCTGAAGGTCACGCCGCCCAGCACGCGCAGGCGCTTGACGGGCTCGCCGAAGACCGTGGCCTCCAGGCCGCTGTTGCGCTGCTTGCCGTACTGGCCGAAGACCTGGTTGGCCACATAGGCCGAAGGCATGTCCGTGGTGTACAGCGCCACCGTGGCGCCCAGCTGCTGGCCCTGCCACTTGAAGCCGATTTCCTTTTGGCGCGACTTGTAGGGCGCGAACACCTGGCCGCCGTTGGACACGGGCAGGTCGTTGGCTGTCTGCGGCGCCACGGCGCCCTTGGTCAGGCCTTCGATGTAGTTGGCGTAGACCGAGGTGTTCTCGCTGGTCTTGAACACCAGGCCCAGCATGGGCGTGGTGGCCGACTTCTTGTAGTGGTCGGTCTGCGCGCCCGTGTTGTAGTCGTAGCTGCTTTGCTCGATGCTCTGGCGGCGCACGCCCACGGTCAGGCGCAGGCGCTCGTCCAGCATCGTCAGCGTGTCGCCGATGGCGAAGCTGTTGAGCCGGGTTTCACCCACGCGCGTGGGATCGGCCAGGTTGCCGCCGAACAGCGTCATCGCCGGGCGCGCGCTGCTCCAGGGGTTGTAGATGTTGTTGACCACGCCAAAGCCCATGCCCCAGGCATTGCGCTCGGTGGCCGAGTAGGTGCTGGCCGTGGCCACCAGCTCGTGGCCCACGCTGCCCGTGGCCAGGCGCGTGCGGATGCCGACCTCGCCCGTGCCCACGCTGTCCTTGCGCTTGTTGTCGAAGCGCGTGCCCGTGGTGTCGCCGGCCGCATTCGTGACGGTCACGCCGCTCAGGGAGTTGTCTTCCTTGCCTCGGCGCAGGCCGCCCGCAGCCCAGGCCGTGGTGGTGTCGTTGATGTCCCATTCGGCGCGCAGCGTGGCGAACAGGTCGCGCTCGGTGGAGTACGACCAGTTCTGGCCGTAGTTGGTCTTGTTGTCGGGCACGGCCGGGATGAAGTTGCCGGGCGTCACGCTGGGGCGGCCGCCGTTGTAGCTGTTGCGCTGGTAGCCCACGTCGCCCGACAGGCGCACGTTGCGGCTGCGCCAGTCCAGGCCCAGGCCCAGGGCGGTGAGCGAGCGGTCTTCGCCATCCACGCCCGTGCCGCCGTCGCGGCGCACGGCGTTCAGGCGGATGCCGGTGCTCCGGTCAGGGCCGAAGCGGCGCGAGATGTCGGTGGAGACAAAGGCCTGGCCGCCCGTCTGTATGCCGGCGCCCACGCGCGTCAGCGCATCGTTGCCGGCGCGCTTGGGCAGCAGGCTGATGGTGCCGCCAATGCCGCTGCCGCCGGGTGCTGCGCCATTGAGGAAGGCGTTGGCGCCGCGCAGCACCTCCACACGCTCGAAGAACTCCGAGGCGATGTACTGGCGCGGCAGCAGGCCGTACAGGCCGTTGTAGGCGATGTCGTCCGAATAGACCGGGAAGCCGCGCAGCACATACAGCTCCTGGAAGTTGCCAAAGCCGCGCGCCTGGCGCACGCCCGGGTCGTTGAGCAGCACGTCGCCCACGCTCTTGGACTGGGTGTCCTCGATCAGCTGCTGGGTGTAGCTGGTGGTGGAGAACGAGGAGTTCTTCCAGTCCAGCGTGCCCAACACGCCGTTGCGCGCCCCCGTGGCCACCTGGCCGCCTGCGAAGGGCTTGGACAGGCCCTGGGCCGATGCGTCGGCGCTGGCCTCCACCGTCACGGCCTCCAGCACGGTGTCACCGCCCCGGGTCTGGGCAATCAGCGCCTGATGGCTGCACAGGCAAAGAACGGCCAGGGATATGGGGCGAATGGAAGGCATGAGGATGGGATTGAGAATGATTTGCAGAACCCGTTAGCTTACCAACCACCTGGGCACGCAACTATGAGTTTTCTCAATCTGTTGCATCGAAGCAATCCTGGGGGTGATTGGTTTCAAAGGCCCTGATCGATAGTCCGTGCGCACTCACCCTGGCCTCCACCCTGCGGACTGCATCCTCCAGATGCCGTGGACGTGCCTGCCGTTCGCGGCGCCAGGATGCAGCTGGCACCCTGCCCTCGTCCGTCCGTCGCATGGCGCTGGCCCCGGCGGCGCCCGGCAGCGACAGTCCTGTCCCATACAGGCCCGCCAACCCGGGCCGCACGCCAGGACACCGCCATGCAAATGACACCGCTGATCGCCATCCACATGAGTGCCGCCCTCGGGGCCACGGCCACGGGTGCCATCGCCCTGCTGGCACGCCGCCAGGCCGCCGCCCATCCCCGCCTGCACCGCGCGGCCGGCCATGCCTTTGTCACGCTCATGGTCTGCGCGGCGGTGTCCGCCTGCTTCATCCGCGACTACCGCCTGCCCAACTGGGGCGGCTACACGCCCGTCCACCTGCTGGTGCCGCTGACCTTTGCCGGCCTGGGCCGGTCGTTCTGGCACCTGTACCACGGCAACATCGCCGGCCACCGCAAGATCATGCGCAGCGTCTACATCGGCGCCTGCGTCGTGGCGGGCCTGTTCACCCTGCTGCCCGGCCGCTATCTGGGCGACCTGCTGTGGCAGCGGCTGGGCCTGGCCTGACGCCGCTTTCCTTCCCACTGACGGAGAACTCCCCATGCGCACCCTTGATCCCCTTGATCCCCTCGATCCCTCTGCCCGCCACGACGACGATGCCCTGGAGCGCATGGCGCGCCGCCGCGCAGGCGCCAAGATGGGCTGGATGATCCACGCCAGCGTCTATGTGCTGGTCAACCTCGGGCTGGCGGCGCTGTCGCTGTCCCAGGGCAGGCACTGGGCCATCTTCCCGGCCCTGGGCTGGGGCCTGGGGCTGGCCATCCACGGGGCCGTGGTCTGGCTGGCACTGCCGGGCAACGGCTGGCACGGGCGCATGGTGGAGCGCGAGCGGCAGGCGCTGCAGTCACGCCAGGGCCGCGCCCGCTGAAACACGCCATGGGACTACCATTGCCCTCCATGCCCGACCCCGCATCCAACGCCACACGCCAGCCGGCCGCCCCTGGCCACATCGTGGAACGGACCACGCTGCTGCGCCACGGCATCGCGACGACCTCGGCCTGCGCCCTGATTGCCGCCGCATTCAGCCTGAGCAACCACGGCCGCTGGGACGTGAACCTCATCTACTCGCTGTCGATCGGCCTGACCAGCTGGCTCACCATCGAACTGGGCCGCTGGCGCCTGACGCGGGGCCAGGACATTCCCTGGCCCGGCGGCTGGCGCGGCGCCGCGCTGGTGGTGGCTGGCATCGTGACGGGGTTCGTGATCGGGTCGCTGATCGGCACGGCCTACAGGCAGTGGGCTGATCCCGACGCCAGCACGGCCCTGATGCACCGGCTGTGGATACCGCTGGCCGTCACCATCGTCGCCAGCACGGTGATGTCGCTGGCCTTCTTCCTGCTGGGCTACTCGCGCCACCTGCAGATGCAGGCCGAGCAGGCCCGACGCCAGGCGGCCGAGGCCAAACTCACCCTGCTGCAGGCCCAGCTGGAGCCGCACATGCTGTTCAACACCCTGGCCAACCTGCGCGTGCTGGTGGCCAGCGACCCGCAGCGCGCCCAGGCCATGCTGGACCATCTGATCGCCTACCTGCGCGCCACGCTGGGCGGCTCGCGCAGCACCGAGCATGCGCTGGCCGAGGAATTCGCGCGCCTGCGCGACTACCTGGCGCTGATGTCCATCCGCATGGGCCCGCGCCTGCAGTACACGCTGGACCTGCCCGAGGACCTGGCCCAGGTGCCCGTGCCGCCGTTGCTGCTGCAGCCCCTGGTGGAAAACTGCATACGCCACGGACTGGAGCCCAAGCTGGAAGGCGGGCATATCGCCGTGCGCGCGCGCCGCATGGACGGCGGCCCGTTGGAGCTGACCGTGGCCGACAACGGCATGGGCCTGGATTCCGGAGCGCCCGCCCTGCCCGGCAGCCGCTTCGGCACGGCCCAGCTGCGCGAGCGCCTGGCCAGCCGCTATGGCGACGCCGCGCACTTCGAACTGGCCGCCCTGCCCGAAGGCGGCACGCTAGCCAAAATCACCATTGCCAACGCCGGTTGAAATGACCTCCTCCCCCCGCGCCCTGATCGCCGAAGACGAACCCCTGCTGGCCGAGGACCTGCGTCAGGCCCTGGCCCGCGCCTGGCCCGAGCTGCAGATTGCCGCCATGGTGGGCGACGGCCTGAGTGCCGCCCGGCAGGCGCTGGCGCTGCAGCCCGATGTGCTGTTCTTCGACATCCGCATGCCGGGCCAGAGCGGCCTGGAGGCCGCCGCCGAACTGGCCGACGCCTGGCCCGAGGCGCAGCCGTTTCCCATCCTGGTCTTCGTGACCGCCTATGACCAGTACGCCATGGACGCCTTCGAGGCCCAGGCGGTGGACTACCTGCTCAAGCCCGTGCAGCCCGAGCGGCTGGCGCGCAGCGTGCAGCGCCTGCGCGAGCTGCTGGCCCAGCGCACGGTGGCCCCGGCTGGCGCTGCGCTGGCGCAGGCGCTGGAGCAATTGCGGCATCTGGCCGGTGCCACGGCCCCCGCCGCCACCGCTACCGAGCCGCCGCTGCAGATGATCCAGGCCGGCGTGGGCACGCAGATCCAGATGGTGCCCGTGCACGACGTCGTCTACTTCGAGGCCGCCGACAAGTACGTGCGCGTGCTCACGGCATCACATGAGTACCTGGTGCGCACGCCGCTCAAGGAACTGCTGCCCCGGCTGGACGCCGAGGATTTCTGGCAGGTGCACCGTGGCACCGTGGTGCGCGCAGCCGCCATTGCCAGCGCCCAGCGCGACGAGGCCGGCCGGCTGTGGCTGCAGCTGCGCGAGCGAGCGGAAAAACTGGCCGTGAGCCGCCTCTACGCGCAGCGGTTCAAGGCGATGTAGGCGGCGATGTAGGTGGCGATGTAGACGCCGGCTCCGTCAGCGCAGCGGCGGCTGATCGGGCAGGTCCAGCACGTCGTCCCAGGCCACGCCCTGCATCTCGTCCCAGTGCGCGACGATCACGCAGCGCGGCCCGTGCCCGGCCACGGGGGCCGATTGCTGGCCAGCACGGTTGAGGCCCGCCAGCGTGCGCTGCACATGGTCCATCGATCCCCGGTCCAGCGCGGCCAGCGGCTCGTCGATCAGCAGCAGCGGCACGCCGCTGGACCAGCCCGCCGCCATCCACAGCTTGCGCAGGCTGCCCGTGGACAGGGCCAGCAGGGGCTTGTGCAGATGGGGCTCCAGCCCCAGGCCGTCGGCATGGGCCTGCCATGCCGCCTCGCTCCAGGCCGGGTGCAATTGCCGCTGTGCCTGCACCCATTCCTGCGCGGGCCGGGCACGCTCGGCATTGGACAGTTCGGCGCGCGGGTCGCGCCAGAACAATGCAGGGCGCTGCGACGGGTCCGGCTGCTGCGGATATACCAGGCGCCCGGCCTGCAAAGGCAGCTGGCCGGCCAGCATTTGCAGCAGGCTGGTCTTGCCGCAGCCCTCGCCGCCGCGCACCAGGCACAGGCCCACGGGCCAGTCGTGCGAGGCACCATCCCACAGCAGCAGGCCCGGCTGCCCGAAGCGCAGGGACTGCGCGCTCACCATCGGCGGCGCCATCGATTGCTGTGCGGTGTCCATCTGAATGTCTTTCCGGTTCTGCGATGCGGGCGATTGTGCACGCGGCACAATGCCGGGCTTTCCCTTTTCCAACCACGCACTACGCATGCGGACCGCCACCATGACCCTCGACTACCTGGATTTCGACTACAGCGAAGACGACGAAGGCACGGGCTGCTGGGACGCCATGGCCAGCGTGCCCGCCGCGCGCGTGCCGGCGCTGGCGGCCGAGGTGGAGCAATTGCTGGCCTGGGCGCACCGCCGCTTCAAGGGCCGGCGCGGCCCCATCGAGGAAGGCGGCGACTGGGACTACGAGCTGCAGGCCCAGGACGACGGCGGCCAGCAGCTGGACTGGCGCTTTGACGCAGCCACGGCGCGCCTGCAATCCGTGGCGGCCGGGGATGGCCGCACCACGGTGAACCTGTCGATCAGCGGCAGCGCGGCCTTCGGCGAAGCATTGCGCCAGGCCTTCGAGCTGCAGGACTGAACATCAGCGCGCGACAGCCTGCGGCCCCTGCGCGGACACCGGCCCCAGCGGCTCCCAGCGCCCGGCCACGTTCTTGAGCAAGGTGTTGACGGCGGCCAGCCGCCGGTTGCGCACATCGATCAGGCTGCGCCGCGCCGACAGCACCGTGGTCTGGGCGCTGAGCACATTCAGATAGGCCACCGTACCCGCGCGGTACTGGTTGTTGACGACATCCAGCGCCTTCTGCGCGGCGGCCACGGCCTCGATCTGCACCTGCTGCTCGCGCGCCAGGGCGGATGCGGTGACCAGGTTGTCCTCCACCTCCTGCAACGCCGTCAGCACGGTCTGGCGGTAGGTGGCGGCGGCCAGGTCCAGCGAGGCACGCGCCGACTCCACGGCCGCCGTGCGCGCGCCGCCGTCGAACAGCGCCAGCGCCAGCGACGGGCCCAGCGACCAAAACAGGTTGGGCGCACTCACCAGGTTGGACAGCGATGCACCCCGGTAGCCCGCCGTGGCCGACAGCGTGAGCGCCGGGAAGAAGGCCGCGCGCGCCACGCCCACCTGGGCGTTGGCGGCGGCCACGCGGCGCTCGGCCGCCGCAATGTCGGGGCGCTGCTCCAGCAGTTGGGACGAGAGCATGGCCGGCACCTCGGGCGGCAGCGGCAGCTCGGCGCCGGCCTCCAGGCTGAAGGCGGCCGGAGGCAGGCCCAGCAGCGCGGCCAGGGCGTGCTCCAGCTGGGCGCGGCTGGTCTGCGCCTCGATGAGCTGGGCCTGGGTGCTTTTGTACTGCGCCTCGGCCTGGGCCACGTCGGCCGACGAGGCCACGCCCGCGCGGTAGCGGTTGTTGGTGAGCTTCAGGCTCTGCTCGTAGCCCTGCAGCGTTTCCTGCAGCAGCCGCACGCTGGCATCGGCCGCGCGCAGCGAGAAATAGGTCTGCGTGATCGATGCCTGGGCCGACAGCCGCGCGGCGGCCAGGTCGTCGCTGCTGGCCTGGGCGCTGGCCTGGCTGGCGCTGACCGTGCCCGACACGCGGCCCCACAGGTCCAGTTCCCAGCTGGCGTTGAGGCCAAGCGAGTAGTTGGTCGAGATGTTGCCGCTACTGGCGGTGTTGCCGCCCGTGCCTGATGCACCTGATGCACCGGAGGCCCCGCCGCTGCGCAAGCGCGTGGCGCCGGCCGTGCTGCCCAGCGTGGGCAACAGCCCGGCCTGGCTGCTGGCCACGGCCGCCTGCGCGGCACGCAGGCGCGCGGCGGCCTGGGCAATGCTCTGGTTGCCGGTGGCGGCCTGCTGCTGCAGGCGGTTGAGCTGCTCGTCGCCGAACAGCTCCCACCAGTTGTCGGGCACTTGCGCACGCGACGGATCTGCGGGCCGCCAGATGCCGGCCTCGGCCGCCTCGGGCGTGGCTTCCTTGAACTGGGCCGGCACCTCGAGTGCGGGGCGCTGGTAGGCGCTCTGCGTGGAGCAGCCGGCCAGCAGCGCGGCGGCCAGCCAGATCGCCGGGGAGTGAAGTGTCTTGAACTGCATCAGCTTGGGCTTTCGGATTCGGTTCACTGGGGTGATGCGGCGGGCACAGGGGTGCCGCGGTCCTTGCCCTGCACGCGGCCACGCAGGCCCAAGGCACGCTGGCGCAGCCTGTCCAGCAGCACATAGACCACGGGCGTGGTGTAGAGCGTGAGCAGCTGGCTCAGCATCAGGCCGCCCACGATGGCAATGCCCAGCGGCTGGCGCAGCTCGGCGCCATCGCCCCGGCCCAGGGCCAGCGGCAGCGCGCCGCAGATGGCCGCCAGGCTGGTCATGAGGATGGGGCGCAGCCGCAGTTCGCAGGCGCGGTAGATGGCCTGGGCGGCCGTCGCATGGCCGCCGCGCTGCCGCTCCAGCGCGAAGTCGATCATCATGATGGCGTTCTTCTTGACGATGCCGATCAGCAATATCACCCCGATCAGCGCGATCAGCGAGAACTCCGTCTTGAACAGCATCAGCGCCATCAGCGCGCCCACGCCGGCCGAGGGCAGCGTGGACAGGATGGTCAGCGGATGCACCAGGCTCTCATAGAGCACGCCCAGCACCAGGTAGATGGTGATGATGGCCGCCAGGATCAGCAGCGGCTGCCCCGACAGCGCCTGCTGGAAGGCCCCTGCCGTGCCGCTGAAGCTGCCGCGCACCGACACGGGCACGCCCAGCTCGGCCACGGCCGCGCGGATGGCGTCGCTGGCATCCGACAGCGCCACGCCCTCGGCCAGGCTGAAGCTGATGGTGCTGGCCGGCGTGCCCCGGTCGTGGTTCACGGACAGCGGCGTGTTGGTGGTGGTGATGCGCGCAAACGAGGTCAGCGGCACCTGCTCGCCCTGGTTGTTCACGAAGAAGAAGCCGCGCAGCGTCTCGGGGCTTTGCAGGTAGCGCGGCGCGGCCTCCATCACCACGCGGTACTGGTTGAGCGGGTTGTAGATCACGCCCACCTGGCGCTGGCCGAAGGCGTTGTTGAGCGTGCCGTCGATCTGCGCCACCGTCAGCCCCAGGCGCGTGGCCGCGTCGCGGTCGATCACCAGCGAGGTCTGCAGGCCGAAGTCGGAGACATCGCTGTTCACGTCCGTGAGCTGGGGCAGCTGCGACAGCACCTGGCGGATGCGCGGCTCCCAGGTGCGCAGGTCCTGGATGTCGTCAGCCTGCAGCGTGTAGTCGTACGAGCCCGAGCTCTGCCGCCCGCCGATGCGGATATCGCTTTGCGTGACCATGAACAGCCTCGCGCCGGGCTCGTTCTTGAGCTTGTCGCGCAGGCGGTTGATCACCTCGTCGGACGATACCTTGCGCTCGGCCAGCGGCTTGAGCGACATGAACATGTTGGCCGCATTGCGCTGGCCGCCGCCCGTGAAGCCCGTCACGTACTCCACGGCCGGGTCTTCCTGCACGATGGACAGGAAGCGCTTGAGCCGCTGCTCCATGGCCTGGTAGGAGGTGGACTGGTCGGCCCGGATGAAGCCCATCACGCGGCCCGTGTCCTGGCTGGGCATGAAGCCCTTGTCGATGGCCATGTACAGGTGCACGTTCAGCGCCACCACGCCGGCCAGCACCAGCAGCACCAGCGGCTGGTGGCGCAGGCACCAGGCCAGGCTTGCGCGGTAGCCGGACATGGCACGCCGCTCGGCCCGGCCAACCCAGGCGCCGAAGCGGCCCCAGGCGCGGCCCATTGGCCCGCGCGGACGCGCCTGTGCAGCAGGCCGCTGCGGCCGCAGCAGCGCCGCGCACATCATGGGCGTGGTGGTCAGCGACACCACCATCGAGATCAGAATCGCCGCCGACATCACCACCGCGAACTCGCGGAAGAACCGCCCCACGATGCCGCCCATGAACAGGATGGGCACGAACACCGCGATCAGCGACAGGCTCATGGACACCACGGTGAACCCGATCTCGCGCGCCCCGTCCAGCGCCGCGCGCAGCGCGGTCTTGCCGCGCTCCATGTGGCGCATCACGTTCTCCAGCACCACGATGGCATCGTCCACCACAAAGCCCGTGGCCACGGTCAGCGCCATCAGCGACAGGTTGTCCAGCGTATAGCCGGCCAGGTACATCACGCCGAACGTGCCCGCCAGCGACACCGGCACGGCCACGGCCGGAATCAGCGTGGCCCGGCCATTGCGCAGGAACAGGAACACCACCAGGATCACCAGCGCCACGGCGATCAGCAGCGCCCGCTCCACCTCCACCACCGAGGCACGCAGCGTGGGCGTGCGGTCGGACACGATGGTCAGATCGATGGCCTCCGGAATGGACGCCTTGAGCTGCGGCAGCAAAGAGCGCACGCGCGCCACGGCCTCCAGGATGTTGGCGTCCGGCTGCTTGAAGATCTGCAGCAGGATGGCGGGCTTGCCGTTGGCCACGCCGTAGTTGCGCACGTCCTGCACCGAATCCGTGACATCGGCCACGTCCTGCAGCCGGATCGCATTGCCATTGCTCCAGCGCAGCACCAGCGGCGCATAGTCGGCCGCCACGCGGGCCTGGTCATTGGCGGTCACCTGCCAGTAATGGTCCTCGCGCTCCACCGCGCCCAGCGGCCGGTTGGCATTCGTGGCCGAAATGGCGGTACGCACCTGGTCCAGCGACACGCCATTGGCCGCCAGCTTCACCGGGTCCAGCTCCACGCGCACGGCCGGCAGCGCCCCGCCGCTGATTGAGGCCTGGCCCACGCCCTCCACCTGCGAGAGCTTCTGCGCCAGCACGGTGGACGCCGCGTCATACATCTGCCCGCGCGTCAGCGCGCTGGACGTCAACGCCAGGATCATGATCGGCGCATCGGCCGGATTCACCTTGCGATACGTAGGATTGCCCGGCATGCCCGAAGGCAGCAGCGTGCGCGCCGCATTGATGGCGGCCTGCACATCGCGCGCCGCGCTGTCCACCGTGCGCGACAGATCGAACTGCAGCGTGATGCGCGTACTGCCCAGGCTGGAGCTGGACGTGATCTCATTGACCCCCGCAATCGCCCCCAGCGCCCGCTCCAGCGGCGTCGCCACCGTCGCCGCCATCGTGTCGGGGCTTGCACCCGGCAGGCTGGCGGACACCGAAATCGTCGGATAGTCCACCTGCGGTAGCGGCGCCACCGGCAGCAGGAAATACGACACCGCCCCCGCCAGCGCCAGGCCGATGGTCATCAGCATGGTGGCAATGGGCCGGAAGATGAACGGCGCCGAGAGATTGGAAAGCTGGCTCATGATCCAGCCCCAAAAACCTCAGGCCGAGCGAAGCGATGGCCCATCCCCCCGCCTTCCCCCCTCTGCCCACGCCTGCGTTGGGCGCGATGCGGGGTGGCAAGCCTGCCGAAGGACAGGCTTGCTTCGTCATCTGACTTGCCGCAGTTGTCTGAGCGGCGCGCGAAGCGCAAAGCGAGTTCTGCGGCACACCCCGCATCGCGCCCAACGCAGGTTGCCCGCAGCGAAGCGAAGGGTCGTGGGCAGTGGGGGCGCGCTTCTTTGCCTACTTTCTTGTCGCGCGACAAGAAAGTAGGTCGGCCGCCGGGCCGAACCCCGGCCAGCGGCGCCAGCCAAAAGCGCAGATCAAGCTCAAGCATGGGCCTGCTCCGAAGAAGCACCCCGACGATCCCGCCACCTCTGCGCCCACCCTTCAAAAGTCAGATAGATCACAGGCGTAGTGAACAGAGTCAGCAACTGACTCACCAGCAAGCCCCCCACCAACGTCACCCCCAACGGATGCCGCAACTCACTGCCCACCCCCGTCCCCAGCATCAACGGCAAGGCCCCCAGCAAAGCCGCCAAGGTCGTCATCAGGATAGGCCGGAACCGCAGCAGGCAGGCCTGGTAGATGGCCTCGCGCGGCGTATGCCCCTCCTCGCGCTGCGCCTCCAGCGCGAAGTCGATCATCATGATCGCGTTCTTTTTGACGATGCCGATCAGCAGCACGATGCCGATGATGGCGATGATGTCCAGGTCCAGCCCCGCCAGCAGCAGGGCCAGCAGCGCGCCCACGCCGGCCGAGGGCAGCGTGGACAGGATGGTCACCGGGTGGATGGTGCTCTCATAGAGCACGCCCAGCACGATGTACATGGTGATCACCGCCGCCAGCACCAGCAGCAGCGTGTTGGACAGCGAGGCCTGGAAGGCCAGGGCCGCGCCCTGGAAGGCAGCGTCCACCGACAGCGGCATATGGCCCTCGGTGCGCAGCTGGGCCATCAGGTCCTGCACGGCCTTGACGGCATGGCCCAGCGACACGCCGGGCGCGGTGTTGAACGAGATGGTGGCGGCGGGCAGCTGGCCCACATGGTTCACGGCCAGGGCCATGGGCCGCTCGCTGACCGTGGCCACCGAGGACAGCGGCACGGGCGCGCCCGCGCTGGAGGCCACGTAGATGGACTGCAGCGCCTCGGGCCCGACCTTGAACTGCGGCGCCACCTCCAGCACCACGCGGTACTGGTTGGACTGCGTGAAGATGGTGGAGATCAGCCGCTGGCCGAAGGCGTTGTACAGCGCCGTGTCGATGGCCGAGACCGTCACGCCCAGCCGGCTGGCCTGTGCCCGGTCGATCTGCACGAAGGCCTGCAGGCCCTGGTCCTGCAGGTCGCTGCCCACGTCCACCAGCTCGGGCAGGTCGTGCATGCGCTCGACCAGGGCCTGGGTGCTCTTGGCCAGCTGCGCCATGTCGGGCGAGGACATCAGCAGCTGGTACTGGGTGCGCGCCACGCGGTCCTCGATGGTCAGGTCCTGCACGGGCTGGGCGTACAGGCGTATGCCCGGGATCTGCAGCGCATCGTCGGACAGGCGGCGCAGCACGGCGGGCACGCCATCGCGCTGGCCATGGGGCTTGAGGTCGATCAGCAGCCGGCCCGTGTTCAGCGTGGTGTTGCTGCCATCGACGCCGATGAAGGACGAGATGCTCTGCACGGCCGGGTCCTTGAGCAGCAGCTCGGCCAGGGCCTGCTGGCGCTCGGCCATGGCGGCAAAGGAGATGGACTGGTCGGCCTCGGTCGTGGCCTGGATGGTGCCCGTGTCCTGGTCCGGGAAGAAGCCCTTGGGCACGGCGAAGTACAGCAGCACGGTCACGGCCAGCGTGGCCAGGAAGACGATCCATGTCAGGCCCCGGCGGTCCAGTACCCAGGTGAGGATGCGGCCGTAGCCGGCGATGGTGCGGTCGAAGAAGCGGCCCGTGGCGTGGTACAGGCGGCCATGCCGTTCTTCCTGGACCCCTTCGGGCTGGTGGCGCAGCAGCCGCGCGCACAGCATGGGCGTGAGCGTCAGCGAGACCACGGCCGAGATCAGGATGGCCACCGCCATGGTGATGGCGAACTCGTGGAACAGCCGCCCCACCACGTCGCCCATGAACAGCAGCGGGATCAGCACGGCGATCAGCGAAATCGTCAGCGAGATGATGGTGAAGCCGATCTGCCTGGCGCCCTTGAGCGCGGCCTGCATGGGCGGCTCGCCCTTTTCCACGAAGCGCGCGATGTTCTCGATCATCACGATGGCATCGTCCACCACGAAGCCAGTGGAGATCGTCAGCGCCATCAGCGTGAGGTTGTTGATGGAAAAACCGGCCAGGTACATCACGCCGAAGGTGCCGATCAGCGACAGCGGCACGGCAAAGCTCGGTATCAGCGTGGCCGAGGCGCTGCGCAGGAAGACGAAGATCACCGCCACCACCAGGGCGATGGCCAGCATCAGCTCCAGCTGCATGTCGTTGACCGAGGCGCGGATGGTCACCGTGCGGTCGGTCAGCACCTGCACGTCCAGCGAGGCCGGCAGCGTCTCCTTGAGCTGGGGCAGCAGCGCCTTGATGCGATCCACCGTCTCGATCACGTTGGCGCCGGGCTGGCGCCGGATGTTGAGGATCACGCCCGCGCGCGAGCCACCCTCGGGCGTGCCGGCCCAGGCGGCCAGGCGCGTGTTCTCGGCATCGTCCACGGTCTGGGCGATGTCGGACAGGCGCACGGGCAGGCCGTTCTTGAAGGCGATGATGAGGTTGCGGTACTCGGCCGCCGACTGCAGCTGGTCGTTGGCATCGATGGTAGAGGCGCGCGCCGGGCCGTCGAAGCCGCCCTTGGCCTGCTTGACGTTGGCGGCGGCGATGGCGGTGCGCACATCGTCCAGCGTCATGCCCAGGCCGGCCAGCGCCGTCGGGTTGGCCTGGATGCGCACGGCAGGCCGGCGCCCGCCGGCAATCGCCACCAGTCCCACGCCGTTGACCTGCGAGAGCTTGGGCGCCAGGCGGTTTTCCACCAGGTCATTGACGCGGATCACCGGCAGCGAGGGCGAGGTGATGGCCAGCGTGAGGATGGGCGCATCCGCCGGATTGACCTTGCTGTACAGCGGGGGCATGGGCAGGTCGCTGGGCAGCAGGTTGGCACCCGCGTTGATGGCGGCCTGCACCTGCTGCTCGGCCACGTCCATGGCCATGTCCAGCGCAAAGCGCAGCGTGATCACCGAGGCGCCGCCCGAACTGGTGGACGACATCTGCGACAGCCCCGGCATCTGGCCGAGCTGGCGCTCCAGCGGCGCGGTGACGTTGGAGGTCATCACGTCGGGGCTGGCGCCCGGGTACAGCGTGGTGACCTGGATGGTGGGGTAGTCCACCTCGGGCAGGGCCGAGATCGGCAGCAGCCGGTAGGCCAGCAGGCCGGCGATCAGCACCGCCACCATCAGCAGCGATGTGGCGACGGGTCGCAGGATGAAGATGCGGGAAAGATTCATGGGGCCGCCTGGAAGGGCTTGCGGTCTTCAGGTGCCGGGCGCTGCTCAGCGCCCGGCAGGAGCGGGAGCCGCTGGAGCCGCCGGAGCGGCAGACGCCGGGCCGGGCGATGGCTGGGGCGAGCCCGGTGACGGCGCAGGTGCCTGGGATGCCGGCGCGGAACCTTCGGCGGCCGGTGCGCCGCTGCCGGCGCCATTGCTGCCGCCACTGTTGCCACCGCCATTGCGCTGCCCACCGCGCTCGGCGCGCAGCTTCTGCAGGTAGGCCTTGCGCTCGTCGGGGTTCATGGTCGCCAGCTTGGCGCGCACATCGGGCGGCAGATTGCGCATGCCGCGCGGCTGGCTGGAGGCGTCCTGCACGGCCTGGTCCACCTTCTGCACCTTGTCGGGCTCGATCACCGTGACCTTGGCGCCTTCGCGCAGGCGGTCAATGCCATCGACCACCACCTGCTCGCCAGGCTTGAGTTCGCCCTTCACGCTCACCCGGTCGCCATCGGTCACGCCCACGGTGATGCGCCGCTGCGTCACCGTGCCATCCTCCTGGACCAGATAGACGTAGTTGTTCTGCACGGCCGTGGTCGGCACGGTCAGCGCCTGCTCCAGCCGGTCCACTTCCAGCCTGACGTTGACGAACTGGTTGGCGAACAGCCGGCCCTCGGCATTGTCGAAGGCGGCCTTGGCCTTGATGGTGCCGGTGGCGATGTCGATGCTGTTGTCCACCGCATTGAGCCGGCCGCGCCCCAGCTGCTGCTTGAGGTCCCGGTCCCACAGCTCCACGGGCAGCTCGCGGCCCTCGGCCAGGCGCCGCGCCAGCGTGCCCACATGCGCCTCGGGCACGGAGAACACCGCATCGATGGGCTTGACCTGCGTGATGGTGACGATGCCGTTGGCATCCGAAGGGTTGACCACATTGCCCCGGTCCGCCTGGCGCAGGCCCAGCCGGCCCGCAATGGGCGCCGTGATGCGCGTGTAGCTCAGTTGCAGCCTGGCCGCATCGGCCTGGGCCTGGTCGGCGGCCACCGTGCCCTGGTACTGGCGCACCAGCGCAGCCTGGGTATCGACCTGCTGGCCGGCAATGGAATCCTGGGCCTGCAGCTCCTTGTAGCGCTGCAGGTCCAGCTGGGCGTTCTTGAGCAGCGCCTGGTCGCGCTGCAGCGTGCCCTGGATCTGGTTGAAGCTGGCCTGGAAGCTGCGCGGATCGATCTCGGCCAGCAGCTGGCCGGCCTTGACCTCGTCGCCTTCCTTGAAATGCAGGCGCAGCAACTCGCCCGACACCTTGGCGCGCACCACGGCCGTGGCGCGCGGGTTCATGGTGCCGATGGCGCTGATCAGCACGCGCATATCACGCCGCTCCACCACGCCCACGGACACCGGCTGCGCCTGGGCACCCATGGCGCCGGGGCCGCCAGGTCCACCCGGGCCGCCGGGGCCGCGCCGGCCGCCTCCCGCACGCCCGCCCCCCGGGCCGGGCGCACCGGCCGAGGCCTGCTCGCCCTGGGCCGGCGCCCGCTTGTTCCACCACCACAGCCCGCCCCCCGCCACCAGGGCCAATGCCACCACGCCCCACATCAGGGCAGGCCGTATCCGGCCACATTGGCGTACGCCGTGGGCATCTGCAACAAGGGGGCTGCTGGACAGGCGTTTCATGGTCACTGCGGGAAATCGTGGGAGGAAGCCGTGGGCCCGGCCCCGGAACAGGGCACGGCGGCGGATGCGGCTATGGTAGCCAGTCCCATGCTCTCCAAAACGAGGCAGATCGCCGTTTTACGCAGGCATTACCCCCGCTTTACCCCGGCTTTACCCGCTCTGACATGGTCGTTTTCGGAACAGGTCGAGCACCCGTCGGCAGGGTCTCAGACAGGGCACGGCGCTCAAAACACTGTTGACCCAGGCAAGGCCAATGCGGGGCGCATCAGCCCGAAAGTCCATTGAAAACAAGGCATTGCACCGCACCCCGGCGCGGCCCGCGCCTCGCCCCCCGTTGGACTGCCCCCCGCGCTTGTGACTACGATGCGCGGCCGCCGGCCTGCAAGCGCAGGCCGCCATCCATCCGTCCCAGGAGAACACCATGACGACTGCCAACCCACGCCTGACCGACCACCCCGAAGAAGCCGCCGTGCGCGTGCCGCTGGAGCTGTACATGCGCGGCCATGCCGAGGACGACAGCGCCCACATGCGCGCCGCCTTCATGCCCACCGCCCGCATCGAAAGCGTGCGCGAAGGCCCGCTGACCTCCTGGGACATCGACACCTACTGCGCCCGCTTCAAGGGCCAGCCCGCCGCCGACGAGGCCACGCGCCGCCGCAGCATCGACGCCATCGACATCGGCGGCACGGCGGCCAGCGCCAAGATCACCCTGGTGCACGGTGCCATCACCTTCATCGACTACTTCGTGCTGCTCAAGACGGAAGCGGGCTGGAAGATTGCCAACAAGGCCTTCCATGCCCAGCCGCACTGACATCACCAGGGCTTGACATGAGCCAGCAGGCCGTAGGTCAGCGCACCAGCCAAGGTCGGCATGGCAATGCCTCCACGCACCAGGCGTGCGAGGCAGATGGCCAGCAAAGCCACGGAGATCACGGCCACCCGCCCCCAGCGGACATCGCTGACCACCAGCCCCCAGGTTGACACCACGAACAGGGCAGCGATGGCGGCGGGCCCGACACCCGCCAGCCACCTCTGCACCTGCGGGGACGCCCGTGCAGAGTGCCCTCTGCGGCGTGCCTGCCACAACGGCAACCAGCGCAGGCCAAAGGTGCCGGCACCGCACAACAGCAAGATCCAGAATGTGTACGACATGGTGATCAGCCCCTATCGGCCGTGGCCGCATGCGCCAGCGCACCGCACAGGATCGCCAGCGCCAGTGCGTGGTAGCCCGGAATGAAGCAAGCCAGCACCGCAGCGACCACGGCGGCCGTGAGCACCGCACGCCACCAGCGCAGCACCCCCGCCTCCAGCAGCAGCGCAAAGAACAATGCGGGCAGAACAAAGGCCAGCGCCTCGCGGACGGCTGCCGGCCACCGATCCACCTCACCCACCAGCGTCACCCCCATCACCGTGCCGCCCACCCAGGCAGCGTAGGCGCCAAGTTGCAGGCCCAGAAACCAGTGCTCGCGCTCGGCCTCTGGCACGCCCTGCATCTTGCTCATGGCGGTGGCAAACACCTCGTCGGTCAGGCCAAAGGCCAACCAGGGCGTGGCCAGGCGCTGCCGCGGCCCCAGCACCACCTGCAGGGCCGGGCCATACAGCACATGCCGCGCATTCATCAACAGCACCGTGGGCAAAGCGGTCCACAGCCCGGCTCCCGAAGCCAGCAACGAAATCAGCAGGAACTGGCTGGCTCCGGCATAGACCAGCACGGAAGCCAGCACCGCAATGGACGGAGCAAGACCCGCCTGAACGGCCGCCACGCCAAAGGAAAAAGCAATCGGCAGATAGCCTGTTGCCACGGAGAGGCTGGCGGTCAGGCCGGCAGCCAGCGGACGAGCGCCGCTCACGCCGCGCCTCCGAACCCTTTCGCCACAGGATTGCCGACAATCGTGCCGGGCAAGCCGGCCTCATTCCCAGCCAAACACATGATCGCCTCCCTCTATGAAAGAAGATCGATCAATATAGCGCCTCAACTCCCGTCACTGCAGCCCCATGCCACCCGCCTGCGGCGCCCCGTCTAACCCACCCCGCACACCAGGGGCGTGATGCCCTCGGGCCCGTCATCCTCCAGCGGCTGCGGGGGCTGGGCTGCGGCGAGCTTGCCTTCTTCCACGGTCATGCCGCGCGGCAGGGCCACGCCGTTCTTGGCGGCCAGGACCTCGGCCATGATGCTGACGGCGATTTCGGGAGGCGTCTTGCTGCCTATGTACAGGCCGATGGGGCCACGCAGGCGCGCCAGTTGCGCGTCGCCCAGGCCGAAGTGCTCGCTCAGGCGCTGCAGGCGCAGCGCGGTGTTGCGGCGCGAGCCGATGGCGCCGACGTAGAAGGCCGGGGATTCCAGGGCTTCCATGAGGGCCAGGTCGTCGAGCTTGGGGTCGTGCGTGAGGCCGATGATGCAGGTGCGCGCATCGGCGCGCATGGTGCGCACGAGGTCGTCGGGCATCTCGCGCGACAGCCGCACGCCGGCCACGCTCCAGTGGCGGCTGTATTCCTCGCGCGGGTCACAGACGGTGACCGCAAAGCCGTTGAACAGCGCCATGGTGGCCAGGTATTCGGACAGCTGGCCTGCGCCGATGAGCAGCATGCGGTACTCGGGGCCGAAGCTGTTGGCGACCTGCTGCCCGTCATGCACCAGCGGCTCGGGCGCATCGCTGACCTGCTGGGCGACCTGGCCGGTGGCCTTGTCCACGGTGCGCCGCACCATGCGGCCTTCGTCCAGCCATTGCACGAGTTGCTGCAGCGCAGCAGCGTCGGGATTGAATTCGAGCAGCAGCTCCAGCGTGCCGCCGCAGGGCAGGCCGAAGCGGTGGGCCTCGTCGGCGCTGACGCCGTAGCGCAGCAGCCGGGGCGCGCCGTCGCGCAGGGCGTCGGCGTCCGAGGCGTGGCTGTAGCGGGCGATCAGGTCGTCCTCGATGCAGCCGCCGGACACGGAGCCGACCACGGCGCCCGAGGCCCCCAGCGCCATGATGGAGCCGATGGGCCGGGGCGACGAGCCCCAGGTACGCACCACCGTGGCCAGCAGCGCGCGCTCGCCCTGAGCGCGCCATTGCGCGAGGTGGCGCAGAACATGAACATCCAGGTTTTCCATTGCAAATCTCCACGCCGGCACCTGGCTTGCCTGTGCAGCTGGGCGCCTGGCGTTTTTCGGCGGCTATTGTCTCTCTGCATCAAGAAGGGTGCTGCAGCATGTAAAAAGGGCTTGGTAGCGCAGGGCGAAGCATAGAAGCCACAACAAATCTGAGGCCAGAGACGCCGAGCAAGAGCCGCCTCGCGGCGGGGGCGCCCAGCCGAGGGCGTCGTCCCCCTCCCGCGAAGCGAGAGAGGGGGAAGCGGCGCAGCCGCTCAGGGGGAGCGCCCTAGTACCGCGAAAGCAGCCAGCCGGCGCCCAGGACGACGACGATGGCCAGCCCCCAGCACCACAGCGGGATGGCGCGGCGCGAGCGTTCCTCGGCCTCGGTGGCCGGTGCGGCATCCAGCGGCGTGGCCACGCCGGCTGCGGCGTCGTGCTCCCAGGCCTGGGCGTCCACGGTGGGCTCGATGTGGCCGGTTTCATCGGCCAGGCCGGCAGGCAGGTGGGACAGGTCGGCGGTGTCGCCTGCATCGGCAGGCGCTGCGGGCGCGCGCGGGTGGCGCTGCTGCATCAGCGTGTCGAAGCGCGCGAAGAAGTCGTCGGCCATGTTGCGCGCGGCGCCGTCGATCAGCCGCTGGCCCAGTTGGGCGATCTTGCCGCCGACCTGGGCCTGCACGCTGTAGCTGAGCAGGCAGCGCGGCTGGCCTGCGGCGTCAGCGGGCTCGGGGGTGAGGGTGACGTCGGCCTCGCCCTTGCCGAAGCCGGCCACGCCGCCCTGGCCTTCAAAGGCGATGTGGTAGCGCTCGGGCGGCGTGATGTCGGACAGCGTGACCTTGCCGCTGAACTTGGCCGATACCGGCCCCACCTTGACCGCCATGCCCACGGCGTACTGGTCATCGCCCTGGGGTTCGAAGCGGTCGCAGCCGGCCAGGCAGGCCTTGAGCGTTTCGGGATCGTTGAGCGCCTCCCAGGCCTGCTGCTGGCTGACGGCGAGGGAACGGCTGGCTTGCATTTCCATGGCAATTCCTTTCTGCGATGGGGGTGGCCGCAAGCGGCTCAGCGGCCTGGCGCCGCCAGCAGCCGCGCCAGGTGACCGGCCAGTTGCTGCAGCGATTCCAGGTTGTGTACCGCAAGCATGGCATGGGCATGACGATGCAGCACGGCCGCCCCCTGGGCCAGTGGGGCATACCCGTCAAAGCGCAGCAGCGGGTTGAGCCACAGCAGCCGCGCGCTGTGGCGGCGCAGCCAGGCCAGTTCGCGGTCCAGCTCGGCGGCATCGCCGGTGTCCAGGCCGTCGCTGATGATGAGCACCAGGGTGCGCCGGCCCACCAGGCCTGAAACCTGGTGGCGCGCATGCAGGCGGCGCAGTTCGCCCAGGCTGCTGCCCAGGCGCGTGCCGCCGCCAAAGTCGGCAATGGCGGCGTTGGCGCGCTCGAGCATGGCGTCTGTATCGGCCTGGGCAAAGGCCGGGCCCAGGTCGCGCAGCTCGGTGCCGAAGCTGAAGACCTGGCGGCGCAGGCCCGCATGGCGCTGCGTGCTGGTGGCCGCGTGCAGGAAGGCCAGCAGCAGCCGCGCATAGCGCTCCATGGAGCCCGAGACATCGACCAGGGCCAGCCAGGGCAGCGGCAGGCGCCGCCGTTCGCGCCGCAGCAGCTGCAGCATTTCGCCGCCGTGGCGCGATGCCGCACGCAGGCTGGCAGCCCAGTCGGGCACCGCGCCGCGCTGGCCCGTGCGCGTGCGGCGGCTGCGGTAGCGGGGCAAGGGAAGGGCAATGTCCCGGGCCAGGCGCTGCACCAGCAGGTATTCGCTGGCGCTGAGCTGGTTGAAGTCGGCATGGCGCAGGCGGTGGCGCTCGCTGGCCGTCATGGCGGCGTCCAGCTTCAGCTCTTCATCGACGGCGGCCCTGCCCTCGCCTGCCTGGCGGGGCGACAGGGCTTCCTGCACGCGCGGGCGGTGGCGCGGCGCGGACGGCCGGGGCGCCTGCGGCAGCAACTGGGCCAGCAGTTGCCGGGCCACATCGGGATTGCGGAAGTAGGCGTCGAACAGTTCGCGGAACACGGCGCGGTCCTGGGCGTTGCTCACAAATACGGCCTCCAGCGCGGCGGCCATGTCCTCGCGCGCCAGGCCGACCAGGGACAGGGCCTGCTGGGCCAGCGTCATGCGCCCGCCATCCACGGGCACGCCCGCGCGGCGCAGCGCACGCGCAAAGCCGACCAGGTTGCCTGCCAGCTTGCCGCTGCGCGCATCGCCCAGCCAGCTGGTGCGCTCGCCCCCATCGGCGGCACCGGCTGCACCAGCCGTCACGGCGCGGGCTCCGGCGCCAGCAGTTGCTGCAGCCGCTCGGGCGTGAGCGCGGCCACGTCCTCGCGCTGCTTGAAGAGGATGCCGGCCGTGTCGTGCACGACTTCGGGATCGACCACCAGGGTGTCCAGCGCCACCAGGGCCTTGGCCCATTCCACGCTTTCGGCAATGCCGGGCACGCGCTGGAAGGCGTCGGCAAAGGGCTGGCTGCGCAGCCGCCCCACGAAGCTCGCCACCTGGGCCGTCAGGGCCTGCCCGGCCCCAGGCACCAGGGCGCGCACGATGGCCAGCTCGCGCTCGCGCCCGGGATAGTCCAGCCAGTGGTAGAGGCAGCGGCGCTTGACGGCATCGTGCAGGTCGCGCGTGCGGTTGCTGGTGAGCACGGTCACGGGCGGCACGCGTGCCGCCACCGTGCCCAGCTCGGGAATGCTGACCTGGTACTCGCCCAGGTATTCGAGCAGGAAGGCCTCGAAGGGCTCGTCGGCGCGGTCGATCTCGTCGATCAGCAGCACGGCGCCGGGCTCGGGCTGCTGCAAGGCCTGCAGCAGCGGGCGGCTTACCAGGTAGCGCTCCTGGTAGACCTCCTGCTCGGCGCGCTGCATGCGGTCGTGCTGCGGTGCGGCCGCGGGCTGCGCCGAGGCCAGCTCGGCCGCGCGCAGGTGCAGCAGCTGGGCCGCGTAGTTCCATTCATACAGCGCCTCGCGCTGCTCCATGCCGTCATAGCACTGCAGCCGGATCAGGCGGCGCTCCAGCACGCGCGCCAGCGCCTGGGCCAGCGCGGTCTTGCCCACGCCGGGCTCGCCCTCCAGCAGCAGCGGACGCTGCAGCCGCAGGGCCAGGAAGACGGCCGTGGCCAGGCGCCGGTCGGCGAAATAGCCTTCGTCCTGCAGCGCGGCGACCAGGGCGTCTATGGAGGCAATGGCTTGCTCGGGAACCTTCATTCAGTCCTTATCCAATCGTCATGGAACTGCGCTTCGTCTGCGCTGCGCAAAACTGGCGCAATCCAACTCAGGGACACCGAGGAAGGGCCGCCCCGCACCGAGGGTGTCGTCCCCCTTCAAGGGGGAAGGCGCGAAGCGACTCAGGGGGTCACCATAGTCACCCCAGCATCTGCGATACCGCACGCTGCGTCTGCACGCTGATCAACTGCGCCCGGTAGCGCGCGCTGGCATGCAGGTCGCTGTTGAGGTCGGCATGGTCGATCAGCACCTGGGCGGCCGCGTCGGGCGTGAAGCTCTGGTTGAGCGCGGCCTCCAGCCCCGCATGGCGGAACACGCTGAGCCCGGCGCCCGTGATGGCCACGCGCACGCCGCTGTCGGTCTGGGCGACGAAGACGCCCACCAGGGCGAAGCGCGAGGCGGGCTGCTTGAACTTGAGGTAGGCGGCCTTCCTCGGCACGGGAAAGCGCACGGCCGTGATCAGCTCGCCGCTGCCCAGCGCCGTGGTGTACATGCCCTGGAAGAAGTCGTCGGCCGCGATCTCGCGCCGGTCGGTGACGACAGTGGCGCCCAGGCCCAGCACGGCGCTGGGGTAGCAGGCAGCGGGGTCGTTGTTGGCCAGCGAACCGCCGATGGTGCCGCGCGCACGCACCTGGCGGTCGCCGATGCCGCCGGCCAGCTCGGCCAGGGCCGGGATGGCGGCCTGGACCTGCGGGTTGGCGGCCACGTCGGCGTGGCGTGTCATGGCGCGGATTTCCACGGTCTGGCCGTTGACGGCGATGCCGGCCAGGCCCTGGACGCGGTTCAGGTCCACGATCTGTTCGGGCCGCGCCAGGCGCAGGCGCATCGATGGCAGCAGGCTTTGGCCTCCGGCCAGGTACTGGCCGCCCTGGGCGGCCAGGGCAGCGGCGTCGGCCGTGGTGCCAGGGGCTTCATAGGTGAATGCGTACATGGCGCTCTCCTCAGGAGGTGGCTGCGGCGTCGATGGCCGACCAGACACGGTGCGGGCTGGCCGGCATGTCCAGGTCCCTGACACCCAGGGGATGCAGTGCGTCAAGCACGGCATTGATGACGGCGGGCGGCGAGCCTATGGCCCCCGCCTCGCCGCAGCCCTTGGTGCCCAGCGGGTTGTGCGTGCAGGGCGTGCAGACGGTGCCGAGCTTGAATTCGGGGAAATCGTCGGCGCGCGGCATGGCGTAGTCCATGAAGCTGCCGGTGAGCAGCTGGCCGGTCTCGCGGTCGTAGACGCAGTTTTCCAGCAGCGCCTGGCCTATGCCCTGGGCCACGCCGCCGTGCACCTGGCCCTCGACGATCATGGGATTGATGATGGTGCCGAAGTCGTCCACGGCGCTGAAGCGGTCCACGCGCACCACGCCCGTGGCCGGGTCCACCTCGACCTCGCAGATGTAGGTGCCTGCGGGGAAGGTGAAGTTGGTGGGGTCGTAGAAGGCGGTTTCGTTGAGGCCGGGCTCCAGCTTGTCCAGCGGGTAGTTGTGCGGCACATAGGCGGTGAGCGCGATCTGGGCGAAGGGGATTTTCTTGTCGGTGCCGCGCACCGTGAACTCGCCGCCCGCGAAGTCGATGTCGGCGTCGCTGGCCTCCATCAGGTGGGCTGCGATCTTCTTGGCCTTGGCCTCGATCTTGTCCAGCGCCTTCATGATGGCCGCGCCGCCCACGCTGATGGAGCGTGATCCGTAAGTGCCCATGCCGAACGGCACACGGCCCGTGTCGCCGTGGACGATGTCCACGTTCTCCACGGGTATCCCCAGGCGCGCGGCCACCACCTGGGCGAAGGTGGTCTCGTGCCCCTGGCCATGGCTGTGCGAGCCCGTGAACACGGTGACGCTGCCCGTGGGATGCACGCGCACCTCGCCGCATTCGAAGAGGCCGGCCCGCGCGCCCAGGGCGCCCGCGATGTTGCTGGGCGCCAGGCCACAGGCCTCGATGTAGCTGCTGTAGCCCAGGCCGCGCCTGAGGCCCCGCGCCTCGCTGTCGGCACGGCGCGCGGCAAAGCCGGCCACGTCGGCCAGGGCCTCGGCCTTGTCCATGCAGGCGCCGTAGTCGCCCACGTCGTACTGCAGGGCCACGGGCGTCTGGTAGGGGAAGCTGGTGACGAAGTTGCGCCGCCGTATCTCGGCCTGGGACAGGTTCAGCTGCCAGGCGCAGCGGCTGACCAGGCGCTCCAGCAGGTAGGTGGCCTCGGGCCGGCCCGCGCCCCGGTAGGCATCGACGGGCGCGGTGTGGGTGAACCAGGCATCGACTTCCACATAGACCTGGGGCGTGGCGTACTGGCCCGCCAGCAAGGTGGCATAGAGGATGGTGGGCACGGCGCTGGCGAAGGTGCTCAGGTAGGCGCCCAGGTTGGCATCCGTGTGCACGCGCATGGCCAGGAACTTGCCGCTGGCGTCCATGGCCATCTCGGCATGGCTGACGTGGTCGCGGCCATGGGCGTCGGTGAGGAAGGACTCGCTGCGGTCGGCCGTCCACTTGATGTTGCGGTTGAGCTTTCGCGCACCCCAGGTCAGGCAGACATCCTCGGCATACAGGAAGATCTTGGAGCCGAAGCCGCCGCCCACGTCGGGCGCGATCACGCGCACCTTGTGCTCGGGCAGGCCCATGACGAAGGCCGTCATCAGCAGCCGCTCGACGTGCGGGTTCTGGTTGGCCACGTACAGCGTGTACTCGTCATTGGCGCGGCTGTAGCTGCCGATGGCCGCGCGCGGCTCCATGGCGTTGGGAACCAGGCGGTTGTTGACCAGGTCCAGCTGGGCGATGTGGGCGGCACCGGCGAACACGGCATCCACGGCGGCCTTGTCGCCGATGGCCCATTTGTAGCAGTGGTTGTCGGGGGCGATGTCGTGCACCACCGCGCCGGGCACGCTGCCGGCCGCCGCGTCGGCCACCAGCACCACGGCGGGCAGCGGGTCGTAGTCCACCTCCACCAGCTCGGCCGCGTCGCGCGCCTGCTCCAGCGTCTCGGCCACGACCATGGCGACCTGGTCGCCCACGTAGCGCACGGTGTCCAGCGCCAGGATGGGATGCGGCGGCTCCTTCATGGGCTCGCCGTTGGTGCTGGTGATCAGCCAGCCGCAGGGCAGGCCGTTGATCTTGTCGGCCGCCACGTCGGCGCCCGTGAGCACGCCGATGACGCCGGGCGCGGCCCTGGCCGCATCGGTGGAAACGGAGCGCACACGCGCATGCGCGTGCGGCGAGCGCACGAACACCGCATGGGCCTGGGCGGCCAGCGCGATGTCGTCGGTGTACTGGCCCGCGCCCGTGAGGAAGCGGTAGTCCTCCTTGCGCTTGACGGGCTCGCCGATGTGGGGGAGCTTGGAAAAGTCGGATGCACCCATGGCTGTCTCCTTGTGGTGACCTGCGGCGCTCAGGCCGCAGGCCCTGCCATGGCCTGGCTGCCCTTTTTCACGGCAGCCACGATGTTCTGGTAGCCCGTGCAGCGGCACAGGTTGCCCTCCAGCGCCTCGCGGATCTCGCGATCGCCCGCGCACGGCTGGCGCTGGCACAGGTCCACGGCGCTCATGACCATGCCCGGCGTGCAAAAGCCGCATTGCAGGCCGTGGCACTCCTTGAAGGCCGCCTGCATGGGGTGCAGGCCGCCGTCGATATCCGCCAGCCCTTCGATGGTGCGCACCTCGCAGCCCTCGGCCTGCACGGCCAGCATGGCGCAGGACTTGACGGCGTGGCCGTCGACGATGACGGTGCAGGCCCCGCACTGGCTGGTGTCGCAGCCCACATGCGTGCCGGTCAGGCGCAGGTGCTCGCGCAGCGCATGCACGAGCAAGGTGTTGGGTGGAACGTCGATGCGCTGCGCGCGCCCGTTGACGGTGAGCTGGACATTCATCGTGCTGTCTCCTGCCTGTGTTCGGCGGTGATCTGGAACGTGGGGGAACGCCGGAAACCTCGCCTGCCATGGTCGCCCTGCCCGCAGGCGCCCGTTCTAGGGTTGACCCGCAAGCCCGGGCCGGGCGGCGCGGATATTCTCAAAATGACACAGTCGTCACCGCAGCCGCAGCCGCAGCCGCAGCCGCAGCCGCAGCCCGCACCGCTTGCGCCTGCGCCCCCGGCTTCGACCGTGCCCGCCTGCCAGCCCGTTCGCAATCCCTTGCCAGCCAGCCACAGGAGTCCCCGCCCCATGTTCGCCCTGAGCCCCGACGCCGCGCAGCCCTGCCCCGCCGATCCGCGCCACGCGCAGATCGCCCGGGCCCGCAGCCTGGCCTTCGGCGAGCAGGCGCTGGCCGGCATGCCGCCTGCCACTCTGCCCGCCCCCCCTGCCGGCATCGCGCCCTGGCTGTGGCGCTCCTGGCAGCGCTGCCTGGCGGCAGGCCGCCGCCCGGGCGAGCGCGTGGTCTACGAAGCACTGGGGCCGCATGCGCTGCGCCAGGCACGTGACGGCCACGAGGCGCTGCTGCAGGCGGCGCACCCTGTGATGACCCAGCTGGTGGGCGCCGTGGGCGCCATGCGCTACTTCAGCCTGCTGACCGATGCGCACGGCACCGTGCTGGACGTGCAGGGGCCGCTGGACCGCAGCGACATCCGCGTGCAGGCCATCGCCCGTGTGGGCGTGGACCTGTCCGAGCAGGGCGTGGGCACCACCGCCATCGGTGCGGCCCTGGCCGAGCACGGCCCCGTCTGGCTGCACCGGGCCGAGCATTTCTTCGAGGCCAACCGCCACTACAGCTGCGCGGGCGCACCGCTGTACGCCCCGGACGGCCGCTGCCTGGGCATGCTGGACATCACGGGCGTGGACGTGCCCGAGCGGCCCGAGCTGATGCACCTGGCGCTGCGCTGCGCCCGCGCCATCGAGGACCGGCTGCTGCGCGCCCTGCCCCACGCGCTGCTGCTGCACCTGAACTGGCCCGGCGGGCCTCTGGGTCAGGAGGGCGAAGGCCTGCTGGCCGTGGACGCCGAAGGGCATGTGGCGGGCAGCAATACCCTGGCGCGCCAGCTGGTGCCCCAGCCGCTGGCGCATCCGGGCCAGCCGCTGCACTGCAGCGAACTGCTGGCCATGCCCTGGACGGCGCTGGTGGAGCATGCGCGCCAGCGCCCCAACGAACCGCTGCGCCTGCCGCTGTGGTCGGGCCTGCGGCTGCAGGCACTGGTGCAGCCCGGGCCCCAGCTGCGCCAGCTGCTGCCTGCGCTGGGCACGGCGGCACTCGCTGCCGCCGCCCAGGCCAGCCCGCTGCGCGCCAGCGAGGGCGTGCTGATCGAGCAGGCCCTGCAGGATGCCCAGGGCAATGTGACCCGGGCCGCCCGCGCGCTGGGCATCAGCCGGGCCACGATGTACCGAAAACTGGGAGCCCGCAGGCCCCGCGCGACAACCTGAACGGGACGTTTCCTCGGGTTCACACGGATTTCTTTTAGGGGGAGCGGGCCGCCTGCGGCGTTCGGGTCTCCGTAGAATCGACGGCTTTGGTCCATGCGCCGACAAGAGCGCTGCGCGCCGGCCTACAGGCCGGCGTACGGCGACGGACCCAATACAGCCTACTTTTTGGAGACACCATGCAGGCTTTGCTCAAATTCTCAAGAGGGGTCGACTGGCTCAACAGCCTGGTCGGGCGATGCCTTATCTGGCTGATCCTGGCCTCGACGGTCATCAGCGGCATCAATGCCATCGTGCGCAAGGTGTTGCACACCAGCTCGAACGCCTACCTCGAAGTGCAGTGGTACCTGTTCGCCGCCTCCTTCCTGCTGGCCGCCGGATATACGCTGCTGCAGGGCGAGCACGTGAAGGTGGATGTGATCGCCAGCCGCCTGTCCAAGCGCACGCAGATCTGGATCGACATCTTCGGCTTCGTCTTTTTCCTGACCCCCATGGCACTGGCCATCCTGTGGTTCGGCACGCCGTTCGTGATCCAGGCCATCCAGACCGGCGAGATGTCGGGCAATGCAGGCGGCCTGGTGCGCTGGCCCGTCTACCTGATGATTCCCCTGGGCTTCGGGCTGCTGCTGCTGCAGGGCATGTCGGAGCTGATCAAGCGCATCGCCTTCCTGAAGGGCCTGATCGACGATCCCACGGCCAAGAAGGGCGAGAAGACCGCAGAGCAAGACCTGGCCGAAGCCCTGCGCGGGCTGGCAGGAGCCAAGGACAAAAGCGGGCAAGGCGCCTGATCGGGGAAACAGACATCATGGAATTCGTGATCCACAACCTGGCCCCGATCATGTTCGCGGGGCTGATACTTTTCCTGCTCGTGGGATTTCCCGTGGCATTCAGCCTGGGCGCCTGCGGACTGTTCTTCGCCTTTGTCGGCATCGAACTGGGCGTGCTGCCCGAAGCCCTGCTGCAGGCCCTTCCGCTGCGCATCTTCGGCATCATGCAGAACGAGACGATGCTGGCCATACCGTTCTTCACCCTCATGGGGCTGATACTGGAGCGAAGCGGCATGGCCGAGGACCTGCTGGAGACCGTGGGCCAGCTCTTCGGCCCCGTGCGCGGCGGCGTGGCCTTCGCGGTGATCTTCGTGGGCGCGCTGCTGGCGGCGACCACGGGCGTGGTCGCGGCATCGGTGATCTCCATGGGTCTGATCTCCCTGCCCATCATGATGCGCTACGGCTATGACCGCCGGGTGGCCTCGGGCGTGATCGCGGCCTCGGGCACGCTGGCGCAGATCATTCCGCCGTCCCTGGTGCTGATCGTGCTGGCCGACCAGCTGGGCCGCAGCGTGGGAGACATGTACAAGGGCGCCTTCCTGCCGGGCCTGATGCTGACGGGCTTCTATGCGCTGTTCATCGTCGTGCTGGCCATCTTCAAGCCCGCCATGGTGCCCGCCCTGCCGCCCGAGGCGCGCACGCTGCGCGAGCCCAATGGCAACTCCGGCCTGCCCTCCACCCTGGTGCTGACCGTGCTGTGCGTGGCGGCCTCGATGGTGGTCGCCCAGTACATGCCCCAGCTGCACACCTGGTGGTCCGGCGATGTGGTGGAGAAGGTCGCTCTGGACGAGACCATCGTGGTGTCCATGTGCTTCGGCGTGGCGCTGGCCTTCATCGCCGCCATGTTCAACAAGCTCACGGGCCTGCACCTGCTCAGCCGCATGGCCGAGCGCGTGACCTTCGTGCTGATCCCGCCGCTGCTGCTGATCTTCCTGGTGCTGGGCACCATCTTCCTGGGCGTGGCAACCCCCACCGAAGGCGGCGCCATGGGCGCGCTGGGCGCGGCCGTCATGGCCTTCGTGCGCGGCCGCCTGAGCATGGACCTGCTCAAGCAGGCGCTGATGTCCACCACCAAGCTGTCGTGCTTCGTGATGTTCATCCTGATCGGCGCGACCATGTTCGGCCTGACCTTCCAGGGCGTGGACGGCCCCAAGTGGGTGGAGGAGCTGCTGGTGTCCCTGCCCGGCGGCGAGATCGGCTTCCTGATCGTGGTCAACATCATGATCTTCGTGCTGGCCTTCTTCCTGGACTTCTTCGAGCTGTCCTTCATCGTCGTGCCGCTGCTGGCCCCCGTGGCCGACAAGCTGGGCATCGACCTGGTCTGGTTCGGCGTGCTGCTGGCCGTGAACATGCAGACCTCGTTCATGCACCCGCCCTTCGGCTTCGCGCTGTTCTTCCTGCGCAGCGTGGCCCCGGCCAAGGCCTACGTGGACAAGGTCACCAAGAAGATGACCGAGCCCGTGACCACCATGCAGATCTATGCGGGCGCCATCCCCTTCCTGCTGATCCAGCTGGTCATGGTGGCCCTGATCATCATCTTCCCCGGCATCGTATCCAGCGGGCTGGACAAGAAGGTGGAGTACGACCTGGACAAGGTGCGCCAGGAGATGGAGGCATCCATGCCCGAGGCCATCGACTTCAACGACCCCATGTTCAACGGCGACGGCGCGAACCAGCCCCCCGCACCCGAGGGCACCCCTGGCGAGCCCTCGGCCCCGGCGGGCGGTGAGGACGATGCGCTCAAGGCGCTGCAGGACCAGCTGCAGCGCGAGCAGCCGGCCACGCCGGGCGAGAGCAAGTCCGGCAGCTGATCGCAGGCTCCCTCAAGGACAGCAAAGGCCCCGCAACCGCGGGGCCTTTTTTCGTTCGGACCCCGGCGTGCGCCGGTCCCCTGCGCGCATGAAAAAAGCCGGGCAGTGCCCGGCTTTCGCGCATGACGCCCGAGGGCGCCGCGACTTCACAGCTTCTGCGCCGACATGAAGGCGTCGTAGCGCGCCTCGGCGAAGCGGAACCACAGCACCTCGTCGCGCTGGAAGTTGCGGTAGTCGCTGTAGATCTTCTTCCATGCAGGGTTTTTCTCGGCCAGCTCCGCATAGACCGCCATGGTGGTCTTGTAGGAGGCATCGAGCACGGTCTGCGGGAAGGCCAGCACCTTGGCCTTGCTGGCCACCAGTTGCTTGAGCGCGCCTGGATTGCGCGCGTCGTAGCGGGCCTGGGTGACCACATGGGCCTCGTGCGAGGCGGCCTGCACCATGGCGCGCTGCTCGGGCGTCAGCGCGGCCAGCGCCTTCTGGTTCACGTAGAACTCGAGGTTCAGGCTGCCTTCCCACCAGCCGGGGTAGTAGTAGAACGGCGCGACCTTGTTGAAGCCCAGCTTGAGGTCGTCATAGGGGCCGATCCATTCGGCCGCATCGATGGTGCCCTTTTCCAGCGCCTGGTAGATTTCGCCACCCGGGATGTTCTGGGGCACGCCGCCCATGCGCTCGATGATCCGGCCCGCGAAGCCGCCGATGCGGAACTTCAGGCCCTTGATGTCCTCGGTCGTCTTGACCTCCTTGCGGAACCAGCCTCCCATCTGGGCGCCGGTGTTGCCGCCCAGGAAGTTGACGATGCCGTATTCGGCATAGAACTCGCGCATCAGCTTGCCGCCGTTGCCGTCCACGTTCCAGGCCGTGAGCTGGCGCGAGTTCATGCCGAACGGAATGGCGCCGCCGATGGCAAAGGCCTCGTTCTTGCCGAAGAAGTAGTAGGGCGCCGTGTGCGCGATCTCCACCGTGCCGTTTTGCACGCCATCGACCACGCCGAAGGCGGGCATCAGCTCGCCGGCCGCATGCACCGACACCTCGAACTTGCCGCCCGACATTTCCTTGATCGCCTTGGAAAACACCTCGGCAGAGCCGTAGATGGTGTCCAGCGAACGCGGAAAGCTGGACGCCAGGCGCCAGCGCACCGCCGCCTGCGCATGAACGGCTGGCGCCGCTGCGGCAGTCAATACGCCGGCCAGACCGGCGTGCTTGAGTGCTTTTCTTCTGTCCATCTCTGTCTCCTCCTGATTCGCTCTGCTTGAGAGCATTCAAAAAAGGCCGGACTGCTCTTGGCAGCTCGGCCCACATACATCATCGGAACAAAAAAGCCCGCCGTCCCCGCTGCATTTCGCAGAGGGGACGCGGGCTTGGCCTGCAGGCGTGGAAGGCATGGACCGTCCTTGTGCGTGCTGCTGGCTGCAGACCTGCTTACAGCTTGGCCGTGGTCATGTAGCTGTTGTAGCGGAACTCCGAGAAGCGCTCCCACAGCAGCTGGTCGCGCTGGAAGGTGCGCAGGCTCTGGTTGATCTTCTTGAACATGGGCGACTTGGCGTCATGCTCGGCCATGATCTCCATGACGGCCTTGTAGCCGGCATCCATGAAGTCCTTGGGGAAGGCCTTGAGCTGGGTCTTGTCGGCCACCAGCTTCTTGAGCGCCACGGGGTTGTTGGCGTCGTACTTGGCCGTCATGTCGCGTGCCGCCACGTTGCAGGCCGCATCGACCATGGCCTTGTACTCGGGCGACAGGGCCGCATACGCCTTGGTGTTGATGAAGAACTCCAGCTCGGCGCCGCCTTCCCACCAGCCGGGGTAGTAGTAGTAGGGAGCGACCTTGTTGAAGCCCAGCTTCTGGTCGTCGTACGGACCTACGAATTCCACGGCATCCAGCGTGCCCTTTTCAAGCGCCTGGTAGACCTCGCCCACGGGCATGTTCTGCGCGACCACGCCGAGCTTGAGCATGGCGTCGCCGAACAGGCCGCCGCCCAGGCGCATCTTCAGGCCCTTGAGATCGGCCACCGACTTGATCTCCTTGCGGAACCAGCCGCCCATCTGGGTGCCCGTGTTGCCTGCGCTCTGGCTCTTGATGTTGTACTGGGCATAGAACTCGTCCATGAGCTTGCGGCCGCCGCCGTGCTCCATCCATGCATCCATCTGGCGCGCCGTCAGGCCGAAGGGCACGGCGCAGCCGAAGGCGAAGATGTAGTCCTTGCCGGTGAAGTAGTAGGGCGCCGTCAGCGCCATCTCGATGGTGCCGTTCTGGATGCCGTCGACCACGCCGAAGGCGGGCATCAGCTCACCGGCCGCATGCACCGAGACTTCGAACTTGCCGCCCGACATCGCCTTGAGCGTCTTGGAGAACATTTCGGCCGAGCCGAAGATGGTGTCCAGCGACTTGGGAAAGCTCGCGGCCAGACGCCAGCGGACCGCCTCCTGGGCGTGGACTGCGGGTGCGGCTCCCACAGCCAGCACGCCGGCGATTCCCGCATGTTTGATGATCGAACGACGGTCCATGAATGTCTCTCCGCGATGTGTTGTCAGTCAGAAAAAGCCACCACCACCCCTTGCTGCGCAAGGTCCGCTGCCCCTCCGAGGGGCCGCTTCTGCCTTGGGGGCCCGGCGGCAAAAAAAACGCACGTTCGCACGTGCATTCACACTGTATCAGGTGGTATCGATTCTAAAAACGCCGCAAAGCAAGCGCGGACGGGGTTTTCCCCCGCGTAGTCCTGCTCGGCATGCGCGATGCGCCCCATCGCGGGGCACAGGCCCGTCCCATCTTCAGGCCACGGCGCGCTCGGGCGCCAGGTGGGCGCGCACCGACGCCTCGATGCCGGCCGCGTCCAGCCCCTGCAGGGCCAGCAGCCTGGCGGGATCGCCGTGCTCGATGAACTCGTCGGGCAGGCCCAGCTGCAGCAGCTGTCGCGTAATGCCGGCAGCCTGCAGCGACTCGGCCACGGCGCTGCCTGCGCCACCCATGATGCAGCCCTCTTCCACGGTGACGATGAGCTCGTGCGTGGAGGCCACCTGGCGCAGCAGTTCCTCGTCCAGCGGCTTGGCCCAGCGCATGTTGACCACGGTGGCGTCCAGCGCCTCGGCTGCGGTCAGCGCGGGATACAGCAGGGTGCCGAAGGCCAGGATGGCGACCTTCTTCGCCGCCGATTCGCGGCGCACCTCTCCCTTGCCGAAGGGTAGGCCCTCCAGGCTCTCCAGCGGCGCCACACCCACGCCCGCGCCACGCGGGTAGCGCACGGCCACGGGATGGTCCTGCTCGTAGGCGGTGGTGAGCAGCTGGCGGCATTCGCGCTCGTCGGCCGGGCAGGCCATGCTCATGTGCGGAATGCAGCGCACGAAGGCGATGTCATACGCACCTGCGTGCGTGGCGCCATCGGCGCCGACCAGGCCCGCGCGGTCCAGCGCAAAGACCACGGGCAGCTTTTGCAGCGCCACGTCATGGATCAACTGGTCGTAGCCGCGCTGCAGGAAGGTGGAGTAGATGGCAACCACGGGCTTGAGGCCTTCGCAGGCCATGCCTGCGGCAAAGGTGACCGCATGCTGCTCGGCAATGCCCACGTCGTAGTAGCGGCCCGGAAAGCGCTTGTGGAATTCCACCATGCCCGAGCCCTCGCGCATGGCCGGCGTGATGCCGACCAGGCGCTGGTCCTTGTCCGCCATGTCGCACAGCCACTGGCCGAAGACCTGGGTGAAGGTCTGCTTCGGGGGCGTGGCCGGCTTGACCAGGCCCACGCTGGGGTCGAACTTGCCGGGGCCGTGGTAGGCCACGGGGTCGGCCTCGGCCAGCTTGTAGCCCTGGCCCTTCTTCGTGACCACGTGCAGGAACTGCGGGCCCTTGAGGCTCTTGATGTTCTCCAGGGTGGGGATCAGCGAGTCCAGGTCATGCCCGTCGATGGGGCCGATGTAGTTGAAGCCGAAGTTCTCGAACAGCGTGGCCGGCACGACCATGCCCTTGGCCTGCTGCTCCAGCCGCTTGGCCAGCTCCAGAAGCGGCGGCACCTGCTTGAGCACGCTCTTGCCCATGTCGCGCGCCTTGGCGTAGAACTGCCCGCTCATGAGCTGGGCCAGGTAGCGGTTGAGCGCGCCCACGGGCGGGCTGATGCTCATGTCGTTGTCGTTGAGGATGACCAGCAGGTTGGCATCGGTCACGCCGGCGTTGTTCAGCGCCTCGAAGGCCATGCCGGCCGTCATGGCGCCGTCGCCGATGACGGCGATGGCGCGGCGGTCCTCGCCCTTTTGCTTGGCGGCCAGGGCCATGCCCAGGGCGGCCGAGATGCTGGTGGAGGAGTGGGCCGTGCCGAAGGTGTCGTACTCGCTCTCGGCGCGCTGCGGAAAGCCCGACAGGCCGCCGAACTGGCGCAGCGACGCCATGCGCTCGCGCCGGCCCGTGAGGATCTTGTGCGGATAGGTCTGGTGGCCCACGTCCCAGACGACGCGGTCGTAGGGCGTGTCGAACACCGCATGCAGCGCCACCGTCAGCTCCACCGTGCCCAGGTTGGAACTCAGATGCCCGCCGGTCTTGGAGACGCTGTCGAGCACATAGGCACGCAGCTGCTGGGCCAGGGTCTTGAGTTCGGCACGCGACAGACGCCTCAGATCCGCGGGATCGTCGATGGTCTGCAGCAGGGAGTAGGTGTTCGTGGTCATGCTAGATATCTTGATGGCCGCAAGACCATCGCCCATATTTTCGTATCAGTTGCCTGTGGCATCGAACGCCACCCTTGCAAGTAGCGCGCCCCCACCAAGGGACACCGAGCAAGGGCCGCCCCGCAGCGAGGGTGTCGTCCCCCTCCCCCGCGAAGCGGGTAGAGAGGGGGAAGGCGCGAAGCGACTCAGGGGGTGCTTCATTGTCAGTGAGTGCGGCTCACGACCATGTCGGCCAGTGCCGCCAGGGCCCGCGTGTCCGGCAGGCCGCTGCGCGCCAGCGCCGCGTGCGCCAGGGCGCACAGCTCGTCGGCATGGGCGCGGGCCTGGTCCAGGCCCAGCAGCGAGACATAGGTCGGCTTGTCGTTGGCCGCGTCCTTGCCGGCCGTCTTGCCCAGGGTGGCCGAGTCGGCCACCACGTCGAGGATGTCATCCACCACCTGGAAGGCCACGCCCAGCGCCTGCCCGTAGTCGGACAGCGCCTGCCAGGCCTGGGCATCCACGCCCTCCTTGCAGGCTGCGCCCATGAGCACGCTGGCATGCAGCAGGGCACCGGTCTTGAGGCGGTGCATCTCGCGCAGTTGGGCCTCGCTCAGCTGCAGGCCCACGCTGGCCAGGTCGATGGCCTGGCCACCGGCCATGCCCTGCGCGCCTGCGGCACGGCCCAGCAGCCGGCACAGCCGCGCCTGCAGCGCATCGGGCATGCCGTCAGCCTCGTCGGGCGCGGGCACGAGCAGCTCGAAGGCCAGTGCCTGCAGCGCGTCGCCGGCCAGCAGGGCCGAGGCCTCGCCGAACTGCACATGGACCGTGGGCTTGCCACGGCGCAGCACGTCGTTGTCCATGCAGGGCATGTCGTCGTGCACCAGCGAATAGGCATGGATCAGTTCCACGGCGCAGCCGGCACGCACGGCGGCCGACGGCAGGCCGGCCACGGCCTCGGCCGCAGCCCAGACCAGCAGCGGGCGCAGGCGCTTGCCGCCATCGAGCACGGCGTATCGCATGGCTTCGCCCAGGCCGGCCGGCGCATCCACGCCCACCCATTGGGACAGCGCGCTTTCGGTGCGCGCCAGGCGGTCGTTCATCCAGCAGGGAAAATCCAGCGCGCCAAGGCCCGGCGCCTGGGAAACATCGGAAGCGGAAGTCATCAGGGCACTCATGGCAATCTTCAATCCTGGCTCCAAGGGGCCAGGGTCCCCTCGTCTAGCACCTTGACCTGCTCCTGCACCGCGTCGAGCTGGCCACGGCAGTAGCCGAGCAGCTGCGCCGCGCGCTGGTAGCCGGCCAGCATCTGCTCCAGAGGCAGCTGGCCCGACTCGATCTGCGCGATGAGCTGCTCCAGCTCCTGCAGCGCGGATTCGTAACTGGTGGGCTCGGCGGGAGCCTTGGGGGCAGCCTTGGGCATGTGGCGTTGGCAGTGCGTTGTGGGGAACCGACGATTCTAGGCGTCCCTCCGCGACCGCGCCGCCAATAACCGGACAGCCCTTGACAGGCGCCATCGGCCGCTTGCAATACACGTACCGGGCATCCGGAAATAACCCCACGGGCTATAATCCCATTCCCCGCCAAACCGGCCCCTTGCCTAGGCATGCGGTCGGGCTCACCGACAAGACAGGACGCCTCGGGCGCCGCTTGTTTTCAAGTCGTGAAGCCTGTCTCCATGTCCAGGAACGGCCGGTTTTGCTTTTTCCAATCCCGTGCGCACGCGCACCCTCCCTGTGGGGAGTCTTTAGGTCAGGTCACCCATGTCTGATTTAAGTCTTCAACTGCAGCAGGCCGCAAGCCAACTACCAGTTTCCAGCTACTTCGACCCTGCGCTGTTCCAGCGTGAGTTGGAGACCATCTTTCAACGCGGCCCGCGCTACGTGGGCCACCAACTGGCCGTTCCCGAGATAGGCGACTACTACGCCCTGCCCCAGGAAAAGGAAGGCCGTGCGCTGGTGCGCAACGCCAGGGGGCAGGTGGAGCTGATCTCCAACGTCTGCCGCCACCGCCAGGCCGTGATGCTCAAGGGCAGGGGCAACCTGATGACCGAAGGCAAGGGCCATGCGGGGGGCAACATCGTCTGCCCGCTGCACCGCTGGACCTACAGCACCAGCGGCGAGCTGCTGGGCGCACCGCACTTCAGCCACGATCCCTGCCTGAACCTGAACAACTACCGGCTGCGCGAGTGGAACGGCCTGCTGTTCGAGGACAACGGCCGCGACATCGAGGCCGACCTCGCCGGCATGAAGCTGCGCGAGCAGCTGAGCTTCGAGGGCTTCGTGCTCGACCATGTCGAGATGCACGAGTGCAACTACAACTGGAAGACCTTCATCGAGGTCTACCTCGAGGACTACCACGTGGGCCCGTTCCATCCGGGCCTGGGCAACTTCGTGACCTGCGATGACCTGCAGTGGGAGTTTTCCAGGGAGTACTCGGTGCAGACCGTGGGCGTGGCGCCCGGCTTTGCCCGGCCCGGCTCGGACACCTACAGGAAGTGGCACGACGTGCTGCTGGCCTACCGCAACGGCGAGCTGCCCGAACGCGGAGCGATCTGGCTGACCTACTACCCGCACATCATGGTGGAGTGGTATCCGCACGTGCTCACGGTCTCGACCCTGCACCCGCTGGCCGTGGACCGGACACTGAACGTGGTCGAGTTCTACTACCCCGAAGAGATCGCCGCCTTCGAGCCCGAATTCGTGCAGGCGCAAAAGGCCGCCTACATGGAGACCTGCATCGAGGACGACGAGATCGGCGAGCGCATGGACGCCGGCCGCAGGGCGCTGTACGAGCGCGGCGACAACGAGGTCGGCCCCTACCAGAGCCCCATGGAAGACGGCATGCAGCACTTCCATGAGTGGTATCGCGGCGTGATGGGCGACGCAGTCCCCGCACGCTGATCGGCTCCGGCTCTTCCGACGGCCCGCATTCGTGCGGGCCGTCTGCATTGGGCCTCCTGCATCGGGCCGCCTTCATCGAGCGGCAGGCCCGCCGCACAGCTCTTCTGAATGCAAGCGCCCTGGTGTGCCCAATGGGCAGGGCTGGCGACTGCAATGCATCCCGAGGCAGACCCAATGTCTTGGCTTATGCAATACAGTGCCTTGCGCGTGCCCCCTGCCGCGGCCCCGGGCCGTAGACAGCCAGGCGGCATGCGCCAAAAACAAAACCCAACCCTTTTCTCGTCCAGCGCCGCGGTCCTTGTGCGGCTCTATCCGGTCATTTATATGCAAGCCCTGTGGATGGTGGCGGCCGCATTCGTCTTTGCGGTCATGAGTGTGTGTGTGAAGTTCGCCTCCCAGGATTTCAACGCGGCGGAGATCGTCTTCTACCGCGGGCTGGTCAGCATGGTGGCGCTGTGGTGGCTGGCGCGCCACCAGGGCATTTCGCTGGCCACGCGCTACCCGCGCGAGCATGCCTGGCGCAGCTTCGTGGGCGTGACTTCCATGGGCGCCTGGTTCTACTCCATCGGCCACCTGCCGCTGGCTACGGCCGCCACCTTCAACTCCATGAGCAGCATCTGGATGGCGGTGTTTCTGATCGGCCAGGGCCTGCTGCTGCGCCACCAGCTGCGCCGCCAGCCCGAATCGCATGCGCTGCGCGCACTGCCGCCGTTTCCCTGGAGCCTGGTCGCCACCGTGGCCCTGGGCTTCGTGGGCGTGATCCTGGTGCTGCGCCCCAGCGCGGCGCCGCAGGAATTCGTGGCCAGCGCGGGCGGCCTGATCGGCGGGGTGTTCGCCGCCATGGCCTATATGCAGGTGGCCACGCTGTCGCGCATGGGCGAGCCCGAGGCGCGCGTGGTCTTCTACTTCGCACTGGGCTCGGCCGTGGCCGGCGCCCTGGCCATGTGCTTCACGGGCGTGTCCGCCTGGCCGGGCTGGCGCGCGCTGTGGCTGCTGCCCGTGGGCGTGCTGGCTGCCGTGGCCCAGGTCTGCATGACGGCGGCCTACGCTTCGGCCGGCAACAGCCGCAATACCCTGGTGGTGGCCAATCTGCAGTACTCGGGCATCGTCTTTGCCGCCCTGCTGAGCCTGGCGCTGTTCGGCGAAAGCGTGCCGCTGATCGGCTGGGCCGGCATCGTGCTGATCGTGGCCAGCGGCGCACTGGCCACGGCCCTGCGTTCACGCGGCTGACGGCGACGGCCCGCCTGGGGCCGTCGCATAATGGATCGGACCTTTTGCCGCAGGCGCACCGCCGCCTGCGCTGGCTTTCGGAGTTCCGCATCCATGACATCCAACACCTCCTCCTACCAGACCCTGATCTCCGTCCAGGAACTGGCCGCGCTGCAGTCCGGCGGCCGTCCGCTGATGGTCTTTGACTGCAGCTTCGACCTGGCCCAACCCGCAGCCGGCAAGGCGCAGTACCTGCAGGCGCATATTCCCGGCGCCGTCTTCGCCGACCTGGACCATGACCTCAGCGCAAAACACGGCGTGCCCGGCGCACATGGCAGCGTGGCGGCCAGCGAGCAGGCCGCCTCGGGCGGCCGCCACCCGCTGCCCAGCCGCGAGCTGTTTGCCATGTGGCTGTCGGAGATCGGTTTTTCCAACGACATGCAGGCCGTGGTCTATGACCGCAACGGCGCCAACTACTGCGGGCGCCTGTGGTGGATGCTGCAGTGGGCCGGACATGGCGATGTGGCCGTGCTCGACGGAGGTCTCCAGGCCTGGCAGGCCGCAGGCCAGCCTGTGGCATCGGGCGAGGAAAGCGCGCGCTTTCAGTCCAACTTCGAGCTGCACGAGCCGCTGCAGCAGCTGGTGACGGCACAGCAGGTGCTCGATGCGCTGGGCAGCGCCGGCCAGACCGTGGTCGATGCGCGCGCGCCGGCACGCTATCGCGGCGAAGTCGAGCCGCTGGACCCCGTGGCCGGCCATATCCCGGGCGCACTGAACAGGCCTTTCACCGAAAACATTGCGGCCGACGGCCGCTTCAAGCCCGCCGCCCTGCTGCGCGCCGAGTTCGACCGGCTGCTGGCCGGCCGCGATCCGGCCAGCGTGGTCCACCAGTGCGGCAGCGGCGTGAGCGCCCTGCCCAACCTGCTGGCCATGCGCATTGCAGGACTGCCGCCGGCACGGCTTTTCGCGGGCAGCTGGAGCGAGTGGTGCAGTGACCCGAAGAGGCCGGTGGAGCGCGGCTAATTCGGCTTATGCCCGCCCCTGGGAGGCTGCACAATGACAGCACTGTGTCAAAAGGCCGACATGCAACAACACCACTGCAGCGGCCTGCTCCCAGGCCCCCGGACGGCAGAGGCCGGGCGAAATCGAGTCATCCAAACCTTGCTACAGGTGTAAGGTAAATCTTACAAACGCCGTCTCACAACCAGACATCCGGCGCAGACCTGCCCCGACTTCAACGGCCAGGGACCCTCCTCCACAATCCATCCCAACAGATCGCAACAGGTTGAACATCTTGTTTCTACCCCGGTGTTGCGGCTGCCGAGATGCAAAGGATGGTCCTATGAACAATGAACAGCTGCTTGCCGAAATCCGCGAAGCCAACCTCACTTACCTGATGCTGGCCCAGACCCTGATCCGCCAGGACAAGGCGGAAGCGGTGTTCCGCCTGGGACTGAACGAAGAATCCTGCGACCTGCTGGCCGCGCTGTCGGCAGCCCAGGTGCTGAAGCTGGCCTCGCGCAATACCCTGCTCGCCAGCTTCCGCGTGGACGACGAAATGGTCTGGAGCTTGCTGACCAACCACAGCAGCAACAAGATCGGCAACGGTGCAACCAATACGCTGCACGCCAACATCCTGATGGCCAGCCGCGTTTCCGAAGTCCTCTGATCCGCCCGAAGAACTCTGGAGCCCGCCATGTCCACCGCCGTCAAAAGTGTCCTGAACGAGTCCAAGCAGATCGAGCGTGCCGCCATGCTCATCGAGATGGGTGCACGCATGCAGGTGCTCGAATCCGAGACCACGCTGTCCTACGAGCGCCTGATCCGCCTGTACAAGGAGATCGCCGGCAAGTCGCCTTCCAAGGGCCAGCTGCCGTTCTCGACCGACTGGTTCCTGACCTGGCAGGAGAACATCCACAGTTCGCTGTTCCTGAATATCTACGAATACCTGTCCAAGGGCGCCGAGCTGGATGCCGTTGAACAACTGACCAAGGCCTACCGTCTCTATACCGAGCAGATCCAGGCCGCCGAGCTGGAGGCGCTGCTGTCCTTCACACGCGCATGGCGCCTGGTGAAGTTTGTCGATGCGCAGATGCTGACCCGCACCCAGTGCTCCGTGTGCAAGGGCCAGTTCGTGACCGAGCCCTACGAGAACGAGCGCCACTACCAGTGCGGCCTGTGCAATCCGCCCGCACGCGCCGGCAAGAGCAAGAGCGCCGGCTCCCTGATGCTGCATTGAGCCCCTGCATCGCCGCAGCGATGCACCAGCACGGATTCAGACCGTCTCGCCGCCTGCCCTGGCGGCGCAGTCGCTGGCGAACTGCGGCAACTGCTCTCCCGGCAGGGCCCGGCTGAAGTACCAGCCCTGCACCAGCAGCTCGCCCTCGAAGCCCAGGGCCTGCAGCTGCGCCTGGGTCTCCACGCCTTCGGCCACCACGTTCAACTGCAGCGCCTCGCAAAAGCGCAGCAGGCCGTCCAGCACCAGCGCGCCCTTGGCATGACCGCTGGCCACGACGAAGCTGCGGTCGATCTTGATGGCATCCACGTCGAACTGGTGCAGGTAGCTCATGGACGAGAAGCCGGTGCCGAAGTCGTCTATGGCCACCTTGGCGCCCAGCGCGTGGATCTGGCCTATGGCCTTGCGGATCGCCTCCACATCGCCCACCAGCGCTTCCTCCGTGATCTCCACGCCCACCTGGCCCCTGGCCTGCGCCAGCAGCATCAGCAGGCGCGAGCAGTACTCGGGCGATGTCAGCGTGGCGCCCGTGACATTGATGCTGATCGGCAGGGAAAAACCGTGCTGGCGCCACAGCCGGCATTGGCGCACGGCAGCGCCCGCCACCCACAGATCGACCTCGCGCATCAGGCCGGCATCACCCAGCCAGCGCAGAAAGCCGCCGGGCTGCTGCAACCTGCCCTGCGAATCGTGGGCGCGCAACAGGGCCTCGCAGCCCAGGCACAAGCCGCTGCGGTGCGAGACCTGGGGCTGGAATTCCAGGTGGAATTCGTACTCGCTGATGCGGCGGATATGGGACAGCATGGTCTCGCGCCGGGCCTGGGTCTCGTGCGCCAGCACCAGCGGATCGCGCGTGACCAGGCCTGCCTCCTCGGGCAGCCGGGAGAACGTGGTGTCCAGCGCGCGCAGCACGATGGCGCCATCGTCCTGGCCCAGCCGGTCGATGGAGCGCACATAAGGCGCATAGACCAGCGCCCCCAACACCGTCAGCGCCAGTTGCAGCACCACGGCGCCCATGTCGCCGCCCGTGCTCACGTAGGCATTGAAGACCACGGGCGCGGTCAGGGGCAGCACCATCGAGGCCGGAGCCACCCAGCCGGCCTGCACCACCGTGACGGCCACGACCAGGTTGATGGCGGGCACCGCCAGAAAAGGCACGAGCAGGCGCAGGTTCAGGATGACCGGCAGGCCGAACAGCAGGATCTCGTTGACGTTGAGCAGGGAGATGGGCAGCGCGGCCAACGCCAGCATGCGCAGGCCGCGCCCCTTGCAAAACAGCAGCACGGCCAGCGCCAGTGACAGCGTGGCCCCCGAGCCGCCGATGAAGACGAAGGACCCCATCAGGCCGCCGTTGAGCGCCCAGGGCGCCACCAGCCCCTTGGCCACGGCGGCGGCGTTGGCCAGCACGGCCTGGTCCAGCACCTGGAAGAAGGGTTGCATGGCGTAGTAGCCCTGCACGCCAAAGAACCAGAGCACGGAATTGAGCAGCGTCAGCGTCAGCCCGCTGCGATAGGGGCTCTCGGGGGTGGCGATGGCCAGCGGCAGTTCGGCCTGGGTGATATCGGGCAGCACCTGCTGCAGGCCCAGTAGCAGCACCACCAGCAGCAGCGCGACGATGGAGCCGGGCACGACCAGGTTCATCACCTCGCGTACGTTCTCGCCCACAAAGCCCGTGCGCGCAATGCGCGTCCAGCGCATGGCGCTGAGCCTGGCCATCAGCGGCACGGTGATCAGGGGCGAGGCTATGGCGATGAACAGCACCAGCGTGGCGGCCGCGCGCGGATGCTCGCGCAGCAGGAAGATGGCCATCTGCACATGGGCAAAGCACAGAAAGGTCACCGGCAGGCGCGGCAGCCTGTGGCGTATGGAGAGCATGTAGCCGATGGAGGCGGCCACCAGCAGCGGCAGGATGCTGCCGATCTGCGCATGCAGGCCCGCAAGAAGCTGCACCACGGGCTCGGGCTGGCCGGACATCTGCGCCAGCGCCGACAGTATGAGAAACAGGGCCGAGACCAGCAGGCATGGGACCAGCCAGAGCAGGCCTTCGCGTATGGCCCGCATGGAGTTGGCACCGGCCAGCCTGGCCAGGCGCTGCGTCAGGAACAGTTGCATGTCCGGGAACCCCGGCCATGGCGTCTTGTTGCCCATAAGCTCCCACCCTTCACTTCCCGGCAGGAGTCATGCGCCCCTGTCCGAAGCACATCCTACACGGCGGCCGGCCGGCGCCCTGCGCATGGCGGCGCGAGGGGCCTCCCGGCCCGCTCGCGCCCTCGATCAGCCGGTATTGCGCACGCCGGCCGCAATGCCATTGATCGACAGGTGGATGCCGGTCTTGATGCGCTCATCGGTCTGGCCGCCGCGCCAGCGGCGCACCAGCTCCACCTGCAGATGGTGCAGCGGATCGATGTAGGGAAAGCGGTGGCGGATGGAGCGCGCCAGCGCCTCGTTGTGGGCCAGGCGCTGCTTGTCGCCCGTGATGCGCGCCAGCGCATCGACGGTGCTGTGCCACTCGGCCTCGATGGCGCTGAAGATGCGGCGGCGCAGGCGTGCGTCCGGCACCAGGTCGGCATAGCGCGAGGCCAGGTTCAGGTCGCTCTTGGCCAGCACCATGTCCATGTTGGACAGCAGGGTGCGGAAGAACGGCCACTGGCGGTACATCTTCTGCAGCAGGGCCAGCTGGGCCTTGCCATCCTTGCCCGGCTGCCCGATGAAGGCCTGCACCGCCGCGCCGAAGCCGTACCAGCCCGGCAGCGTGAGCCGGCACTGGCCCCAGCTGAAGCCCCAGGGAATGGCGCGCAGGTCCTCGATCTTCTGCGAGGGCTTGCGCGAGGCCGGGCGCGATCCGATGTTCAGCTCGGCAATCTCGCGGATGGGTGTGCTGCTGAAGAAGTAGCTGGTGAAGCCGGGAGTCTCGTACACCAGGGCGCGGTAGGCACCCATGCTGGCCTCGGACAGAAACGCCGCCGCGTCCAGGAAGGCGCGCGTGGCCGGCTTGGTCGGCTGCAGCAGCGTGGCCTCCAGCGTGGCGGCCACCAGGGTCTCCAGGTTGCGCCGGCCGATCTCGGGGTTGGCGTACTTGGAGGCGATGACCTCGCCCTGCTCGGTCAGCCGGATCTGGCCGCGCACGGTGCCCGGGGGCTGCGCCAGGATGGCCTGGTAGCTGGGGCCGCCGCCACGGCCCACCGTGCCGCCGCGGCCATGGAACATGCGCAGGCTGATGCCATGGCTGTCGGCCAGATCATCGAACAGCTCGACCAGCGAGATCTCGGCGCGGTACAGCTCCCAGTTGCTGGTGAAGATGCCGCCATCCTTGTTGCTGTCGCTGTAGCCCAGCATGATGTCCTGCTCGCCGCCGCTGCGCTGCACCATGGCCGCCACGCCGGGCAGCTGGAAGTAGCGCCGCATGATGGGCGCGGCGCTGCGCAGGTCGCCGATGGTCTCGAACAGCGGCACGACGATCACGTCGCAGACGGCGCCGTCGTCCAGCGTGCCGCGCAGCAGCCCCGCCTCCTTTTGCAGCAGCAGCACTTCCAGCAGGTCGCTGACCGACTCGGTGTGGCTGATGATGCAGTGGCGTATCGCCTCGGCGCCCAGGGTCGCGCGCAGGCGGCGCGCGGCCTCGAAGATGGCCAGTTCACCGCGCGCATGCTCGGAATAGTCGGCGCCCACCACGCGCAGCGGCCGCGCCTCTTCCAGCAGGCGCACCAGCAGGGCGCACTTGGCGTCTTCCTGCAGGCCCGAATAGTCGGGCTCCAGGCGCGCGGTGGCCAGCAGCTCGGCCACCACCTCCTCATGCTTGTCCGAACTTTGGCGCAGATCCACGGTGGCAAGGTGGAAGCCGAAAACCTGCACGGCGCGCATCAGCGGACGCAGGCGCTGGGGCGCCAGCACCTCGCCATGGTTGCGGCTGAGCGAGTCGTCGATGACGCGCAGGTCGGCCAGGAACTCCTCGGGCGAGGCATAGGCGTTCTGCGGCGCCACGGCATGGCGCGCGGCCTCGCCGCCGGTCAGCACCTTGAGCGTGGCGGCCAGGCGCGCGTAGATGCCGGTGAGCGCGCGGCGGTAGGGTTCGTCGGAGCGGTGCTCGTTGGTGTCGGGCGAGCGCTCTGCCAGCGCCTGCATCTCGGGCGTGACATCGGTCAGGCGCTGGGACAGCGACAGCTCGCCGCCCAGGTAGTGCACCTCGCGCAGATAGTGGCGCAGCGCCACGTCGGCCTGGCGCGACAGCGCCAGCTCCAGGCTCTGGGCCGTGACATTGGGGTTGCCGTCGCGGTCGCCGCCGATCCAGTGGCCCATGCGCAGGAAGCTGTGCACGGGCAGGGTGTTGCCCAGCTCCTGCTCCAGTTGCGCATACAGCTTGGGAATCTCGCGCAAGAAGGTGGCTTCGTAGTAGGACAGCGCGTTTTCGATCTCGTCGGCCACGGTGAGCTTGGAGTAGCGCAGCAGGCGTGTCTGCCACAGCTGGCTGACGCGGGCGCGCAGCTGGGCCTCGTTGCGTTCGAGTTCGCGCGGGGTGAGCGCGTCCTTGGCGCTGTTGTACAGCTGGGCGCGGGCCACGATGTCCTCGCGCGCGGCCAGCAGTTGGGAGATGTCGCGCTCGGCCACCAGGATGCTCTGGCGCTGCACTTCCGTGGGGTGGGCCGTGAGCACGGGTGCCACATAGCTCCTGGCCAGCGTCTGCGCCACGGTACCGGCCGAGATGCCGGCCCAGCGCAGCCGCGCCAGCGCCACTTCGATGCTGCCTTCCTGCGTGTTGCCCGCGCGCTCGTGCACGGCGCGGCGGCGGATGTGGTGGCGGTCCTCGGCCAGGTTGGCCAGATGGCTGAAATAGGTGAAGGCGCGGATCACGCTCACCGTCTGGTCCGTGGTCAGGCCCTTGAGCAGGCGCTTGAGCGCGCGGTCGGCGGTCTCGTCGGCATCGCGACGGAAGGTCACCGACAGCTGGCGCACCTGCTCGATCAGCTCGAAGGCCGCCACGCCTTCCTGCTCGCGGATCACATCGCCCAGAATGCGCCCCAGCAGGCGTATGTCCTCGATCAGCGGCAGGTCCTTGTCCGTCTTGCGGACAGGCTTGTCATCACGCCTGTCATCTCGCGCATTGCTCTTGCGGGGGGCGGTGGCCATCAACGAATCTCCTGGAATCGGTCAGCGTATCGGTTTGCTTGGGCTTCGGTCCTGGTGCCGGGTTTACTGCGGCGCAGCATGCTAGCATCCCGCGCTCCCCCCGAGGCTCCTGATGAATACCAAACCACTGATCCCCCACTCCATCGTGATCGCCACGCGCGAGAGCCAGCTGGCACTGTGGCAGGCCGAGCATGTCCAGGCACTGCTGCGCGCCCGGGGGCATGAAGTGGAATTGCTGGGCATGACCACCAAGGGCGACCAGATCCTGGACCGCACGCTGTCCAAGGTGGGCGGCAAGGGCCTGTTCGTCAAGGAGCTGGAAGCGGCGCTGGAAGAAGGACGCGCCCACATCGCCGTGCACTCGCTCAAGGACGTGCCCATGGAGCTGCCCGAAGGCTTTGTGCTGGCCTGCGTGATGGAACGCGAAGACCCGCGCGACGCTTTTGTCTCCAATCGCTACGCCGCGCTGGCCGAGCTGCCGCAGGGCGCCGTCGTCGGCACATCGAGCCTGCGCCGCCAGGCACTGCTGCAGGCCCTGCGCCCCGACCTGAGGATAGAGCCGCTGCGCGGCAACGTGAACACCCGCCTGCGCAAGCTGGACGAAGGCCACTACGACGCCATCGTGCTGGCCGCTGCCGGCCTGATGCGCCTGGGCCTGGCTGACCGCATCCGCGCCAGGTTCGAGCCCGCCGGCATGCTGCCTGCCGCAGGCCAGGGCGCGCTGGGCATCGAGGTGCGCGCCGACCGCCAGGACCTGATCGACGCCCTGGCCCCGCTGGCCCACCAGACCACCTGGCTGACCGTGACCGCCGAGCGCGCCGTCAGCCGCTGCATGGGCGGCAGCTGCTCCATGCCGCTGGCGGCGCACGGCACCTTCGACGGCCAGCAACTGCGCCTGGACGCAGCCTGGGGAGACCCGGAAGGCCGGCTGCCGCTGGTGCAGGTGCGCGCCGATGCCACCGTCACCGACTTCGCCAGTGCCGACGCACTGGGCCAGCACGTGGCTGCGCTGCTGCAGGCGGCGGGCGCCCAACCGGCCCCCAAGCTCTAGACGGCACGCCCACATGCCACCGCGCATACTCGTCACCCGCCCGGCCCATGACGCAGCCGCGTGGGTGGATGCGCTGCAGGCCCGGGGCCTTCCGGCGCAGGCGCTGGCACTGATGGCCATAGGCCCCTGCCGGGATGCCGCCACGCAACAGGCCCTGCTCGCTGCCCGCAGGTCGCTGCGCGAAGGCCCCGGCTACCGCGCCGTGATGTTCGTCAGCGGCAACGCCGTCCAGCATTTCTTCGGCGCCGACCCCGCACGGCTTCCGGCCTCCACCCGCGCCTGGACGCCCGGCCCCGGCACCGCCCGGGCGCTGCTGGCCCTGGGCATTGCGCCAGCACAGATCGACGGCCCGCCACCGGACGCCGCCCAGTTCGAATCCGAAACGCTATGGCAGCGCGTGCATGACCAGATCCATGCGGGCGACCGCGTGCTCATCGTGCGTGGCGACAGCCACGCAGGAGCGCCCAGGACCGTGCCGGCCACGGCAGGCGCCGGCCGCGATTGGCTGGCCGCCCGACTGCGCGAGGCAGGTGCCCAGGTCGAAATGCTGGCCGTCTACCAGCGCGAGCTGCCGGCCTGGAGCGCGGCACAGACACAGCTGGCACGCCAGGCGGCCGAAGATGGCACGCTGTGGCTGCTCAGCAGCGCCGAATCCGTTGCCAACCTGCAACAGCTCCTGCCGGGCCAATCGTGGCAAAAAGCGCGAGCGCTCGCTACGCACGAGCGAATCGCTGCCCAGGCAAGACACATGGGATTCGGAGATGTCAAGCAATGCCGGCCCGCTCTGGAGGACGTGGTTGCGTCGATAGAATCGTCGCCATGAGTTCCGACGCAGCGCAAGACCGCCCCACCCCGCAGGACCTAACGCCCGCATCCTCCGCAGCAGCCTTCGCAGCCGGCTCCGCCCAAAGCAGCCCCGCTGCAGAACTGCGCGGCGGCTCCTCGGCCCTGGTCTACGGCGTGGGCGCCGTGGCCGTCGCGGCGCTCATTGCCTGCGGCATGCTGTGGCAGCGCCTGGGCAATATCCAGGAACAGCTGGCGCGCCAGTCCGCGCAGTCCGGCTCCCAGTCGGTCGAGGCCCGCACCCTGGCACGCGATGCCCAGGACCTGGCCCGCGATAGCGCGGCGCGCACCTCGGTCATGGAGGCGCGCATTGCCGAGCTGTCTCTGCAGCGCACGCAGCTCGACGAACTCCTGCAAAGCATGTCGCGCTCGCGCGACGACAACCTGGTGGTGGACATCGAATCCTCCATCCGCCTGGCACAGCAGCAGGCCGAGCTGTCCGGCAGCCTGCAGCCGCTGGTGGCCACGCTCAAGAACGCCCGCCAGCGCATTGAACGCGCCGCCCAGCCCCGGCTGGCCCCGGTCATGCGCGCGCTGGACCGCGACCTGGAACGGCTGGCCCGCATGAGCGTGACCGACACCGCCGGCCTGCTCACGCGCATCGAGGACCTGGTGCGCCTGGTCGACGAGATGCCCCTGCTCAACGCCGTGGCCCAGCCACGCGCCAGCCGCCATCGCGGCGTGGCCGGCCAGGCGGCCCGCCAGCCCGAGCCCGCCCCCATCGAGGGCAGCCCCACCGAATGGCGCTGGTGGCAATCCTGGGGCGAGCGCGGCTGGACGGCCGTGCGCGAAGAAGCCCAGGACCTGCTGCGCGTCAGCCGCATAGACCACCCGGACGCCATCCTGCTGGCGCCGGAACAGGCCTATTTCCTGCGCGAGAACCTCAAGCTCAAGCTGCTGAACTCGCGCCTGGCCCTGCTGTCGCGCCAGTGGGATGCGGCGCGGGCCGACCTGGCCGCTTCCGGGATGGCCGTGAACAAGTACTTTGATCCTGCCGCGCGGCGCACCCAGATCGTGCAGGCCCAGCTGCAGCAGATCCAGGCCAATCTGCGCACCACCGAACAGCCTGCGCTGCAGGAAACCCTGGCGGCGCTGGCAACAGCGGCCGCAGGCCGCTGAGCAGCCGGGAGACAGACGAATGCGCGCTGCACTGTGGTTGATCGGTTTGTTCGGCATGGCCGTTGCGGCCGCCTTGTTCGCGGGCTCCAACCAGGGCACGGTGACCCTGTTCTGGGCGCCCTACCGCCTGGACCTGTCACTGAACCTGGCCATTGCCATCATCGTGCTGGCCTTCGTGCTGCTGTATGCCGCGCTGCGCGCGCTGGCCGCGCTGCTGCAGATGCCGCACCAGGCGCGGCGCTGGCGCAGCCAGCAGAAAGAGCGCGCCATGCACCACAGCCTGCTGGAAGCCCTGTCGCACCAGCAGGCCGGCCGCTTCCTGCGCGCACGCAAGTCCGCGCTGGCGGCCCTGGCCATGGAAGAGTCCCTGGCCGAGACCCATGCCGCCGTGCCGCACGGCATGCGGCTGCGCGCCGCCGCCCACATGGTGGCCGCCGATGCCTCCCATGCACTGCAGGACCGCCAGCAGCGCGACCACCATTGGCGTGAGGTCCTGGCCAACGCACCGGCCCAGGGCAACGCCCAGGAGCAGGAAATGCGCGAAGGCGCACAGATGCGCGCCGCGCGCTGGGCCCTGGACGACCGCGACGCATCCGACGCACTGCGCCGCCTGGCCGAACTGCCCCAGGGCGCGGCACGCCGCACGATCGCGCTGCGCATCCGCCTGAAGGCCTCGCGCCTGGCAGGCCAGACATCGACGGCGCTGGACACGGCGCGCCTGCTGGCCAAGCACCGCGCCTTCTCGCCCGCGGCCGCCGCCAGCGTGGTGCGCGGCCTGGTACTGGAGAGCATCAACGAGGCACGCGACACCACGCAGCTGCAGCACTTCTGGCTGTCGCTGGACACGGAAGAGCGCGCCATGCCCGAGATTGCGCTGCCGGCCGCATCGCGCCTCATGGCCCTGGGCGGCGAGGCCGCGCAGGCCCGTGCCTGGCTGCTGCCCGTGTGGGAGCGCCTGCTGTCCCACGCAGGCCCGCGCAGCGAATCCCACCTGCCGCGCCTGGTCCAGGTGCTGGAGCCCTGCCTGGACGGCCTGGACGGCGCCTGGCTGGCTCGCATCGAGGCGGCCAGCAATGCCCATCCACGCGAAGCCCGCCTGCAATACCTGGCCGGCATGGCATGCGTGCAGCGCCAGCTCTGGGGCAAGGCCCAGCAGCTGTTGCTGCGCGCAGCCCCCCACCTGCAGGAAAGCGCACTGCGCACCCGCGCCTGGCAGCGCCTGGCCCTGATGGCCGAGCACCGCGGCGATGCCGATGCAGCGGCTGCCGCCTGGAAGCAGGCAGCGCAGTCCGTGGTCGTGCTGCCTGCCGATCCGACCCGGCCCTGAGCCCTCCGCGCGGCACGGCGAGCCTTCATCTTTTTTGAATCGAGCCGTCAATACCGCTGAACTCTTTTGGATTTGCCGCTTCCTACACTGCACGTTGTCCGCAGTGCACGAAGTCCACGCAGAGCGCACCGCACCCTTTCTTGCCATCCAGGGCCCCTTTGCAGGGGCCCTGAACGGTTCCAAAGCCTGCCGCCATCCATGACAGAGTCCTCAGCCCGCGCCAACGCGCCAGCAAAATCCTCCTCCAAAGCCACGCGCTACAACGGCGTGGCCATGGCTGCCCACTGGCTGCTGGCCCTGGGCCTGATCGCCGCCCTGGCCCTGGGCTGGTACATGACAGGCCTGCCGTTCTCGCCCTCGCGCCTGAAGCTCTACAACTGGCACAAGTGGCTGGGCGTCACGCTGTTGACGCTGAGCCTGCTGCGCCTGGTCTGGCGCATCACCCATCGCCCGCCCGAACTGCCCGCCGCCGTGGCCCGCGCCATGCCCCAATGGCAGCACTGGGCCCACAACGGCACCCACCACGCCATGTACCTGCTGTTCTTTGCCGTGCCCCTGCTGGGCTGGGCCTACAGCTCGGCGGCCGGCTTTCCCATCGTCTTCCTCGGCGTGCTGCCCCTGCCCGACTTCGTGAGCGCAAGCCCCGAGCTGGCGGAGACCCTCAAGCCCCTGCACGGCTGGGCGGCCTGGGCCCTGGTCGCGCTGATCGCCATGCATGTGGGCGCCGCCCTCAAGCACCAGTTCATCGACCGCGACGGCCTCATCTCCCGCATGCTGCCGGGCCGCGCCTGAGTTTTCTCCCCCAGCCAGGGCCTGCGCACCGCGCTGCGCGCGCCCCAGCCATCCCCGATCGAATGTTTCCCGACCCCCAAAGGAGTCCTGCCATGCGCTTTTCCGCCACGCTGACCACCATTGCCCTGGCCGCTGCGGCCCTGACCTCCCAGGCGGCCCTGGCCGAGCAAAAGCTCGTTCCCGCCCAGAGCGCCGTGAACTTCACGGCCAAGCAGATGGGCGTGCCCCTGCAGGGCCACTTCAAGAAATTCGACGCCCAGGTCCAGTTCGACACGGCCAAGCCCGACACCAGCAAGATCCGCTTCACCGTGGACACCGGCAGCGCCACCATGGGCGCCAAGGAAACCGATGCCGAGCTGCCCAAGGCCGATTGGTTCAATGTCGCCAAATTCCCCCAGGCCGTCTTCGACTCCACGGCCGTCAAGGCGCTGGGCGGCGGCAAGTACCAGGTGGACGGCAAGCTCAGCATCAAGGGCCAGGTCCAGAACGTGAGCATTCCCGTGCAACTGGCACAGTCCGGCACCACGACCACGGCCACCGGCACGCTGCCTCTCAAGCGCCTGCAGTTCAAGATCGGCGAAGGCGAATGGGGCGATACCTCCATGGTGGCCGACGAGGTCCAGGTGCAATTCAAGCTGGCCCTGACCGGCGTGGGCAAGCTGTAAGCGGCACTCTTGCCCAGGATTGGCCGTTTTCTTTTCCGTTTCGTGCAACCCCAACCTAGGAGTTCTTTCATGCGCACTTCCGTGTTTGCCCTGGCCATTGCCGGCCTGTTCGCCACCGCTGCCCAGGCGGCTCCCGCAACCTACGCCATCGACCCGACGCACACCTTCGCCACGTTCGAGATCGACCACAACGGTGCCTCGACCAACCGCGTGCGCTTCGACAAGAAGAGCGGCACCGTGGAATTCGACCGTGACGCCAAGGCCGGCAAGGTCGAAGTCGTGCTGGAAATGGACTCGCTGAGCTCGGGCACCGCCGCCTTCGACAAGCACCTCAAGAGCGCCGACATCTTCAACGTGGCCAAGTTCCCCCAGGCCAAGTTCGTCTCCGACAAGTTCGTCTTCGACGGCGACAAGCTCAAGGAAGTCACCGGCCAGCTGACCATCCTGGACAAGACCCAGCCCGTGACCATCAAGGCCAACAAGTTCACCTGCTACCCCAACGCCATGCTGCAAAAGCGCGAGACCTGCGGCGGCGACTTCGAGGCCGTGATCGACCGCACCGCCTTCGGCGTGAACTACGGCGTGGACTACGGCTTCCCCAAGCAAGTGCGCCTGGTGATGTCCATCGAAGCGGTCAAGCAGCAGTAAGACCGCGCTGGGCAAAGCGCCTTTAGGGGCGTCGGCACCCAAGGCCCGTGAACCGGCACCCCGGTCACGGGCTTTTTTGCGTTGCGGACTGGGTCTGCCACTGACTGACCACGCCCGCCAGCCTGCGCACCCCTTGCTCGATGGCCTGAGGCTGCAGGCTCGCATAGCCCAGGACCAGCCCGGCGCAGGACTGGCGGCGATGGGCGTCACCGGCCGCATAGAGCGGCGAGATGGGGCGCACGCCCACGCCGCGCTCTCGCGCCAGACGCACCAGGGCAATTTCATCGCGCTGGTGCACGGCAGGCACCCAGGCCACCACATGCAGGCCCGAGGCCGAACCTTCGACCTGCACCGCGCCCGGCAGATGCCGCTCCAGCGCCTGCAGCAATGCCGCCCGCCGGCCTTCGTTGCGGCGGCGGGCGGCGCGCACATGGCGCTCGTAGCTGCCGTCCTCGATCAGCGCGGCCAGCACCAGCTGGTCCAGGCGCGGCGCATGCCGGTCGGCCAGCCGCCGGGCTTCCCGGAACACGGGCACCAGGGACGGCGGCAGCACCAGGTAGCCCATGCGCATCTGGGGCGACAAGGCCTTGGAGAAAGTGCCGACATGGATGACGCAACCCACCTCGTCAATGGACTGCAGGGCGTCGATGGGACGCAGCCCGTAGCGGAATTCGCCGTCATAGTCGTCCTCCAGAATCCAGGCACCCGTGGCGCGCGCCCAGGCCAGCAGCTGCTGCCTGCGGCCTATGGGCAGCACGCCGCCCAGCGGAAACTGGTGCGATGGCGTGACATAGGCCAGACGCGCCTGGCGCCCGACCAGCGCCGAGGTATCCAGGCCCTGTTCATCGACAGCCATTTCCTGCAGGCATGCGCCCTGGGCCTCGAACACGCGGCGCGCCATCAGGTAGCAGGGCTCTTCCATCAGCACGGTCTCGCCCGGATCGACCAGCACGCGCGCGCACAGGTCGATGGCCTGCTGCGAGCCCTGCACCACCACGATCTGATCGGCCGAACAGACAAGCCCCCGCGCCCTTCGCAGATAGCCTTGCAGCGCCATGCGCAGCGCCGGCTCGCCTTCGGGCGCGTCGTAGGACAGGGAAGACTGGCGCTGCACGATGGCGCGGTTGTAGGCACGCCGCCAGGCCAGCGTGGGAAAGTCATCAAAGGCCAGGGCGCCGTACAGAAAGTCGATCACGGCAGGCCCGTCATCCCCGGCGCGAGCGGGCTGGGCCTGCGCCAGCGCATCCACGCGCCGTCCATAGGAAGACAGGCGGGATCGGCAATCCTGCGCCGCAGCCGCAATGCGGGGCGCGCGGCTGCGCTGCTCCGCGCCAGCTGCCACGCGCGCCCGGGCGCCCTGTGCAGTCTCCAGATAGCCCTCGGCCGCAAGCTGCTCGTAGGCCGCCGTGATGGTGGTGCGCGACACACCCAGGTCCAGCGCCAGCGCGCGGGTGGAAGGCAGGCGTGCGCCCACGGCCAGGCTGCCGTCGGCCATCTGGGATTTCAGCCATTCGTGGATGCGGCGGGCGCTGGGCGCAGCCCCGGTATCGGCGGCGAAATGGGACTTCAACTGGTCTTCCAAAAAATCACGAAACTGGATTTTTCATTGTGCCAGGGATGGTGGATAGTCCTGTTTCCCCCGATGCCGGTCCACCGTTGCACCAAGCTCCATGTACACGCCCGCCCATTTCTCCCTCACCGATTCCGACAGCCTGCACGGCCTGATCCGCAGCTACCCCCTGGGTACGCTCGTTACCCAGGCCAACGGCGTGCTGGACGCCAACCACCTGCCGTTCCTGCTGGATGCGGACCCAGGGGAGATGGGCACGCTGAGCGCCCATGTGGCCCGCGCCAATCCCATCTGGCAGCAGTGCCGCGACGGCGCCGAGGTGCTAGTCGTCTTCCGTGGTGCCGAAGGCTATATCTCGCCCAGCTGGTATCCAAGCAAGCACGAGACGCACCGCCTGGTGCCCACCTGGAACTACGAGGCCGTGCATGTGCACGGGCAAATCAGCATCCATGACGACGAGAGATTCGTGCGCGGCCTGGTCGGCCGGCTCACCCGGGTCCATGAGGCATCGCAGGCCCAGCCCTGGAAGATGTCCGACTCGCCGCGTGAATTCATCGACGGCATGCTGCAGGCCATCGTCGGCCTGCAGATCCGCATCACCCGCCTGGAGGGCAAGGCCAAGCTCAGCCAGAACCGGCAGGCCCTCGACCTGGACGGCGCCATCGGCGCGCTGCGCGAGCGCGGACAGGAGCCGCTGGCCAGCGCCATGGATGCGGCGCCGCGCATCTAGCGCCAGCCACCCTCACACAGGTTGCCACCCACCGATGTACACCTCCACCTTCACCTTCGCGCCGGGCGAATACGACGCGCAGTTCCATGCCCTTGACGGCCGGATCGCCGAGATCGCCCGCGCCATCCCCGGCTACCTGGGCGAAGAGGCCTGGGAGAACCCCGCCACAGGCCTGGTCTCCAACGTCTACTACTGGCAGACCTGGGAGGCGCTGCAAGAGCTGATGCGCCACCCTGCGCATATCGAGGCCAAGCGGCAGCAGGCGCGCTGGCTCAAGGGCTACCAGGTGGTGATCGCCCAGGTGGTGGGCAGCTACGGCGATGGCGGGATAGCGCACCCGCTGGCCACCGCTGCGCAAGGCACTGCGCACCCGGCTCGCTGACCGGACCCGCTTTTGGCCCGATGATGGCGGCCATGCGATGGCGTTTTGATCCTGTTTCCCTGGTGTGGGCGGTGGCCCTGTTTGTCCTGCTCGTGCTGCTGGCCACCGTCGGCGCACGCTGGGGCTGGGTGCGCAGCTTCTTCGGCGACGTGTTGGCCGTGGCCTGGGTCTATGCCGTGTTCAAGACCGTGATCGCCGCGCGCGTGCTGACGCTGGCATCGGCCGCACTGTGCGTGGGCCTGCTGGTGGAGCTGGGCCAGTTCCTGGCATCGACCTTCCAGTTGCACATTCCCAACCGCGCCTTGCGCATCGTGCTGGGCAGCACGGCCGACTGGTGGGATGTGCTGGCCTATGTGATGGGTTTTGCAGCCGTGCTGGTGGTGGAGGCTGCGTTCCGTGGCCGCAGGAGCCCCCTCTTCACGGCATAAACCCGCAGCGGTCCGCTACGGCTCTGGAACAAGCTCCTCGACAACGGATTCGCAGTGGATTTTCAGCCGCCCGTAGTGGGACAGCTGCAAGAACAGATGCTGCGCCATTGCTGACGAAGGCCTCTTCGTATCCCGCTGCAGCACTTCGCAGCGGTCCAGGCAGTCATCCATCTCTGCGGCTGCGTCGCGCTGGACGTCGGCAAAGTACGCCTGCACGGCAGGAAAGTTGACGATCCGTTCAAGGCGGATGGCAACCCTGGCCTGCGGCCTGTCGAACACGGCATAGAGAAAGAAACGCAGTTCCACGCTCCGGGCCGCCACATCCAGGCGCACCTGCTCCAGCAATCCATCGTGGTACGGGTACTGCAATCGATGGCTCCGCGCCCGATCAGGCCCGTACAGCGCAGCCACCGGCCTTGAGCACCCGCTTCGTAGAGGCCGGATACCGCTCCAGCTTGTCCGCCGGCCGGCGCGGCCTGGCCACCAGCTCGCCACCGCAGTTGGGGCAGGCGCCGTGCAGCACATGATCCGCACAGCCGGCACAGAACGTGCACTCGAAGGTGCAGATGCGGGCCTCGGCGGACTCTGGCGGCAGGTCCTTGTCGCAGCATTCGCAGTTGGGTCGAAGCTCAAGCATCGGTGCACTCCGGGTGTGGTCCATGAAGACTGGCATCCTAGTGGATGTGCTCTGCCGGGGAGCGGTCCTCGCGCTCCATCTGCAGCGTCGTATGGTGCAGGTCGAAGCCGGCCTGCAGCCTGTCTTCGATATCGCGACGCACCTGCTCGCCGTCCGCGCCGGGCAGCAGCACCACATGGCCGGTCAGCATGGGCTTGCTCTGCGTGACCGCCCACAGGTGGACATCGTGGATCGCTGCCACGCCCGCCGTGCCCGAAATCGTCTCGCGCACTGCCTGCAGGTTCATCCCCGAGGGCACGCCTTCCAGCAGGATATTGATGCACTCGCGCAGCAGGGTCCAGGTCCGCGGGAACACCATGAAGCCGATGCCCACGGCCACCGCCGAGTCGATCCACCGCCAGCCCGTCAGCCAGATCAGCGCGGCACCGGCGAGCACGCCGATCGAGCCCAGCATGTCAGCCCACACCTCCAGGTACGCGCCCTTCACGTTCAGGCTCTCGTCCTTGCCGCCCGACAGCAGGCGCATGGAGATCAGATTGATCACCAGGCCCGCGGCCGCCACCGCCATCATGCCCAGGGACTGGATTTCCGCAGGTGCCGACAGGCGGCGATATGCCTCATACAGGATGTAGAAGGCCACGCCCAGCAGCACCAGCGCATTGACGGCGGCGGCCAGGATCTCGAAGCGCGCATAGCCGTAGGTGCGCAGCAGGTCGGCTGCCTTGCGGCCGGCGCGTATGGCCACCAGGGCCAGCAGCAGCGCCATCGCATCGGTCAGCATGTGCATGGCGTCGGAGATCAGGGCCAGGCTGCCCGTGACCATGCCGCCGATGATTTCCACCACCATGAAGGTGCCGGTCAATCCGAAGGCAAACCAGAGACGGGATTCCGGCAGGGCGCGCACGTCGCCGTGCTGATGGCTGTCGCTCATGAGGTTCCTTGACTTGAAAACGGTTGTGAACAGAGGGCCGCCGCATCCATGGCGACCATGGCAAGCGGGGGGATCGGACCTCGATGAGAAAGCGTGAAGTGACTTGAAGGTCAAGTGCTGGCGGCAACTCGGCACCGCAGGTGGCCCGGACACCGCAGCGCGCATATCCCTGCATCCATCGCAACATTTCATTTAGGTAAATTGATTACGAATAGTAGAATCAAGACATCCACCAAGGAGACATTCGATGAACACAAGCGCCCGTCCCGACCTGTCCACACTGCCACCGCCCGCCGCCGTGCAGCAGCTGCACCACTACGCCTACAAGGCCCGCGATGCCGAGGAGACCCGCCACTTCTACGAGGACATCCTGGGCCTGCCGCTCTACCACATCATCCAGAGCGACTACGTGCCCAGCACGGGCGAGTACTGCCCCTACACGCACTTCTTCTTCCGCCTGAAGGATGGTTCGTTCATCGCCTTCTTCGACATCGGCGACGACGAAAAGGCCCTGCCCTCGCCCAACACGCCGCTGTGGATCAACCACATCGCCTTCCGCGTGGACACCGTCGAGGAACTGGAGAACACCAAGGCCCGCCTGGTGGCGCATGGCATCGAGGTGCTGGGCGTTACCGACCACCACATCTTCAAGAGCATCTATTTCTTCGATCCCAACGGCATCCGCCTGGAGCTGTCGGCCCAGCTGGCCGACGAAGTGCAGATGGCGCGCGAAAGCACCACCGCCCACGCCCGCCTGAACGAGTGGACGGCACGCAAGGAGCAATGGCGCAAGGAACGCGCCGAAGGCAAGGCCGCCCAGCCGCTCAAGCCCCAGAGCAACGACCGGCCCGAGTTCGTCCCCGACGCAGCGGCCTGAATAAGACCCGGCGAACAGGCAGGCGGACGGGGTCGGTAGAATCCCCGTCAAACCGTCATCCATTTCGCATATGCAGACGGCATCCCTTCAACGGATGCCGTTTTCATTTGCCAAACGCCATTCGCACAATTCCCCGCAAGCAAGCCATGAGCGACACCATTGCCCAGCCAGGCCTCGACAGCCTGTCCAAATCGTTTGAACCCGCAGCCATCGAGGCCCAATGGGGCCCCGAATGGGAAAAGCGCGGCTACGGCGCAGCCGGCGTGCGCGGCACGGGCCAGGCAGATGCATCCCAGCCCTCGTTCTCCATCCAGCTGCCACCGCCCAATGTGACGGGCACGCTGCACATGGGCCATGCGTTCAACCAGACCATCATGGACAGCCTCACGCGCTACCACCGCATGAAGGGCCACAACACGGTCTGGGTGCCCGGCACCGACCACGCGGGCATCGCCACCCAGATCGTGGTGGAGCGCCAGCTGCAGGAGCAGGGCATTGCCAGCCGCCACGACATGGGCGCGACGCCTCCCGAGGCGCGCAAGAACTTCGTGAGCAAGGTCTGGGAATGGAAGAACCAGAGCGGCAACACCATTACCGGCCAGATGCGCCGCATGGGCGACAGCGTGGACTGGAGCCGCGAGTACTTCACCATGGACGACAAGCTGTCGTCCATCGTCAACGAGACCTTCGTGCGCCTGTACCAGCAGGGCCTGATCTACCGTGGCAAGCGCCTGGTGAACTGGGACCCCAAGCTGATGTCCGCCGTCTCCGACCTCGAGGTCGAGAACGAGGAAAAGGACGGCTCGCTGTGGCACATCGCCTATCCGCTGGCCGACGGCTCGGGCCAGCTCGTGGTGGCCACCACGCGCCCGGAAACCATGCTGGGCGACGCAGCCCTGATGGTGCACCCCGAGGACGAGCGCTACCAGGCGCTGATCGGCAAGACCGTGATCCTGCCCCTGGTGGGCCGCGAGATCCCCATCATTGCCGACGACTACGTGGACCGCGAGTTCGGCACGGGCGTGGTCAAGGTCACGCCCGCGCATGACAACAACGACTACGCCGTGGGCCAGCGCCACGGCCTGCCGATGATCTGCGTGCTGACGCTGACGGCCACCATCAACGACGAGGCGCCCGAGAAGTACCGCGGCATGGACCGCTTCGTGGCGCGCAAGGCCATCGTGGCCGACCTGGACGCGGCCGGCCTGCTGGTCGAGACCAAGAAGCACAAGCTCATGGTGCCCATCTGCACGCGCACGGGCCAGGTGATCGAGCCCATGCTGACCGACCAGTGGTTCGTGGCCATGAACAAGGTGGGCGAAGGCGATGCCACCGGCAAGTCCATCGCACAGAAGGCCATCGATGCCGTCTCCAGCGGCCAGGTGCAGTTCGTGCCCGAGAACTGGGTCAACACCTACAACCAGTGGATGAACAACATCCAGGACTGGTGCATCTCGCGCCAGCTGTGGTGGGGCCACCAGATTCCCGCCTGGTACGACGAGGACGGCAAGGTCTACGTGGCCTGCACCGAGGAAGAAGCCCAGGCCCAGGCCCCCGGCAAGACGCTCACGCGCGACGAGGACGTGCTGGACACCTGGTACTCCTCGGCCCTGGTGCCGTTCTCCACCATGGGCTGGCCGAACCAGACCGAGGCGGCCGACGATGACTACAACCTCTACCTGCCCAGCTCGGTACTGGTCACGGGCTACGACATCATCTTCTTCTGGGTCGCCCGGATGATCATGATGACCACGCACTTCACGGGCCGCGTGCCCTTCCGCCATGTCTACATGCATGGCCTGGTGCGTGACGCCCAGGGCAAGAAGATGAGCAAGTCCGAGGGCAACGTGCTCGACCCCGTGGACCTGATCGACGGCATCGACCTGGACACCCTGCTGGACAAGCGCACCCAGGGCCTGCGCCGCCCCGAGACCGCCCCCCAGGTGCGCAAGAACACGCAAAAGGAATTCCCCGAGGGCATTCCCGCCTACGGCGCCGATGCGCTGCGCTTCACCTTCGCGGCCCTGGCCTCGCTGGGCCGCTCCATCAACTTCGACAGCAAGCGCTGCGAGGGCTACCGCAACTTCTGCAACAAGCTGTGGAACGCCAGCCGCTTCGTGCTGATGAACTGCGAAGGCCATGACTGCGGCCTGCTGCCCCACACCAAGGAGCAATGCCAGGCCGGCGGCGAGTTCGCGGGCTACATGCAGTTCAGCCAGCCCGACCGCTGGATCACCTCGCAGCTGCAGAAGGTCGAGGCCGAAGTGGCCAAGGGCTTTGCCGAATTCCGCCTGGACAACGTGGCCAACGCGCTGTACGACTTCGTCTGGAACGAGTTCTGCGACTGGTACCTGGAAATCGCCAAGGTGCAGATCCAGACCGGCAGCGAGGCCCAGCAGCGCGCCACGCGCCGCACGCTGATCCGCACGCTGGAGGCCATCCTGCGCCTGGCCCACCCCATCATCCCGTTCGTGACCGAAGCCCTGTGGCAGAAGGTCGCCCCGGTCGCCGGCCTGCCCGGCGAGTCCGTGGCCGTGGCCCGCTACCCCGAGGCCCAGCCCGAGAAGATCGACGAAGCCGCCATCGCCTACGTGGGCCGCATCAAGCAGATGATCGACGCCTGCCGCACGCTGCGCGGCGAGATGGGCGTGTCGCCCGCACAGCGCCTGCCGCTGCTGGCCGTGGCCAGCTCGGACGACGAGGCGCAGTTCCTGCGCACCAACGCCGCCGTGCTTCAGAACCTGGCCAAGCTCAGCGAAGTCAAGGTGTTCGACGACGAAGCCGCCTGGGCCGAGGCCGCCCAGGCCGCGCCCGTCTGCGTGGTGGGCGAGGCGCGCCTGGCGCTGTTCGTGGAGATCGACGTGGCGGCCGAAAAGGCCCGCCTGTCCAAGGAAGCCGCACGCCTGGAAGGCGAAATCACCAAGGCCAATGCCAAGCTGGGCAACGAGGCCTTCGTGGCCAAGGCGCCCCCGGCTGTCATCGACCAGGAAAAGAAGCGCGTGGCCGACTTCGGCGCAACGCTGATCCGCATCCAGGAACAACTCGCCCGCCTGGGTTGAAAGATCCGTTTATGAGCACCCAGACCCGTGTCCGCAAAGCCGTGTTTCCCGTTGCCGGGCTCGGCACGCGCTTTCTGCCCGCCACCAAGGCCTCTCCCAAGGAGATGCTGCCCGTGGTGGACAAGCCGCTGATCCAGTACGCAGTGGAAGAGGCCTACGAGGCCGGCATCCGCGACATGATCTTCGTCACCGGCCGCAGCAAGCGCGCCATCGAGGACCATTTCGACACCGCCTACGAGCTGGAAAACGAACTGGAGAACGCCGGCAAGCAGGCCATGCTGGAGCTGGTGCGCAGCATCAGCCCCGCCGACATGAACTGCCTGTTCGTGCGCCAGCCGCGCTCCCTGGGCCTGGGCCACGCCGTGCTGTGCGCCGAGCCGCTGGTGGGCAACGAGCCCTTTGCCGTGCTGCTGGCCGACGACCTGATGGTGGGCGAGTCCGGCGGCCCGGGCGTGATGGCCCAGATGACCTCGGCTTTCCAGAAACAGGGCCGCTCCCTGCTGGCCGTGCAGGAAGTGCCGCTGGAGCAGACCAAGCGCTACGGCATCGTGGCCGGCGAGCCGGCCGGCGGCGCGCTGATGCGCATCGAGAAGATCGTGGAAAAGCCCGCGCCCGAGAAGGCGCCTTCGCGCATGGGCGTGGCCGGCCGCTATGTGCTGACACCGGCCATCTTCGAGGAGATCCGCAACCAGCCCAAGGGCGTGGGCGGCGAGATCCAGCTGACCGACGCCATCGAACGCCTGATGGCCCATGAAGCCGTCTACGCCTTCCAGTACCAGGGCAAGCGCTACGACTGCGGCAGCAAGGAAGGCTTTTTGCAGGCCACGGTGGAGCTGGCGCTGCAGCATGAGGATGTGGGCGCGAGCTTCCGCGAATACCTGCAGGGCCTGAGCATCTGAGGCCGGGCCCCAGGGCCGCCCCTGCCCCATGCAAAAGGCCTGCAAAAGCAGGCCTTTTTCTTTGGAGCGAGCCGCGTGCAGCCGCTCAGCGCCGGCGCAGGATGTGGATGAACTCCGCGCCCACGGTCTGCTGCTCCACCAGTTCATTGCCGGTCTGCTTGGCGAAGGCCTGGAAGTCGCGCAGCGATCCGGTATCCGTGGCCACCACCTTGAGCAGCTGGCCGCTGTCCAGTTCGGCCAGCGCCTTCTTGGCCTTGAGAATGGGCAGCGGGCAGTTGAGCCCGCGCGTGTCGATTTCCTTGTGAATTTCCATCGGATGCACCTCTTGAGCCTGGGATTCTAGGCGGCATCGCGGCTGAGGCCGGCAGCAGTGTCTTGATCGGCGCGACTCGCTTCAGCCTCCTGGGCCTGCTCGGCACGCTTCCAGAAGTCACGGATCACAGGATCATGCCCCCGGCTGCGCAGCCACTTGGCCAGCGCCATGCCGGTGCCCGAAGGCCAGGCCTGGACTTTCTCGGGCTCCAGCAGGCGGTATTCCAGCAGCTCGGGCGACAGCCGCACCTGGCCGCTGGCGCGCACATGGAAGGCGATGATCACCTGGTTCATGCGCAGGAACTCATGCACGCTGATCAGCTCCAGCGACTCGGCCTTCAGGCCGGTTTCCTCCTCCACCTCGCGCGCCACGCCCTCCTCGGGCGACTCGCCGGCCTCCATGAAGCCCGTGATCAGGCCGAAGACCTTCTCGGGCCAGGCCGCATTGCGCGCCAGCAGCACCTTGCCGTCCAGCTCCACGATGGCGGCCAGCACCGGCGTGGGATTGTTCCAGTGCGTCCAGCCGCACTCGGGGCAGCGCAGGCGCGATACATCGCCGCCGTCCTCGGCCTGGATCACCCACTGCAGGGGGGTGGCGCAGTGCGTGCAATAGCGGGTTTCATAGTGCATGGGGCTGTTCCTGGTTTTTTGCTGTCCTGGCTCTATGCAAACAGGAAGGCCCGCCGGAAGGCGGGCCTGTCGCTGCGTCAGGCGGGGAAGACGCCCGTGGACAGATAGCGGTCGCCGCGGTCGCAGACCACGAAGACGATGGTGGCGTTGTTCTCGCGCTCGGCAATCTGCTGGGCCACCCAGCAGGCGCCCGCCGCCGAGATGCCGGCAAAGATGCCTTCCTCGCGCGCCAGGCGGCGCGCCATGTCCTCGGCATCGTCCTGGCCCACGAGCACGGTCTCGTCGATCAGCGAGGCGTCGTAGATCTTGGGCATGTATTCCTCGGGCCACTTGCGGATGCCAGGGATGCGCGAGCCCTCGGCCGGCTGGGCGCCCACGATGCGGATGGCAGGGTTCTTTTCCTTGAGGAACTTCGCCACGCCGGTGATCGTGCCCGTGGTGCCCATGGCGCTCACGAAATGCGTGATCTCGCCGCCGGTCTGCTCCCACAGCTCGGGGCCCGTGGTCTCGTAGTGGATGCGCGGATTGTCGGGGTTGCCGAACTGGTCGAGCACCACGCCCTTGCCCTGGGCCACCATCTGGTCGGCCAGGTCGCGCGCGTATTCCATGCCGCCGCTCTTGGGCGTGAGGATCAGCTCGGCGCCATAGGCCTTCATCGTCTGGGCACGCTCGATGGACAGGTCCTCGGGCATGATCAGCACCATCCGGTAGCCCTTGATCGTGGCGGCCATGGCCAGCGCAATGCCGGTATTGCCCGAGGTCGCCTCGATCAGCGTGTCGCCGGGCTTGATGTCGCCGCGCTCTTCGGCGCGGCGGATCATCGACAGGGCCGGCCTGTCCTTGACCGAACCGGCCGGGTTGTTGCCTTCCAGCTTGCCCAGCACCACGTTGCCACGTTCCTGGCGAGACTGCGCACCGATGCGCTGCAATGCCACCAGGGGCGTGCGGCCGATGGCGTCTTCGATGGTCGGATAAATTTTCATAGCCTCACACTGTGCCATAATTCGCCCCTGCGCTAAGTAGCCCGGGTGGTGAAATTGGTAGACGCAGGGGACTCAAAATCCCCCGCCGCAAGGCGTGCCGGTTCGATTCCGGCCCCGGGCACCAGAGATTACGTAGCCGAAAAAGCAGTCCGCTGCTTTTTCGGCTATTTCTTTTCCGGCCGCTGTCTTCACAGTGTCCGCACACCCCTCCTTCCTGCACCAGCCCTTTTCAGCGGCTGCACTGCAATTCAAGGCCTCCAGCCTGACCAGATCCTGCGTCCTCATGCCTTGGGCGGGATAGCCCCTGCGCGCTTTCACCCGCACACCACCCAACCTGTGTACAACTTTGGCATCAAGCCACCGCCAAGGCGGAAACGGACTGCAATCAGGCCCGCCTCGAATCGCCCCCACCGCGGCCTGCCCCCTAGCCTTGCCCAGTGCGCGAAATCCGGCACCTTCCCTCTGAAAACCGGTATCTGCACCATCGCCATGCAGCCAATTTCCGGCGCGGGCACCAGCCCGGTGCGCCCGCTGCAAAAGCCTGGTGATGCCCATGAAAAAAGCCACCCTGGGGTGGCTTTATTTCTCCACAGAACCCTTGAACAACCCTGTGGATATTCAGTGAACAGCAAGTGAACGAGGCGTCCAAGTGCTTGCATTCACTGGCCGCAAGCTAGGCTGCCTGCAAATCAGGCAGCCCCTGAATCCAAGGGAAAACCCTTGAAACCGGGGTCACCTGCCGCGCCGCGCCTCAGGCATCGGAGCGGCGGATCTGGGCGCGGCCCGCCGCCGTGATGTGCCATTGATGGCTGCTGTCCACTTCGACCAGTCCACGCTCGCGCAGCCTCTTGGACAGATGCTCGCGCGCCGCGCTTTCCAGCGACACGGGCTCGCCCATTTCCAGCTTCTTGAGCACTTCGAGTTCATCCACCGTCGGCTCGTACACGGGTGCGTGATATGTGGTTTCGGCCATCGCTACTCCTTCGCTATTCAAAGTCTCATGCCCCGGCACTGCCCAAGGCATGGGTCCCAACATAGCGTTGGCCGGGACGCCGCGCAATCGGTGTCCGCACCTTTTTTCGCGATGTGGGCGATGATGGCACGCTTTGCGGCGGCGTCCCACAGGTGCCGGGGCACTGCCCTGTCCGGGAAACGGGCAGCCCGCTCTCTTGCCGCCGCCCTCTGCTCTCCGCTCTTGCCATCTGCTCCAGGGATTCAGGTTTTCATGTTGTACGCCATCACCGCCTTGTTCGCCTTCCAGTTGCTGGGAGAGGCCATCGTCCAGCTCACGGGGCTGCCGCTTCCGGGAGCGCTCGTGGGCACGCTGCTGCTGCTGGCGGCGCTGCTGCTGCACGGCCGCCTGCCCGAGTCGCTGGAGAAGGCCGCCGGCGTGCTGCTGCAGAACATGATGCTGCTGTTCATTCCCGTCATTGCAGGCGTGATGCTGGAGTTCGACCGGCTGTCGCGCGAATGGCAGCCCTTCGTGATCGCCTGCGTGGCGGGTGCAGCCATTACCTTCCTGGCCACGGCCTTCACCTTCCGCTGGTGCCTGGAGCGCCAGCGCGCCCGCGAGGCGGCCGCCAGCCAGGGAGACAAGGCATGAGCGCGCTCACCACCCACTGGCACAGCGCCTGGCAGTCGCTGTCCGGCAATGCCTCCACCGCCCACCTGCCCTGGCTGGTGCTGACCATGGCCGTCTACCTGGCGGCCATGGCGCTGTACCGCAGAAGCGGCAACCATCCGCTCCTGATTCCCGTCTTCACGGCCGTGGTCGTCATCGTGGGCGTGCTGCTGGCCACGGGCACCTCCTATGCCAGCTACCGCAGCGGCGTCTCGCTGCTGGGGCTGCTGATCGGCCCGGCCACCGTCGCGCTGGCAATTCCGCTGTACGCCCAGCGCGAGCGCATACGCGCGCTGTGGCTGCCCATCAGCGTGGCGCTGGCCGTGGGCTGCGTGGTGGCGTTGCTGTCGGCACTGCTGATCGGCTGGAGCCTGGGAGCGACGGTGCAGACGCTGGTGGCGCTGGCGCCCAAGTCGGCCACCATTCCCATCGCCCTGCCCATGGCCGAGCGCTTTGGCGGGCCGGCCTCGCTGGCGGCCGTGGCCGTGGCCATCACCGGCATTGCAGGCACGATGATGGCGCCGCTGCTGATCCGCCTGGTGCGCAGCGATGACCCGGCCGTGCAGGGTTTTGCCCTGGGTCTTACGGCCCACGCCATCGGCACGGCACGCGCGCTGCAGGTGAATCCGACCATGGGCGCCTTCTCGGCCCTGGCCATGGGCCTGAACGGCGTGGCCACGGCCGTGGTCATGCCGCTGTGCCTGGCCGTGCTGCCCTGGTTTTGAGCGCGATTGCGGGTTTTCCCCAGAGACACCCCCACAAGCCTGTGGACAAGCGCCGCCAGCAGCAAGGATAAGTCAGTTAAGTGACTGTCATCGTTGAACAATCCAAAGCCTGCTTAATTTTCAGGCAGGCCGATGCTCCCTGGCGCGCTGCTGCAGCCATGAAGAGAACACGCGCAGGGCGGGCGCGGGCTGCGCATCGGGCGCCAGGGCCGGCGTGACCAGGTAGTAGGCACGGTTGCCGCGCAGCGGCTGGGGGCAGGCAATGATGAGGTCGCCGCGCGCCAGCTCCTGCTCGATCAGCATGGGCGGCATCAGCGCCACGCCCAGGCCCTGGCTGGCGGCCACGGCCAGCATGGAAAACAGCTCCAGCCGCATGCCATCCAGCGCGCGCGGCGCGGCCACGCCCATGGCATCGAACCACTGCTGCCAGCCGTAGGGCCGCGTGCTTTGCTGCAGCAGCGGCATCCGGGCCACGATGTCCGCCCCCACAGGCAGCCAGGCCCGGCCCGGCTCGCGCGCCTGGGCCGTGGCCAGCAGTTGCGGGCTGCACACGGGCACCACCTCTTCGTCCATCAGCCATTGCGCCTGCACACCGGGCCAGCGTGCCACCTGCTCGGGCGTGCCTGCATAGAGCGCAGCGTCGAACACGGTATCGGCAAACAGGAAGGGCCGCGTCTGCACATCGATGTGCACGGTGACCTCGGGATGCTCGCGCGCCAGCTGCGGCAGGCGCGGCAGCAGCCAGCGCGTGGCGAAGGTGGGCACGGCCGCCAGGTTGAGCGGGCCTCCCTCGCCCTGGTGGGCCATGATGTCCAGCGTGTCGCGCTCCAGGCCGTGCAGCCAGCGCGAGACCTGCTGGGCGTACTGCGTGCCGGCCTCCGTCAGCAGCACGCCGTGGCGCGTGCGCCGGAACAGCTGCACGCCCAGGAACTCCTCCAGCGCAATGATCTGGCGCGATACCGCGCTTTGCGTGAGCGACAGCTCCTGCGCCGCACGCGTGTAGCTGATGTGGCGGGCGGCCGACTCGAAGCAGGCAAGGGCTTGGGTGGATGGCAGGGCTCTACGCATATCTCATGAATTCAATGCACTTCAGAGCCTCATATCATAGGGAATAACCCGCAACAACCCATTCATACATGCGTTTTACGCATTCATGGATGAACAAACATCGTTTGCGCCACGCGCAGGCCCGCTTCTAAGATGCGTCGCAACAACGCTCCATGGTCACAGCCTGCCCGGCTTTGGCATATGGCAGCGACCCGCCCTTGACCTCTTTGTTTTTTGGAGAAACCACGCCATGGCCCGCAACAGCTTCCAATGGGATGACCCCTTCCAGCTCGACCAGCAACTGAGCGAAGACGAGCGCATGATCCGCGACGCGGCCCATGCCTACTGCCAGGAGAAGCTGGCACCCCGCGTGCTGGAAATGTTCCGCCATGAAAAGACCGACGTGAGCATCTTCCGCGAGATGGGCGAGCTGGGCCTGCTGGGCCCCACCATCCCCACGCAGTACGGCGGCGCGGGCCTGAACTATGTCAGCTACGGCCTGGTGGCGCGCGAGATCGAGCGCGTGGACTCGGGCTACCGCTCCATGGCCAGCGTGCAAAGCTCGCTGGTGATGGTGCCCATCAATGAATTCGGCACCGAAGACCAGAAGAACAGGTACCTGCCCAAGCTGGCCAGCGGCGAGTTCATCGGCTGCTTCGGCCTGACCGAACCCGACCACGGTTCCGACCCCGGCAGCATGTCCAGCCGCGCCTACAAGGTGGACGGCGGCTACCGCCTCAAGGGCAACAAGATGTGGATCACCAACAGCCCCGTGGCCGACGTGTTCGTGGTCTGGGCCAAGGAAGTGACCGAGGACGGCCATGTGGGCGAGATCCGCGGCTTCATCCTGGACAAGGGCATGAAGGGCCTGTCGGCCCCGGCCATCCACGGCAAGGTGGGCCTGCGCGCCTCCATCACGGGCGAGATCGTGATGGACGATGTCTTCGTCCCCGAGGAAAACGCCTTCCCCGAGGTGCGCGGCCTCAAGGGCCCCTTCACCTGCCTGAACAGCGCACGCTTCGGCATTGCCTGGGGCGCCCTGGGCGCAGCCGAGTTCTGCTGGCACACGGCGCGCCAGTACACGCTGGACCGCAAGCAGTTCGGCCGCCCCCTGGCCGCCAACCAGCTGGTGCAGAAGAAGCTGGCCGACATGCAGACCGAGATCACCCTGGGCCTGCAGGCCGCGCTGCGCGTGGGCCGCATGAAGGACGAGCACCAGAACGTGATCGAGATCACCTCGCTGATCAAGCGCAACAACTGCGGCAAGTCGCTGGACATCGCCCGCATGGCGCGCGACATGATGGGCGGCAACGGCATCAGCGACGAGTTCGGCGTGGCCCGCCATCTGGTCAACCTGGAAGTGGTCAACACCTACGAAGGCACGCACGATGTGCATGCGCTGATCCTGGGCCGGGCGCAGACCGGCATCGCAGCTTTTGCCAACTGACCCCCTGAGGCGCTTCGCGCCTTCCCCCTTCTCGCTTCGCGGAGGGGGACGACGCCCTCGCCGCGAGGCGGCTCTTGCTCGGCGTCCCTGGCCTGTTCCACGCCCATGTCACACGCTATGGGTGATGGAAGCTCAAGCCCTGAGCTGAACTACCAGCGGCATCGGGCGCGCTCATATTTCTCCCTCTCATGTCCTCCACATCCTCCGCGCCGGCCGCATTGGCTGGCATCAAGGTGCTTGATCTTTCCCGCGTGCTGGCCGGGCCCTGGTGCACGCAGACGCTGGCCGACCTGGGTGCCGATGTGATCAAGGTCGAGCGGCCCGTGGCCGGCGATGACACGCGCCACTGGGGGCCTCCGTTCCTGCCGCGCGACGATGGGCAGGCTACGCAGGAGGCCAGTTATTTCACGGCCTGCAACCGCAACAAGCGCTCGGTCACCATCGACATGTCCACCCCCGATGGGCAGCAGCTGATTCGCCAGATGGCGGCCGGGGCCGACGTGCTGGTGGAGAACTTCAAGGTCGGTGGCCTGGCGCAGTACGGGCTGGACTACGAAAGCCTCAAGGCGCTCAACCCGCGCCTGATCTATTGCTCGGTCACGGGTTTCGGCCAGACCGGCCCGTATGCCGAGCGCGCGGGCTACGACCTCATGGTGCAGGCCATGTGCGGGCTGATGAGCATCACCGGCCATGCCGACGAGGCGCCCGGAGGCGGCCCGCTCAAGGTGGGCGTGGCCGTGATCGATGTCTTCACGGGCCTGTATGCCAGCAATGCCATCCTGGCCGCGCTGCATGCGCGCCAGGCCTCGGGCCGGGGCCAGCACATCGACATGGCCCTGCTCGACGTGGGCATGGCCGTGCTGGCCAACCAGGCCGCCGGCTTTCTGGCCACGGGCGAATCGCCGGGCCGCGCCGGCAACATCCACCCCAGCCTGGCGCCCTACCAGGACTTCGCCACGGCCAACGGCAACGTGCTGCTGGCCATTGGCAACGACGGCCAGTTCGCGCGCTTTTGCGCCGCCGTCGGCGAAGCCGGCTGGGCGCAGGACGAGCGCTTTGCCACCAACACCGCGCGCGTGCGCAATCGCCAGGCGCTGCTGGAGCGGATGGTGCCCCTCATGAACACACGCGGCACGGCCGAATGGATTGCGCTGCTGGAAGACAAGGCCGTGCCCTGCGGCCCCATCAACACCATCGCCCAGGCCTTCGACGACCCGCAGGTGCGCGCACGCGGCATACGCGTCGAGCTGCCGCGCGAGGCCGGCGACGGCATCTCGCGCATCGCCGGCGTGGCCAGCCCCATGCGGCTGAGCGACACCCCGCCCGTGCTGCGCAGCGCACCGCCCTCCCTGGGCCAGCACACCGATGAAGTGCTGGGCGAGCTGGGCATTGCGCCCATGGCCATCCAGGCGCTGCGCTCGCGCGGCGTGGTCTGATCGCCTGCGCCAGGCAACACCGCCTCCTCCAAATCTTTTTCCTCAAGCACCGCCATACGAATGTCTTAAAAAAACCCAGCCTTCCCACCCGTCGGTGCCTCACAACAAACGCTCACAACATCCATTCAAGGAGACAACACCATGACTCACACCACTCGCATCGCGCTCGCCGGCATCCTCGGCGCCCTCGCGCTGTCGGGCGCAGCCCATGCCCAGGGCTACCCTGCCAAACCCATCAAGCTGCTCGTGCCCTTCGCGGCCGGCGGCACCACCGACCTGATCGCGCGCATCGTGGCCGAGCCGCTGGGCCGCGCCCTGGGCCAGCCCGTGGTGGTCGAGAACAAGGGCGGCGGCGGCGGCAGCATCGGCGCGGCCGAGACGGCGCGCTCCCAGCCCGACGGCTACAGCCTGGGCATCGCCACCGTGTCCACCACGGCCACCAACCCGGCGATCAACCCCAAGATCCCGTACAACGTGCTGACAGACTTCACGCCCATCGTGAACATCGCGGCCACGCCCAACATCATTGCGGCCCACCCCAAGTTCGCGGGCAAGAACTACCAGGAGTTCCTGGCCGAGGTGAAGAAGAACCCCGGCAAGTACTCCTACGCCTCGCCCGGTAACGGCAGCATCACCCATCTGATGATGGAGATGTTCAAGCTGTCCACGGGCACCGACATCACCCACGTGCCCTACCGTGGCAGCGGCCCCGCGCTGAACGACGCCGTGGCCGGCCAGGTTCCGCTGATCTTCGACAACCTGCCCTCCGCACTGGGCTTCGTCAAGGAAAAGCGCCTGGTGCCCATCGTGGTGGCCGCGCCCCAGCGCCTGGCCGCCCTGCCCGATGTGCCCACCTTCAAGGAAGTGGGCCTGGCCCCCGTCAACCGCATGGCCTACTACGGCATCGTCGGCCCCAAGAACCTGCCGCGCGACATCGTGGACAAGGTCAACGCCGCCACGCGCAAGGTGCTGCAGGACCCGGCCATCAAGAAGCGCATCGAGGAAACCGGCTCGCTGATCGTGGCCGACACGCCCGAGCATTTCTTTGAAGAGATCAAGGCCGAACTGGCGGTCTACAAGGACGTGGTGCAAAAGCAGAACCTGACGATGGATTGAGCCTGCGCGTCTCCACCGACCATCCCCGCCACGGCGGGGATTTTTGTTGGAGGGCTCGAAGGCGGGAGCCGCCAAGCGACATCCCAGCAACCTGCCTGCCTACCTGTCTTCTGCCCTGCGAGATACAATGTATCTCACCCATTTTTGCAGAAGCACACCATGGCAACCACCACCATGATCCACGTGCGCGTGGATGAAGAGATCAAGGCACAGGCCGCCGAAACCCTGGCCGGCATGGGCTTGACGGTGTCGGATGCCGTACGTGTCTTCCTGATGCGCGTGGTGGCCGACCAGCAATTGCCCTTCGACCTCAGGGCACCCAACGCCGAGACGCGCGCAGCCATGCAGGAGGCACGCGCCATGCGCAAGGCACGCTTTGCCACCGCGGACGATTTGCTCCATGACCTCGAAAAAGGCACCGAGCAGTAAGCGCGCAGTCCTTCCCCGCGCATCGGACCGGACCAAGGCTTTCGCCAAGGACTGGGTCCGGCTGTCGCATTCCGGCCGCCATGACATGAAGCGGTTGAAGGAGGCCATGCTGCTGCTGATTGCCAACGATGCCCCCCTGGAGCCTCAGTGGCTTGACCATGTCCTCACCGGCGACTGGGCCGATCACAGGGAGTGCCACGTGGGGGGCGATTTCCTGCTGATCTACCGGCTCGATGGCCAGGGCGCCAACGAATCGATCATTTTCGTGCGAGCCGGCACGCACGCCGAGCTGTTCGACTAAGACACGCCCAGCAACGCCTCGCACACCTCACACAGGCGCCCGGCCAGACGTCGACCCGGCGCCGACAACTGGGCCCGCACGTGCAGTGCCACTTCCACATCAGGCACGGGGGCGAAGCCGGCCATGCCGTCGAGCAGGCGGTGGCCGGGCCCGACCAGTCGGCGCGGCAGCAGGCTGATGCCCAGGCCCTGCTCCACGGCGGCTTCCAGGCTGGCCAGGCTGGCGCTCACATAGGCCAGGCGCCAGCGCCGGCCGGCGGCATCCAGCGCATGCGTCATCTCGCTGCGGTACAGGCCGCCCTGTGGAAACACCACCAAAGGCAAGGGATCCATCCCGTGGCAGGGATGCCGCGCACTGTCTATCCACGCCAGCGGTTCAGGCCAGCGCGCCATGCCGGGCGTGCTGCCGCTGCGCTGCTTGACGATGGCCAGGTCCAGCTCGCCGGACTGGAACTGCTGCCATATCGCCTGCGACAGCCCGCTGCTCAGCTCCAGCCGCAACTGCGGCTGGCTGCGTGCCAGCGCCGCAAAGGCGGGCATCACGGCGCCGGCCGCAAAGTCTTCGGGAACGCCGATGCGCAGCACGGCCTCGGTGGCGCCTGCCAGCTGCTCCACGGCCTCGTCCATGAGCGCGAGGATGCGCTGCGCATAGGCCAGCAGGCGCTCTCCTTCCAGCGTGCATTCCACATGGCGCCCGCTGCGGTCCAGCAGCGTGCAGCCCATTTGCTCCTCCAGCCTGCGGATCTGCTGGCTGACCGTGGACTGGGTCAGGTGCACGCCCTGCGCCGCGCGCGTGAAGCTGCCGGTTTCGGCCACGGCGCAGAAGCTGCGCAGCAGGGTGGGGTCTATGGAAGAGGGTTGCATGGGGCTTGGGCGAATTTCAGTGGCTTTGTCACTGCCTGGCATTTGATCATTTAATTTTCCAATTGATGGCCCCCGTCCTAGACTGCGGCCTCAGCTCCCGATTGCCCAGCCATCCCCATGCAAGAACAAGAACACATCCGCCTGCTGCGCCATGCCGTGCAGCTGGCGCACGACAACCGCCTGCGGGGCGGCCGGCCCTTCGGCGCCCTGCTCGCGCGCGAGGGGCAGATCCTGTCCACGGGCGTCAACGAGATCGTGCAAAGCCATGACCCCAGCGCCCATGCCGAAATGCAGGCGCTGCGCGCGGGCACGCGCGCCCAGGCCAACGTCAGCCTGGCCGGCTGCACCATCTACGCCAGCGGCCACCCCTGCCCCATGTGCCTGGCGGCGCTGGTGATGGCCGGGGCCGAGCAGGTCTTCTTCGCCTTCGACAACGCGGATGCCCAGCCGTATGGTCTGTCCAGCGAGGGCGCCTACCAGCGGCTGCGCATGCCGCTGCAGCCGCCACCGCTGCCCCTGACGCGGCTGGACACGGGCATCACGGCGGCCCAGCTGTACGGCAACGTCCCCTGGGCCTGAAGCCATGTCGTCCATTGCGCCTGCGCACACCGAGACCCCTGCCGCGGCACACGCCATTCCAACGGCGCTGTGGCTGGCCACCGTCGTGCTGGTCACGCTGAACCTGCGCCCGTTTCTCACGGCCATCGGCCCGCTGGGACCGCAGATCCAGTCCGCCACCGGCATGGATCTGTCCACGCTGTCCTGGCTGACCCTGCTGCCCATGGCGTTGATGGGCGTGGGCGCCTGGCTGGCCCCGGCCGCGCTGCGGCGCCTGGGTCCGCGCCGCGCCGTGGTCGGCTCCTTGGCGGTGATTGCGCTGGGCTGCGCGCTGCGCGTGGCGGGCTCCAGTGCGGCCACCCTGCTGGCCACGGCCGCGCTGTGCGGCGCTGGCGTGGCCCTGGTGCAAGGCGTGCTGCCGGGCCTGATCAAGCGCCAGTCGCCCGCACGCACGGCGCAGATGATGGGGCTGTACTCGGCCGCGCTCATGGGCGGCGGCGCCCTGGGCGCCCAGATTTCGCCGCTGGCCGTGCAATGGGGACTGGACTGGCGCCTTGCGCTGGCGCTGTGGACTGCGCCCGCCCTGCTGGCATTGGCGCTGGCGCGGCATGCGCTGCGTGCGTTGCCGGCTCCGGCGCCCATGGCAGGGGCCAACGCCACGCAAGACACCGGCTGGCTGCGCCGGCGCCCGCGCACCTGGATGCTGATGGCCTGCTTCGGCCTCATCAACGGCGGCTATGCGGCCATGGTGGCCTGGCTTGCGCCCTTCTACCAGACGCACGGCTGGAGCCCCGCGCAAAGCGGCGGCCTGGTCGCCCTGCTGTCGGTGGCACAGGCCAGCGCCGCGCTGGGCCTGCCCGTGCTGGCTTCGCGCCAAGCCGACCGGCGGCCATGGCTGGGGTTCACGCTGCTGTGCCAGATCATCGGCCTGGCCGCGCTGGCCTGGTGGCCTGATGCGGCGCCGCTGCTCAACATCGTCATCCTCGGCATCGGCCTGGGTGGCTGCTTCGCGCTGATGATGGTGGTGGCGCTGGACCATCTTCCCCACCCCACGCAGGCCGGGGCGCTCAATGCGCTGATGCAGGGCGGCGGCTTTCTGATTGCGGCGCTGGCGCCCTATGTGATCGCCCGGCTGCACCAGTTCACGGGCGGATTCAGCGCCGGCTGGCTGGCACAGATGGCCGCCGTGCTCGTGGTCTGCGTACTGGTGTCCCGCCTGGCACCGCAGCGCTACGCCCAGGCCGTGCGGGCACCCGGCGGCTGACCCGCTTCAGTGCGCCGTTGCCTGGAAGCCGGCAGACCAGCGCACGAAGACCCAGACGCACCAGGCCAGGCCCAGCGCCACCAGGCCGCCGCCGATCCAGCCGATGTTCTGCATGCCCGCGTGCATGCTGACCTGGCTGCCCAGCAGCGCACCGCCGCCAATGCCGATGTTGAAGATGCCCGAGAACATGGACATGCCCACATCGGTGGCGTCGGCCGCCAGCTTGAGCACCTGGGACTGCATGGCCAGGGCGAAGCAGATCATGGCGACACCCCAGACCGAGCTCATCACATAGAGCGAGGTCTCATGGCCCGAGGCCGGCACCAGCATCAGCAGGCTGGCCGACAGCACGCCAATGGCGGCCAGCAGAAAGCCGCGCGGATGGCGCAGGCCCCACCAGCTGAACATCACGCTGCCCACGATGCCCATGCCGCCGTACAGCAGCAGCACGGCCGTGGTCACCTTGCTCTCGAAGCCCGCGATGTCCTGCACGAAGGGCTCGATATAGCTGTAGGCCGTGAACTGCCCGGTGATCACGACCACCAGCAGGATGTAGATGGACAGCAGCGCCGGACGGCGCAGCAGCATGGGCACGCTGGCCAGGTTGCCCGCGTTCTCGCTGGGCAGGCGCGGCAGCAGCCGGGCCAGGGCCACCATGACGATGGCGGCCACCCCGCCCACGGCCAGGAACGTCGTGCGCCAGCCCAGCCATTCGCCCACGATGCGGCCCAGCGGAATGCCCAGCACCATGGCCATGGAGGTGCCGGTGGCCAGCAGGCTCAGCGCCACGGCCTTCCTTCCGGGCGGCGCCACGCGCACGGCCAGCGAGGCCGTGATGGACCAGAACACCGCATGCGACAGCGCGATGCCGATGCGGCTGACCATGAGCGAGGCAAAGCTCCAGGCCACGCCCGACAGCACATGGCTGGCCACGAACAGCGCGAACACGCCCATCAGCAGCTTGCGCCGCTCCACATTGCGCGTGAGCAGCATGAAGGGCAGCGAGGCCAGGGCCACGATCCAGGCGTAGATGGTCAGCATCAGCCCGACCTGCTCGGTGGGCATGCCAAAGCTCGCGCCAATGCTGCTGAGCAGGCCCACGGGCACGAACTCGGTGGTATTGAAGACGAAGGCGCCCAGCGCCAGCGCAATCACGCTGAGCCAGGCCTGGGCGGCCGTGGGTGTGGATGACGCGGAAACGGAGCCGGCCGCAGCGGAAACGGAAGGGGGCATGGGGAACGTGGGGCCTTTTTTGTTGCAGCGCAATATTGTGCTGCGCCATGCGACCGCCTGATGTCAGCTGCCGCGCAGGCCCCAGTGCCGCCAGGGGGACTCAGGCGGGCGGCAGGTGGCAGACGGCCTCGATGTTGTGGCCGTCGGGGTCGAGCACGAAGGCTGCGTAATAGTCGTCGTGGTAGTGCGGTCGCAGGCCGGGCTCGCCATTGCAGCGCCCGCCTGCGGCCAGGGCGGCCGCGTGGAAATCATCGACCATGTTGCGGTTGTCCACGCGAAAGGCCACATGGATGGGCGGCTGGTTGGGCTCGCCGCCGGTGATCCAGAAATCAGGCTTGGGCGGCTCGCCAAAGCCGGCCGTGTCGCCGTGGCCGGTGAGCTCGGCTGACAGCTCCATCAGGATCTCGTAGCCCAGGGGAGCCAGCGCCCGCGCATAAAACTCCCGGCTGCGGTCGAAGTCCGATACGAGGATTCCCGTGTGGTCGATCATGGCGGCGCTCCTGCCTGTTCGTGACAGGCACCAGCATGCCATGGAGGCCGCCTGCGCACCAGCCGGGAGCCCCCGGTGCTCAGTAAGCGACGGTAAAGCGCTCGCGCAGGTGCAGGCCCTTGTCCAGCGCATCGACCAGGGCCACGGCCAGATCGGCGGCGGAGATGGTGCCGGGCTGGCCGTCGGCCTGCATCAACGGCTCATCCTTGCCCGTGCGGTACTGGCCCGTGCGCTCGCCATGGTCACCCAGGTGCAGGGCAATCGGCGGGCTCAGCATCGTCCAGTCCAGGCCCTGCTCCTTTTGCAGATCGTTGAGGGCATCGCGCGCAGCCGAGGCGCCGGGCTTGATGGCGGCCGGGAACTCGGGAGTGTCCACCAGTTGCCTGCCGGGCGCGATGTAGAGGCTGCCCGCACCGCCCACCACCAGATAGCGCTTGACGCCAGCCGCCTTCGTGCCCGCCACGATGGCGCGCGAGCCGCGCATGAAGTCCTCATAGATGTCGGGATTGCCCCAGCCCGCGTTGTAGGCGCTGACCACGGCGTCCGCGCCTGCCACGGCCCGCTGCACGGCGGCGGCATCCAGCACATCGGCCTGCACGGCGTGCAGATGCGGCTGGGCCGCCAGCCTGGCGGGGTCGCGCACCAGGGCCACGACCTCGTGACCGCGCTGCAGCAGCTCCTTCAATACCGCCGAACCCACAAAGCCGGTTGCGCCAATGAGTGCCACTTTCATCTTCATTCCTTTGCGGCGCCTGGGCGCCTGTTCACGATGGCATTGAGATTACGCCGTTCACAATCGCTGCGGAAGACGGCAGTTTTCACCAACAGCTTGAAGCACCACTTCACAATGCAGCCTATGGACGACTACAAACGCATGGCCGTTTTCGCCGCCGTGGTGCAGCACGGATCGATGAGCGCCGCCGCGCGCGCCCTGGGCATGAGCCCCTCGGCCGTGAGCCAGCAGGTGCGCCAGCTCGAGCGCGACGGCGGCGTCACCCTGCTGCACCGCTCCACCCGGCAGATCGCCCTCACCGACACGGGCGAGCGCTACTACCAGCAGTGCGCCGCCATGGCACAGGCCGCCAGCCAGGCGCGGGCCGAACTGGCCGCCGCGCGCGACGAGCCCGGCGGCGAACTGCGCCTGTCAGCCACCGTGGGCTTTGCGCGCCATATCGCGCCAGCCCTGGGCAGCTGGCTGGCCCGGCATCCGGCACTGCGCCTGCACCTGGATGTGGACGATGCGCCCATCGACCTCATCCAAAGCCGCATCGACCTGGCGCTGCGCTTTGGCCGTCTGGCCGACTCAGGCTGGGCGGCCCGGCGCCTGGGCGCCATGCGCAACTGGCTGTGCGCCTCGCCCGCATGGATACAGGAGCACGGCGGCGGCGCGGCCTGGCGCCACCCGGCACCGCTGGCCAGCGCGCGCTGGCTGGGCCTTGCGCGCGAGGGCCAGGGCCAGGCTCTGCGGGCCGAGGCACGCCACCCGGCCACGGGCGAGACCTACAGCCTGCAGGTGCAGCCCCATGTGGCCAGCAACAACCAACTGTCCCTCCAGCAGATGTGCGAGGCCGGCCTGGGCCTGGCCCTGCTGGGCAGCATGGACGTTGCCGACGCGGTGGCCGAAGGACGCCTGGTGCGCCTGCTGCCCGACTGGGACTTCGGCGGCCTGGACATCTGGGCCGTCACCCCGCAGCGCCAGGCCCAGCCCGCCAAGGTGCGCCAGGCCATTGCCGCGCTGCAGGCCTATCTGGCGCAGTTGCCCGGCGTGGTCGATGCGCCGGCGCAGGCCCCGGCCGAGGTCCCGGGCCGATAAAAAAAGCCCGCACAAGGCGGGCATGAAAACGAAGGGAGGACAGGCTCTCAGTCGAGGGCCGTCTTCTGGCCGTTCTTGAACACGCTCAGCGTGTACGAAGGGTTCTTCATCTCGCCGTTCTTCTCGAAAGCGATCTTGGAGGTCACGCCCGAGTAGTCGGCCTTCTGCAGGAAGGGGATGTAGACCTTGGGGTCCCAGGAGTTGGCGCGCTTCATGGCGTCGGCCAGCATCATGGTGGCGTCGTAGAAGTACGGGCTGTAGACCTGGAACTGACCGGGGTACTTGGCGTCGTAGCGCTTCTTCCATTCCGTGCCGCCAGGCATCTTGGCCAGCGAGGCGCCGCCGTCGGCGCAGATCACGTTGTCCAGCGGCTTGGCGCCGGCGGCCACCTTGGCCAGCTCGGGCACGCACAGGCCGTCGCCGCCGAAGTACTTGGCATCGTTCATGCCCAGCTGGGCCATCTGGCGCAGCATGGGGCCGGCCTGACCATACATGCCGCCGTAGAAGATGCCTTCGGGCTTCTTGGCCTTGATCGAGGTCAGGATGGCCATGAAGTCCGTGGCCTTGTCGTTCGTGAACTCCGAGGCCACGACCTTCACGCCCAGCTTTTCCGCATCCTTCTTGAACACATTGGCCAGGCCCTGGCCGTAGGCCGTGCGGTCATCGATGATGGCCACGGTCTTGAGCTTGAGCGTTTCGGCCGCGTACTTGGCCAGCGCCGCGCCCAGCGCGTTGTCATTGGCAATCACGCGGTAGGTGGTGTTCCAGCCGGGCTTGGTCAGGTCGGGGTTGGTGGCCGCGCCCGTGATCATGGGAATGCCGCAGTCCTGGAAGACCTTGGACGAGGGGATGGCCACGCCCGAGTTGAGGAAGGCCACGGCGCCGGCGACCTTGTCGTCGCACAGCTTCTGCGAAGCGGCCGTGCCCTGCTTGGGATCGGCCACATCGTCTTCGGCCACCAGCTGGAACTTGACCTTCTTGCCGGCGATCTCCATGCCCTTGGCATTGAGGTCGTCAATGGCCATGCGCACGCCGTTCTCGTTGTCCTTGCCGAAATTGGCCTGGGGTCCGGACACGGGGCCGATGTGGCCGATGCGGATCACCTGCTCCTGGGCCATGGCCACGCCACCCATGCCGGCCACGACGGCCGCAATACACAACTTCCGGGACATCTTCATCGCGCACTCCTCAGTTGAAACAGGCCGTCACGTTATTCCCGTCATCGCGGCTTGGCAATGGCGCGTCACGCCGCGTGACGGGACCGCGACACTCGGCCCCAACTCAGTGTTTACGAGAATCCATCCCCAACCAAAGCTGTGCTGGGAGGCTGGCCGGCTCACGCCGCGCGCGCCTGGCCCAGTGCCTGTACCTGCGCCAGCTGGTCCAGCGCCGCCAGGCAGGCATGCGCCACTTCCACGCCCTTCTTCACGAAGTGGGCACGGAAGAACTCCACATGGTCGCCATGTTCGTGGAAATCGCGCGGCGTGAGCACGGCCGAGAACACCGGCACTTCGGTATCGAGCTGCACGCGCATCAGGCCGTCGATCACGGCCGAGGACACGAACTCGTGGCGATAGATGCCGCCGTTGACCACCAGCGCGCAGGCGATGACCGCGTCGAAACGGCCGCTGTCGGCCAGCTTCTTGGCCAGCAGCGGGATCTCGAAGGCGCCGGGCACGTTGAAGTGGCTGATGTTCTGCGCGGCCACTCCCTGGGCCTGCAGCTCGGCCGCCATGGAGTCGCGCGCCTGGTGCACGACATCGGTATGCCAGCTCGCGCAGATCACGGCCACGCGGCTGCGGCCCGCGACGGCCTTCCACGGCGTGCCCGAGGCCGTGCCGTGTGCGGAGAAGTTCAAGGAGACAGGAGTCTGATTCATGGTGCTCTTTCGAGATGAGACAAATGAATCAGGGCGCGCGCCATGGCGCCGCATGGCGCGGCACAGCCCATGGGACAACCATGGGCATGGCGCCTGCCATGCAGGTGCTGCGCGATCTCTTTCATCCGGACTGTGACCGTCGGCTCTGGCATCTCACCAGATCTGCTGACCCCGGCCGGCCTTGCGGCTAGCCGGGCGCTCGCGGGCTGCTGGACACATGCCGAAAGACAGATCCAGATACCGCCGGTGGGGAATTTCACCCCGCCCTGAGAACGCTGCTTTGCGGCGCACGGACTGCGCGCCGCCAAAGACAGCGGCCATTCTAGTCCCGCGCAGATGCCATTGCGGCGATCGGGGCGACCGCAGCCATTGCGCGCTGTGCCTGCGGATTTCATCTGGAAGCACCTACAGCACATGGACCAATTGCTATCAAAATAGAAGTCCCGCTGTCGCCGTCGTTGCCTCGTCAGGACGATCCAGGTCAACCATCGAGGCCTGTCAAACGTCATATGAAGAGATCCAGACAGGAAACACGCCTTTGCCCGGACACCACACCATGACCCGAACCAACGCCTCCCCCACGCAGCAGCGCCCGCAGCCTGGCCTGCGCCCCCTGCGCCTGCTGGCCGGCCTTGGCCTTGCAGCCCTGGTCACCGCCTGCGCCGTGCCGCCCGATGGCTATTCGGACATGGGCTCCGGCTACCCCAGCTATCCCAGCTACCCGTCCTATCCCAGCTATCCGTCGGGCGGCGTCGTCTACCCCTCGTATCCCACGCAACCCGCCTATCCGGACAACGGCTGGTACGAGCGCCAGCGCCTGCAGCGCGAACGTGAGCGCCTGCAATACGAGCGCGAGCGCATCCAGCAGGAACGCAACCGCGATGCCTGGCGTGACCGCCAACAACGCGAGCGTGAAATGCGCGAGCGCGACCGGGACCGTGACCGCCAGGCCCAGGACCGCGACCGCCAGTTGCGCGAGCGCATGCAGGAGCAGCAGCGCCGCGAAGCCGAGCGCCAGCAGCGGGAGCGCGAACGCGACCAGGGCCAGCAGCAGCGCGAGCGCGAACGCCAGCAACGGGACCGGGAGCAGCAGCAGCGTGACCGCGAGCAGCAGCAACGCGCCATCGAGCGCATGCAGCGCGAAAGCCAGGGCGGTGGCAACCCCTACCCCACCCAGGATCCGCGCCACTGGCGCTGAACGGCTGACCGGCGGCATTTCCAGCCCCTGGGCGCCGCACCATAATCGGCAATACACCGCATCCCTGTGCCGCTTGTGATGGGAAAGGAAACCGCCATGCACCGTACCCAAGACCTTTGCCAGCGCCCTGCGCTTGTGCCGATGCTTGTAACGCTGGTGGCGGCGCTCATCGCAGGCCCGGCCTCGGCCCAGGTCATCCGCTGCACGGATGCCAAGACCGGCCGAGTCACTTACACCAACAGCAGTTGCAAGGACGGCGAAAACCGCGTGCAGGTGCAGGAAGCCCCCAGCCCCGAAGAGCTGGAGCGCGAGCGCGCGCAGTCCGCCGCCGCCATAGAGCGCAAGAACCAGCAACTGGCCCGCGAAGAGGCCGAGCGCCGCACGCGTGCCCAGCAGCAGGAGCGCGAGGCACGCAGCCGGCGCGAGCGCGAGAACTCGGCCCAGCGCGACGGCGGCGACTCCCCGGCCTGCCAGCAGGCGCGCCGCCGCCTGGACACCATCCTGGCCGAGGCCAATCCCGATCCCGCCACCTGGGGCCCGCGCAGCCAGGCCGCCCAGCAGCAGATGGAGATGGCCTGCCTGGGCCCCAAGGCCTATGAACAGCTGCAGCAATCGCGCGCATTGCAGCCCAATGCCATCAACCGGCCGTGGATCGTCGGACGCCCCGTGCCGCCGCAGCCGCTGCCGCCTTCGGCCCCCATCTCGCACTGCAACGTGTTCCGCTGCTACGACACCAACGGCGGCATCCTCCCGCGCTGATTCAGGCGCGCAGCCCCTGCTCCACGGTCGGGTAGCGCAATCTCAGGCCCAGCTCCTCCTTCAGGCGCTGGTTGCGCAGGCGGCGTGACTCCCCCATGAAGCTCAGCAGGCTGGCAGGCAGCTCGCGCTGCGCCTGCTCGCGCGTGATGCGTGCGGGGCGCGGCAGTCCATAGAGATCGGCCGCAAGGTCGAAGTAGTCGCCCATGCGCAGCTGCGTATCGTCGCTGGCGTGGTAGATGCGCTGCGGCCGGCCGAGCCACAGCGCCCGCACGCAGGCGCGGGCCAGGTCGTCGGCATGGATGTGGTTGGTATAGACATCCTCTGCGGCGCACAGCAGGGGTGTCCCTCGCAGCAGGCGCCCGCGCGGCGTGCCGTTTTCCCGGTCCGGCGCATAGATGCCCGGGATGCGCAGAATGCTGGCGCGCAGGCCGCCGCGCCCGGCAAAGCGCACGGCTCGCTCGGCGTTCACGCGGCGCTGGGCACGCGCCGTGGCCGGTGCGGGCGGGCGGCTTTCGTCGATCCAGGCGCCCTCGCAGTTGCCATAGACGCCGGAGGTCGAGCCATAGACCAGGCTGGCCGGCCGGCCGCGAAGGCGCAGCACGCGCAGCAAAGCCGTGGTGCGCGGGTCCAGCCACCAGCCATCTTCGCCGGCAGGCGGATTGGGCGGCGGCGCCAGGTGGACGACGCGCGTGGCCAGGCCGGCCAGACGGCGCAGCGTGGCAGGCGCGTCCAGATCGCCCAGCAGCGGCGTGATGCCGCGCCCGCGCAGATCCTGCAGGCGCTCGGCGCCACGCGTCAGGGCCAGCACGCGCGGGCCCCGTCGTGCGGCACCCGAACGGGCGACGGGCGCGCCCGCCAATGCACCAGCCACGCGCAGCCCCACGTCGCCGCAGCCGACGATGAGCACGCGTTCGCGTCGAAAGCGCGCCGGCAGCGCGCCCAATGGGTTTTGGTTTGAGGGCAAAATCCTGGCCTGTTGCGAGGGCGGCCACCCGCGCGCCGCCGGTCGCGGCAGCGGCATGTCCGTCCGGGAAAGAAGATCGCCGGCGCGCTCCACGCGCCGCCAGCGCCCCCGAGGATACCGAGAACATGACCGAGATAGCCAACGCTTCCCACGAAATCACCGTACAGCCCAGCGGCCGCGCCTTCGCCACGCAGGGCAGCGAGACCATCCTGGCCGCCGCCATCCGCTGCGGCGTGGGCCTGCCCTATGGCTGCAAGGACGGTGCCTGCGGCTCCTGCAAGTGCAAGAAGCTGCTCGGCGAGGTCACCCATGGCGCCCACTCGGAAAAAGCGTTGACCGCCCAGGAAGAGGCCGACGGCTATGTGCTGACCTGCTGCGCCACGCCCAGCACCTCGGTGGTGCTGGAGTCGCGCCAGGTGACCGATGCCAGCGCCTTCCCGATCAAGAAGATGCCCGTGCGCGTGGCCACGCTGGAGAAGAAGTCGCACGACGTGATGCAGGTGCGCCTGCAGCTGCCCGCTGCAGACAAGTTCCGCTACCACGCAGGCCAGTACGTGGAATTCATCCTGCGCGACGGCGCCCGCCGCGCCTACTCCATGGCCACGGCCCCCCATGTGCAGGACACGGCACCGGGGCTGGAGCTGCACATCCGCCACATGCCGGGCGGCAAGTTCACCGACCACGTGTTCGGCGCCATGAAGGAAAAGGAAATCCTGCGCGTGGAGGGCCCGTTCGGCAGCTTCTTCCTGCGCGAGGACAGCGACAAGCCCCTCATCTTCCTGGCTTCGGGAACGGGCTTCGCCCCCATCAAGGCACTGCTGGAGCACATCCGCCACAAGGGCATCACCCGCTCCGTCACCCTGTACTGGGGAGGACGCCGGCCCGAGGACCTCTACCTCGACGCCTGGGTGCGCGAGCAGGCCGAGGCCATGCCCCAGCTGTGCTATGTGCCCGTGGTCTCCGACGCGCTGCCGGAAGACGGCTGGAACGGCCGCACGGGCTTCGTGCACCAGGCCGTGCTGGACGACTTTGCCAACTTGTCCGGCCATCAGGTCTATGCCTGCGGTGCGCCCATCGTGGTCGATTCGGCACGCCATGCCTATGTGGAGCAACGCGGCCTGCCGGCGGAAGAGTTCTACGCGGACGCGTTCACCTCCGAGGCCGACAAGGCTTCCTGAGTGCGCAGAAGGTGGCACGGATCAAGCAATACGCAGAAAAACTGCTTCCCATACCTGCGCGCAGCCAGGCGTCGCAATTTTTTTGCACAATAGCGCCCCTATGAACCGTAGAAACAGCCTTCTCTCGGTCATGGCGGCCGCTGCTGCCCTGGCCTCCCCGCTTGCCCTGGCGCAAGAGCCCATCCGCCTGATCGTGCCCTATGCGCCCGGCGGTCCGCTGGACATCACCGCGCGCGCGCTGGCCGAGCGGGTGCGTGACTCCCTGGGGGTGGTGATCATCGACAACAAGGCCGGCGCCGGCGGCAACATCGGCGCCGACGCCATTGCCCGCGCCACGCCGGACGGCATGACCATCGGCCTGGCCGCCACGGCCACCCATGCCGTCAATCCCTGGCTGTACACCAAGATGCCCTACGACGCGGGCAAGGACTTCGCGGGCATCACCCAGATGGTGCGCGTGCCCAACGTGCTGGTGATGAATGCGGCCCGTGCCGAGCAGCTCAAGATCCACAGCGTGGCCGACCTGATCGCCTACGCCAAGTCCCACCCCGGCAAGCTCAACTACGGCAGCGGCGGCAACGGCAGCGCAGGCCACCTGGCCGGCGAAATGCTCAAGCAAAAAGCCGGCATCTTCGCCCTGCACGTGCCCTACCGTGGCGCCAACCCGGCCCAGCTGGCCCTGCTGTCGGGCGAGGTGGACTTCAACATCGACAACCTGGCTGCCGCTGCGCCCAATATCCGCTCGGGCAAGCTCAAGGCGCTGGCCGTGACCTCGCTGAACCCCACCACGCTGCTGCCCGGCGTGCCCGCGCTGTCCAAGACCTTCCCCGGCTTTGCCATCGACACCTGGTGGGGCCTGGTGGCCCCGGCCGGCACGCCCAAGCCCGTGCTGGACAAGCTGAGCCGGGCCTTTGCCGACGCACTGGCCGCGCCCGAGACCAAGACCCGCTTCGAGACCCTGATGGCCGAGCCCGTGTCCTCCACGCCCGCCGAGTTCGACAGGTTCATGGCGGCCGAGCGCGCCAAGTACCAGGCCATCGTCAAGGCCTCCGGAGCGAAGGTGGACTGAGCCGATCCATCGCGTCCCGCCTGGCAAAAAGCCGCAGCCGCCCTCAGGGCGCTGCGGCTTTTTCATTCAGGCCACTGTCGGGATTCAGGCTTGCCGGAGATGCCAGCCAGGCTTGTGCGCCAGGCAGATGCCCTGCCCCGCCACGGCCTGCAGCTGCGCGGGCGTGACGCGCTCAGGCGCGATCTCGGCCAGCGGCACGAGCACGAAGGCGCGCTCGTGCATGCGCGGGTGCGGCACGCTCAGGCGCGGCAGCGCGATGCGCTCGTCGCCCCACAGCTCGATGTCCAGGTCCAGCGTGCGCGGCGCATTGCGGTAGGGGCGCTCGCGCCCGGCCGCCAGTTCGATGGCCTGCAGCGCATCGAGCAGCGCCAGCGGCTGCAGCGTGGTGCGCACGGCGGCCACGGCGTTCAGATAGTCGGGACCGCTGGAATCGATGGGCGCCGTGCTGTAGAGCGAGGAGACGGCCAGCAGGCGCGTGCCCGTCAGGCCGCCGATGGCCTTCAAGGCCTGGCCCAGGGCCTGGCCGCAGTCACCGAGGTTGGCTCCCAGGCCGATGGCGACCCAGTGGCCTGGCTCAGTCATCGCCGCCCATGCCGCCATCGCCCCCGCCCTGGGGCTTGCGGCGGCGGCGCCGCCGCTTCTTGGGCGCTGCAGCCTCCTCGCTGCCAGCCTGTGCCGGTGCGGGATCCTCAGGTTGCACGCCTTCCGCCAGGTTCACGCCATCGCGCGGCTGGCGGACCTTGGGCACGCGGTGCACCTTGGGTTCGGCGCTGCGCTGGCGGGCGCGCTGCTCGTCGCGCGCCTGGGCGATCAGGTCGTCGCGGCGCGCGTCGTCGGCATTCTGGAACTCCTGCCACCAGCTGGCCAGGCTTTCCTCGACCTCGCCGATATCGGCGCGCAGCCGCATGAAATCGAAGCCCGCGCGAAAGCGCGGCTGGGCCACCAGGCTGAACGGCGTGGCGCCCGTGCGCTTGTCGAAGCGCGGCTGCATGACCCAGATCTCGCGCATGTCGGCGGCCAGCTTGCCGCGTCCCGAGACATCGCCGATGCGCTGGTCGAACACTTCGTCGATGGATTCCTGCAGCGCGGGAAACGGGTGCTGACGCTGGTTCAGGCGGCGCTCCCAGCCGGTCTTCACGTCATGCCACAGCACGCAGGCCAGCAGGAAGCTGGGTGCCACGGGCTTGCCTTCCTCGACACGGCGATCGGTATCGGTCAGAGCGGCCTGCACGAAGGGCTGCTCGGCACGCTCGACCACCACATCCAGCAGCGAGTAGATGCCGCGCGCCAGGCCCAGGCCGCGCAATTGCTCCACCGAAGCCAGCGCATGGCCGGTCTGCAGCAGCTTGAGCATTTCATCGAACAGGCGGCTTTGCGGCACATCGGCCAGCAGCGGCTCGCACTCCACCAGGGGCTTGGCCGTCTTGGGCTCGAGCTTGAAGCCCTTGCCCGCCAGCTTGGCGGCGAAGCGCACGGCGCGGATGATGCGCACCGGATCTTCACGGTAGCGCGTGGCCGGGTCGCCAATCATGCGCAGCATGCGCTTCTTGGCGTCGTCAATGCCCTTGTGATAGTCGACCACGATCTGCGTGCGCGGGTCGTAGTACATGGCGTTGATCGTGAAGTCGCGGCGCGTGGCATCCTGGTCCTGCGGACCCCAGACGTTGTCGCGCAGCACGCGGCCGCTGGCGTCCACCGCATGGTGCATGCCGGCGAGCTGGGCCTTGCTGGTGCGCTCGTTGCCGCTCACGGCCTCGGCCGCGCTGTTGTCCAGGAAGGCGCGGAAGGTGGAGACTTCGATGACCTCGTTCTCGCGCCCGCGACCATAGACCACGTGCACGATGCGAAAGCGCTTGCCGATGATGAAGGCGCGGCGGAACAGGCCCTTGACCTGCTCGGGCGTGGCATTGGTGGCCACGTCGAAGTCCTTGGGGCGCAGGCCCAGCAGCAGGTCGCGCACGGCGCCGCCGACGATGTAGGCCTCGTAGCCAGCGTCCTGCAGCGTCTCGACCACGTCGAGGGCACGCCGGTCCACCAGGTTGGGATCGATGCCGTGCACCTGCACGGGCACCTCCTGGCGCTTGCCGAAGGGCGACTTGCGCGCCCGTGGGGCGGCCGAGGCCTTGCCCAGCAGCTTGTCGATGATGTTCTTGATCATGGTGCTTCGCCAAACAGGTCCAGAATGCGCCAGCCACGTTCCTGGGCCAGGGCGCGCAGCCGAGTGTCGGGGTTGGTGGCCACGGGGTGGTCCACGCGCTCGAGCAGGGGAACGTCGTTCCAGGAGTCGCTGTAGAAGAAGGTCTCCACGCCGCTCCACTGCAGGCCGCGCGCATCCAGCCACTGCTGCATGCGCTGCACCTTGCCGCCGCGCATGCTGGGCGTGCCACGGATCTCGCCCGTGAACCAGCCCTGCGCGTCGCGCTCCAGTTCCACCGCGATCAATTCCTGCACGCCGAGGGCGGCGGCGATGGGGCGCGTCACGAACTCGTTGGTGGCCGTGACGATGATGATCTGGTCGCCCGCCTGCTGGTGCGTGCGCAGCAGCTCCAGAGCCTGGGGACGGATGGCGGGGGTGATCACCTCGCGCATGAAGCGCTCGTGCGCCTCGGCGGCCTGCTGCGCGCCACGGGCGCAGAAGGCCTCGGTGGCAAAGCGCACATAGTCGTGCACGTCGAGCGTGCCCGCCTGGTAGTGCGCGAAGAACTCGGCATTGCGGCGGCCGAACTCGACCGGATCGGTCCAGCCGATGCGCGTCGTGAACTCGCCCCACTCATAGTCCGAATCGAGCGGCAGCAGCGTGTGGTCCAGGTCGAACAACGCCAGCCGGGGCCGGAGTTGCTTCTGATCAAAGGTCATGCATATCCTAAAAAAATGGGTCCCGCGCTGCCCTTGCAACGCAGGCTCCGCCGGCTCCCGCAGTCCCTGCCCACAAGAAAATGCGGGCTCATTCGGTTTCCAGCATCGTCTTGAGCAACGGAATGGTGATGGCGCGCTTGTTGCGCAGCGCAAAGCCGTCGAGCATGTCGAGCAGCTGCATCAGGCTGCCCAGGTCACGCGAGAAGCGCTTGAGCATGTAGTCCATCACATCGTCGCCCAGAAAAACGCCACGGGCATCGGCCTCCTGGCGCAGCACCGCGCGGCGCGCGGTTTCGTCGAGCAGCTGCAGCTGGAACACATGGCCCCAGCCCAGCCGCGTGCGCAGATCCTCGCGCAGCTTGAGGTCTGCCGGCGGCAGCGGGCCGGCCCCCAGCACCCAGCGCGGCGAGCCCGTGGCCGGGCTCGTCGCATTCACAAACCAGTTGAAGGCCCGCGCCTGCTGCAGCGGAGTGTAGATGTCCACATCGTCCATCAGCACCGCCGCCCAGCGCTCGTCGAAGGGCGGCGGGAACAGGGTGGAGGCATCCATCCAGCCCACCATGGCACCCTGCTCGCGCAGGGCCTCGCGCACGGCCTTGAGCAGATGGGTCTTGCCCGAACCCGATTCGCCCCAAAGATAAGTGGGCACTGGCGTGCGGGCCGTCTGCATGCGGCCATCGCCCACCCAATGGCGCAAATGATCGATCACCGCGGCATTGGGGCCGACGAAAAAGCGCGACAGCGTCGGGCTCGACGCCATGCTGATATCCAGAGCCAGCTGCTTCATCTGCGACATACGCGCAGCGCCCCCTTTCCTGTGTCCAGGCGGGTCCATGCGGCAAAAGCAGGCAAAGGAATCGGCAACGGCATTGGGTTGATAGCAAAGACAGGCCCGCCCTGCCGCAGCGCTGCGGCAAGGCGGGCGACGCCGGGGCGTTCCCGGGCGCAACAGGGATTTTAGTCTGCGCGGCGCACGGCACGGCGGCAGCCGGCCCGCTTGTGCAACGAAAGCCCCCTCGAAGCCCACTGGCGCGCGCGCCTGCCGGCGGCCGGCGCCGTAGAATCCCGGGGTTCCAGCCCGGCCTCGGGCCTACCGCACCGTACCCATCCATGAGCTCTTCTGCCCCCTCCTCTACCCCGATCTCCTACAAAGACGCCGGCGTCGACATCGTCGCTGGCGACGCGCTGGTCGAGCGCATCAAGCCGCTGGCCAAGAAGACCATGCGCGAAGGCGTGATGGCCGGCATCGGAGGCTTCGGCGCACTGTTCGAGGTGCCCAAGCGCTACAAGGAGCCCGTGCTGGTCTCGGGCACCGACGGCGTGGGCACCAAGCTCAAGCTGGCCTTCGAGTGGAACATGCACGACACCGTCGGCATCGACCTGGTGGCCATGAGCGTCAACGACGTGCTGGTCCAGGGCGCCGAGCCCCTGTTCTTCCTCGACTACTTCGCCTGCGGCAAGCTGGACGTGGACACGGCCGCTGCCGTGGTCGGCGGCATTGCGCGCGGCTGCGAGCTGTCGGGCTGCGCACTGATCGGCGGTGAAACCGCCGAAATGCCCGGCATGTACCCGGCCGGCGAATACGATCTGGCCGGCTTTGCCGTCGGCGCCGTCGAAAAGTCCAAGATCCTCACGGGCCAGAGCGTGGCTGCTGGCGACGTGGTGCTGGGACTGGCCTCGGCCGGCGTGCACTCCAACGGTTTCTCCCTGGTGCGCAAGTGCATCGAGCGCGCCGAAAGCCAGGGCAGCCTGCCCGAAACGCTGGACGGCAAGTCGTTCAAGCAGGCCATCATGGAACCCACGCGCCTGTACGTGAAGAACGTGCTGGCGGCGCTGGAGCAGCACCCCATCAAGGCGCTGGCCCACATCACGGGCGGCGGCCTGCTGGAGAACATCCCCCGCGTGCTGCCCGAAGGCCTGGCCGCCCACCTGGATGCCGGCAGCTGGCCCCAGACCGAGCTGTTCGCCTGGCTGCAGAAGACGGCCGGCATCGACGCCGTGGAAATGAACCGCACCTTCAACAACGGCATCGGCATGGTCGTTGTCGTGCCCGCCGAGGCTGCCGAAGCCACGGCCGCCACGCTCGCGAAGCTGGGCGAGACGGTCCACACCATCGGACGCATCGCCGCACGCGGCGAGGGCGAGCCTGTCGAGGTCCGCTGACCACGGGCCCGCAGCGCATGACCCAGCACCTGCCCTCGCCCATCATCTCCCCGCAGCCCGCGCCCACGCGCGGCGTGACGCTGTCCAGCTATGTGCTGATGGCCGGCGCCCTGCTGCTGATCATGTGGCAGGGGCTGCTGCCGGGCATGCTGTGCGTCTGCGTGGGCTTTCTGGTCACGCGCGCGCTTGCCGGGCTGCTGTCACGCGCCCAGCCCAAGTCCCGGCGCGGCTCGCTGCCGCGCTGGACGCAACTGGTGGCAGCCACCATCGTCATTCTTGCGCCGCTGGCCCTGCTCAGCGGCGCGCTGTCGCACACGCGCACCTACATCACCGACGCGCCGCAGCAGTACCGCGAGCTGCTCGACTATCTGGCGCACACGGTGCTGGAGCTGCGTGACAAGCTGCCGGCCGACATGGCCGACCAGCTGCCGGACGGCGCACAGGAAATCCAGCACCTGCTGGCCAGCTACCTGGCCGCCAAGGCCGGCGCCCTGGCCCATGCGGGCCGCGCCTGGCTCACCGGCCTGCTCTATGCCTACGTGGGCCTGATCATCGGCGCCCTGGCCGCCGTGCGTCCCATGGTCACGCGCCGCCCGCCCCTGGTGGCAGCGCTGCGCGAGCGCATCCGGCTCATGGGACTGGCCTTCCGCCAGATCGTGGCGGCCCAGTTCTGGATTGCGGCCTTCAACACCTTCCTGACGGCCATCTTCCTTCTGGGCGTGCTGCCGCACTGGAACCTGACCCTGCCTTACACGCCAGCCCTGATCACGCTGACCTTCATTGCAGGCCTGGTGCCCATCGTGGGCAACCTGCTGTGCAATGCGGTGATCACCATCGTGGGCCTGTCGGTGTCCCCTGTGGCCGCCGCCGCCTGCCTGGGCTTTCTGATCCTGATCCACAAGGCCGAGTACGTGATCAACGCCAAGGTCGTGGGCCAGCGCACGCACATGGGCGTATGGGAGCTGCTGGCGGTGATGTTCGTGGCCGAATCGGTGTTCGGCCCTGCAGGCCTGGTGGCCGCTCCGCTGTTCTACGCCTATCTCAAGAAAGAGCTGGAAGCCGTCCGGCTGGTCTGATCAGCCCACGCGCGGGCGGCTACAGCCCTCTCAGCCGCCGGATCACCTCGCGCACGGCCACGGCCTGCGCGCCCTGCTGGGACTGCAGGAAGCGCTCCAGGTCTTCAAGCGCACGCTCGGTCACCCCCCATTGCGCATAGGCAAGCCCCCGGTCCCGCAGGATCTCGGGCATGTCGGGCCGCAGCACGGCCAGCCGGTTGAGCACGGCCACCAGCAGCGGCCAGTCGCGCCGGGCATGGTGGATTTCCTGCAGGTTGCGCAGCATGCGCTCCAGAACGTCGCGCGGCGAGGCGCCCTGCAGGTACATGCCCAGCGGAGCGGCCTCTTCGGCCGACAGGCCCGCGCTCTGCCAGAAGGGCTCCAGCCGCTCGGCCAGGCTGTTGGCAGAAAAGGACTCGCCACTCAACGGGTCCATCACCACCTGCCCCTGGGGCAGGCGCATCTTGACCAGGAAATGGCCGGGAAAGCTCACGCCCTGCGCCGGCAGATCGATGGCCGCAGCCAGCTCCAGCCAGATCAGCGCCACACTGATGGGAATGCCGCGCCGCGTCTGCAGCACATGGTGGATGTAGCTGTTGGCGGGGTCGTAGTAGTCGTTGAGATTGCCGCCAAAGCCCAGCTCGCCGTAGAAGAACTGGTTGAGTCCGCGCAGGCACTGCAGCGGATCGGTTTCGCCGGCCAGGCGCTGGACCAGGCGCACCTGCAGCCGGTCCAGTTCGGCGCTGGCCGCCTGCAGGTCGAGATCGGGCACGGCATCCTGGGCGATGCTGATTGCCGCCTCCATCAGCGGCAGGTGTTCATCGCTTTGCACCAGCGCTGCAAAGTATTGCAGGGCCGTTGGCGTGTCGTCGTAGCTCCAGCTCATGATGCCTTGTGAATTTGCAGCGCCCAGGCCTGCAATTATGCGGGTTCGGGCTAGCGCCGCAGCAGTGCCCGCAGCTTGAGCCCGGCTGCCCACAGCGCGCCAAAGTACAGCAGGGCCGAGGCCGCCATCAGGCCGGCAAGCAGGCCCACGCGCTGCCATCCGTTGGCACGCAGCGCAATCCAGTCGAAATGCTGGCTTCCCCAGGTCAGCAGCACGGCCAGCAGACTGCTGGCCGCAATCACCTGCAAGGCCAGCCGCCCCCAGCCGGGCTTGGGACGGTAGACGCCCCGGCGCAGCAGCCCCCACAGCAGCCAGCCCGCATTGACCAGGGCCGCCAGGCCGATGGACAGCGCCAGACCCGTATGCGCCATGAAGGGCACCAGCACCAGGTTGAGCAGCTGGGTGATGATCAGCACCACGATGGCGATCTTGACGGGCGTGCGGATGTCCTGGCTTGCGTAGTAGCCGGGCGCCAGCACCTTGATGGCCACCAGGCCCACCAGGCCGGCGCCGTAGCCCACCAGCGCCAGCGCGATCTGGCCCACATCGCTGTCCTGCAGCGCGCCACGGTGGAACAGCGTGGCCACGAGCGGCTCGGCGAAAGTGAGCAGCCCCACCGCGCAGGGCACGGAAAACAGCACCACCAGGCGCAGCCCCCAGTCCAGCATGGCCGAGTAGCGCTCCGAGTCGTCGGCCGCCTTGGCCGCGGCCAGCTGGGGCGTGAGCACCACGCCCAGCGCCACGCCCAGCAGCGCCGTCGGAAACTCCATGAGCCGGTCAGCATAGAACAGCCAGGTCACGCTGCCCGGCTGCAGATAGGAGGCGATCTGGGTGTTGATCATCAGCGAGACCTGGGCCACGCCCACGCCCAGCAGCGCCGGCGCCATCAGCCTGAGGATGCGGCGCACGCCGGCCTCTTGCCAAGCCTGGCGCAAGGCGGCTGGAGAAAACCCGATGCGGGGCAGCAGGCCCAGGCCTGCCAGCGCCGGCAGCTGTACCGCCAGCTGCAGCACGCCGCCCAGCATCACACCGCCGGCCATGGCATAGATGGGCTCTATGCCGCGCGCCTGCAGCCAGGGTGCACCCCAGAAGGCGGCGGCAATCATGGCCAGGTTCAGCAGCACGGGCGTGGCGGCCGAGACGGCAAAGCGCCGCCAGGTATTGAGCACGCCGGACGACAGCGCCACCAGCGACATGAAGCCGATGTAGGGGAACATCCAGCGCGTCATCAGCACGGCTGCGTCATAGCCTTCGGGCGACTGGCGCAGGCCGCTGGCCAGCAGCCAGACCAGCAGCGGCGCGCCGACCACGCCCAGCACGCAGGTCACGAGCAGCACCCAGAACAGCAGCGTGGCCACATGGGAGATCAGCCTGCGCGTGGCCTCCTCCCCCTCCTTGGCCTTGCTGGCGGCCAGCACCGGCACAAAGGCCTGGCTGAAGGCGCCTTCGGCGAACAGGCGCCGAAAGAGATTGGGAATCCTGAACGCGACATTGAACGCATCGGTCAGCGCATTGGCTCCGAACATGGAGGCCATGAGCAGATCGCGCACCAGCCCGGTGATACGGGAGGCCAGCGTCAGCAGGGAAACGGTGGAGGCGGCTTTGAACAGTGACACCGTGGGGAGTGTATGCGCTGGCACGGCCACCGCAGTTGCGTGCCCGGGCGGGCCGGACGGCTCTTGCACTCCGTTGCAACAGGCCCGATTGCGCGGCCTGGGGCCCACAGGCCCTGGAGGGACTGCATGCTATAATCCCACGCTTCGCCGACAACATCCTCAGACACTAGGAATACATATCATGGCATCCAAGCCCGTAAAGAAGAACCCCCGCCTGGCATCCGGCCGCAAGCGCGCCCGCCAGGACGTCAAGCTCAACGCAGCCAACACTTCGCTGCGCTCCAAGTACCGCACCGCCGTCAAGAAGGTCGAGAAGGCCGTTCTGACTGGCGACAAGGCCAAGGCAACCGAACTGTTTGCCGCAGCCCAATCCGTTCTGGACACGATCGCCGACAAGGGCATCTTCCACAAGAACAAGGCCGCTCGCGACAAGAGCCGCCTGTCCGCCAAGGTCAAGGCCCTGGCAGCCCCCGCCGCCTAATCCACTTAGGCAACCGCACGGATGGCCCCGGCCATCTGCCGTTTGTAACGGGTGCGCTGTCAGCGAACGAGAAAACCGCCTTCGGGCGGTTTTTTTGTGCCTGGACAAAAGCGCCGCCATCGGCAATCGCACCGAAGGAAAAGCCCGGCTCCAGCAAAGCGCAGCCGAAAAAAAACGCACCCCAGGCGCGCTTCACATCGGGCGGGAACCGGCCCCGCAAAAAAAGAAGCCGGCCTCAGCGGGCCGGCTCGTCCGGTATCAGGCAGGCTTCGGCAACCTGCAGGTTGTTGTCCTTGGCGAAATTCAGGCAGAAATCCCAGGCCATGGGCTCGTAGTCGCGCAGGTCGCGATGCACGACCACGCACTTGACGCCGTTGAGCGTTGTGGGAACACACCAGGGCGAGTAGCTCAGGTGGCTGCCGCGCTGGGCACCACCGGGGCGGAACTGGCTCATGACGCCTGCCAGCCGCTCGGCCCAGTCGCTGGGCCGGAAAGTCTTGCCTTCGTGGGTGATGCCCTGGATGAACAGTTCTTTGCTGGAGGGAGAGACCATCAGGATGCGCACCAAAATACGACTTGCGCAACAAGGAGCAAAACAGGCGGCTTGCCAAGGGGCCCAGCACCTTGCCACTTCCTGTTTGCGCAAGTCCTTCAAAAAAGCCAGAGCCCGCAGACAGGATCGCTGCCGGCAGGCCAAGCAGGCATTTTATCTCTTATATAAGAGCTGGACCGTTGTGCAGCGCACTAACCAAGTGTGGCGTAGGTTCATTGCATGGCTGTGATGCGCAAACCGCAACGGTAGGCCATTGCGCGGCCCCTAGAATCGGGCTTCGCTGTTTTTCAGGCATCTGCGGCGGCAACGCCCGGATGCCGTTTACTTTCCAGCTCAGGAGATTTTTGCAATGACCGCTTTCATCGAGGCTGCCTCGCCCCACGTGATGAACACCTATGGCCGCGTACCGATCGCTCTGGAGCGAGGCCAGGGCTGCCGCGTGTGGGACGTCAACGGCAAGCAGTACCTCGATGCGCTGGGCGGCATTGCAGTGAACACGCTGGGCCACAACCACCCCAAGCTGGTGCCTGCGCTGCAGGACCAGGTGGCCAAGCTCATCCACACCTCCAACTACTACCATGTGCCCGGCCAGGAAACGCTGGCCAAGCTGCTGACCGAGCGCGCGAAGATGACCAATGTCTTCTTCTGCAGCACGGGCCTGGAGGCCAACGAGGCCGCCATCAAGATCGCGCGCAAGTACGGCGTGGACAAGGGCATCGCCAAGCCGGTGATCGTGGTCTACGAGCATGCCTTCCACGGCCGCTCCATCGCCACCATGACGGCCACGGGCAACCCCAAGGTGCGCGACGGCTTCGGCCCGCTGCTCGACGGCTTCCTGCGCGTGCCGGTCAATGACTTCGAGGCGCTGCAGCAGGCCACGGCCGGCAACCCCGACGTGGTTGCCGTGATGATGGAGCCCATCCAGGGCGAAGGCGGCCTGCACCCCATGCGCATCGAGTACATGCAGCAGGTGCGCGCCCTGTGCGATGCCAACGGCTGGCTGATGATGTTCGACGAAGTCCAGGCAGGCATGGGCCGCACGGGCAAGTGGTTCGCCCACCAGTGGGCCGGCATCGTCCCCGACGTGATGACCCTGGCCAAGGGCCTGGGCTCGGGCGTGCCCATCGGCGCCGTCGTCGCCCATGGCAAGGCGGCCACCGTGCTGCAGCCGGGCAACCACGGCTCCACCTTCGGCGGCAATCCGCTGGCCATGCGTGCGGGCATCGAAACCATCCGCATCATGGAAGAAGACGGCCTGCTGGCCCATGCCACCAAGGTGGGAGACCGCCTGAAGTCCACGCTGCAAAAGGAGCTGGCCGACGTCAAGGGCGTGGTCGATGTTCGCGGCCAGGGCCTGATCATCGGCATCGAGCTGAACAAGCCCTGCGGCGCCCTGCTGGGCCGTGGCGCCGAAGCCGGCCTGCTGTTCAGCGTGACCGCCGACACCGTGGTGCGCCTGGTGCCGCCGCTGATCATGACCGAGGCCGAGGCCGACGAAGTGGTCGCCAAGCTCAAGCCCCTGATCGTGCAATTCCTGTCCGAATGAGGACCTGCCTATGACTGCCATCAAGCACTATCTGCAGTTTTCCGACTTCACGGCCGACGAGTACGCCTATGTGCTCGAGCGCGCGGCCCTGATCAAGAAGAAGTTCAAGAACTACGAAAAGCACCACACGCTCAGCGACCGCACGCTGGCCATGATCTTCGAGAAGGCCAGCACGCGCACCCGCGTGAGCTTCGAGGCCGGCATGTACCAGCTCGGCGGCTCGGTGGTCCACCTGACCACGGGCGACAGCCAGCTGGGCCGCGCCGAGCCCATCGAGGACAGCGCGCGCGTCATCAGCCGCATGACCGACCTGGTGATGATCCGCACCTACGGCCAGGACAAGATCGTGCGCTTTGCCGAGTACTCGCGCGTGCCCGTCATCAACGGCCTGACCAACGAGTTCCACCCCTGCCAGATCCTGGCCGACATCTTCACCTTCATCGAGCACCGCGGCTCGATCCAGGGCAAGACTGTCGCCTGGGTCGGCGACGGCAACAACATGGCCAACACCTGGCTGCAGGCTGCCGACCTGCTGGGCTTCACCGTCCACGTCAGCACGCCGGGCGGCTACGAAGTGGACGAGAAGCTGGCCTTTGGCGGCAAGGCGCCGCGCGAGGGCTGCTACAAGGTCTTCAAGGACCCGCTGGATGCCTGCAAGGGCGCCGACCTGGTGACCACCGACGTGTGGACCAGCATGGGCTACGAGGCCGAGAACGAGGCCCGCAAGAAGGCCTTCGCCGACTGGTGCGTGGATGCCGAGATGATGGCCGCCGCGCGTGCCGACGCCCTGTTCATGCACTGCCTGCCCGCCCACCGTGGCGAGGAAGTGCAGGCCGAGGTCATCGACGGGCCGCAGTCCGTGGTCTGGGATGAGGCAGAGAACCGGATGCACGTGCAAAAGGCACTGATGGAGTACCTGCTGCTGGGCCGCCAGCCGGGCTGATCACGCCCACTCCTTTGGCCCAGGCGCATTCCCTCACACCCATGCACCTGAGCCACGAACACTCCAGACACCGCCTGCAGGCCAAGCGCCCCCAGGCGGTGTTTCCGTTGGGCGGCTGCGCATTGCGCCATCCGCACATTGCACGCCATACGCGCGTGCCCTCGTTCTTCGGGCCGCGCCGGCATTTCGCGGCCCGGGTGCGTGCGCTGTTCGTGCGCATCCACACCTTCTATCTGAAGTTCCTCCAGGGCCATACCTAGGGCCGCACCCCCTCTTCCCAGCCTTATGCGCCGCCCCGGGCACCGGGCGCGGCAAGCCTGTGCGTGCCCTGCTGTCTCCCGAAGAAGAACTTCCATGTCCGAAGCCCTGCATCCCTGCCTGAACTGCGGCGTCTGCTGCGAACACTTCCGTGTCGAATTTTCCGTCTACGAGCTGCGCTCCATGGGCGGCACCGTTCCCGATGAACTGGCCCATGAGGTCCACGGCAACCGCTGGCGCATGAACGGCACCGAGCGCCGCCCCGTGCGCTGCACGGCCCTCACGGGCCGCTGCGGCGAACAGGTGGCATGCAGCATCTACGAGCAGCGCTCATCGACCTGCCGGGAATTCGAGATGGGCACGGACCGCTGCAACGCTGCGCGCCTGGCGCATGGCCTGCCTGCGCTGGATGACGGCGCCCGCATCTGGCTGGCCGCTGCCTGAGCGTGCAACCGGCCGGCGGCCCGGCGACCGGCCTGGCGACCGATCTGGCGCTATGGCTGGCGCCTGTCCGGTGCGCAGCTGTCTCCGCCGCAGGCGCTGCAGCCGCCACAGCCTCCCCCGTCCTTGGGCGCCAGCGACGGATGCAGCTGACCGGCCTTCAGCCGCCAACTTGCCGGCAGGTAGCGCCAGACCAGGGACACGGCCGCCACCACCACGATCACGCCCACGATGATGTTTTGCCACATGCTCAAGGCCCTCCTCAGCCCGCTCCCAGCGCGAGGGCCACGCGGTAGGTGATGAAGCTGGCCAGGTAGGCCAGCGCGAACAGGTAGCCCGTCATCAGCAGCGGATAGCGCCAGCCATTGGTCTCGCGCCGCACGGCCGCCAGCGTGGAAATGCACTGGGGCGCGAACACGAACCAGGCCAGCAGCGACAGCGCCGTGGCCAGGGACCAGGTATGGGCGATCAGCGGCCCCAGCTGCTCGGCCATGGCCTCGTCGCTGGCAGCGGACAGTGCATAGACCGTGCCCATGGCACTGACGGCCACTTCGCGCGCGGCCATGCCGGGCACCAGGGCGATGGCGATCTGCCAGTTGAAGCCGATCGGCGCCAGCACCACCTCCAGCCAGCCGCCGATGCGGCCTGCAAAGCTGTAGCGGATGGCCGCTTCGGTGACGCCATCGGGCGGCGCCGGGTAGCTGGCCAGGAACCACAGCACGATGCTCACGGTCAGGATGATGCCGCCGACGCGGCGCAGGAAGATCATGGCGCGCTCGTACAGGCCCAGGGCCAGGCTGCGCGGGCTGGGCCAGCGGTAGGAGGGCAGCTCCATCAGCAGCGGCGTGGGGCCGGCGCTGCGGCCCACCAGCTTGGCCACGCCGGCCACGGCCATGGCGCTGGCGATGCCGGCCACGTACAGCGCGAACAGCACCAGGCCCTGCAGGTTGAAGATGCCGCCCACCGTGCGCTCGGGAATGAAGGCGCTGATCAGCAGCGCATAGACCGGCAGGCGCGCCGAGCAGGTCATCAGCGGCGCGATCATGATGGTCACCAGGCGGTCGCGCCAGCTGGTGATGGAGCGCGTGGCCATGATGCCGGGCACGGCGCAGGCGAAGCTGGACAGCAGCGGAATGAAGGAGCGGCCCGACAGGCCGACCTTGCCCATGATGCGGTCCAGCAAAAAGGCGGCACGCGGCAGGTAGCCCGAATCCTCGAGTGCAAGGATGAACAGGAACAGGATCAGGATCTGCGGCAGGAAGACCAGCACGGCGCCCGTGCCGGCGATCACGCCATCGGCCAGCAGGCTGCGCAGCGCGCCTTCGGGCATGTGCTCGTTGACCAGAGCCGAGACGGCCGAAACGCCGCCCTCGATGCCATCCATCAGCGGCTGCGCCCAGCTGAACACGGCCTGGAACATCAGGAACAGCGTGGCCGCCAGCAGCAGCATGCCCCACAGCGGGTGCAGCACCACGGCGTCGATGCGGTCGTCGCGCCGGGTGTCCACCACGGGCTCCTTGACGCAGTCGGCCATGATGCGGGCCACCTGCTGGTGCAGGGCCAGCACCTGCTCGCGCGCATCGCCCGGGCGGGCCGGGGCCTGCAGCTGCGGCGCCGCCAGGGCGCGGGCTTCGGGGCCGTCCAGCCATTGCAGCAGTTCGCGCGCGCCGTCCTGGCGCACGCCCACCGTGGACAGCACAGGCATGCCCAGGGCGCGTGACAGCGCCTCGCGGTCGATATCGATGCCCTGGCGCCTGGCCATGTCGCTCATGTTGAGCACCAGCAACATGGGCAGGCCCAGGCGCTGGGCCTCCAGCACCAGGCGCAGGTTCAGGCGCAGATGGGTGGCGTCGGTGACGCAGACCAGCAGTTCGGGCGGCGCCTCGCGCGCATGGCGACCCGAGACGATGTCGCGCGTGATGCGCTCATCCTCGCTGTGGGCGTGCAGGCTGTAGGTGCCCGGCAGGTCCAGCACGCGCACGCGCCGGCCGCTGGCCGTGCTCAGCCAGCCTTCCTTGCGCTCAACGGTCACGCCCGCGTAGTTGGCCACCTTCTGGCGTGCGCCGGTCAGCAGGTTGAACAGCGCCGTCTTGCCGCAGTTGGGGTTGCCCAGCAAGGCCAGGCGCAGTGCGGAATCACCGCTGCCGCCGCCGCCCTGGGCAGGCTGCAGCGGCTGGATGAGTTTGGGAGAGGACGACGCGCTCATGCCACCGCCTCCGGCGCCACGCGCACCAGGGCCGCCTCATGGCGGCGCAAAGCGAACGTGGTCTGGCCCACGCGCACGGCCAGCGGGTCGTCGCCCGGAAAGCCCGCGGCCAGGATGCGCACGGGCTCGCCGGGCAGAAAGCCGATCTCCATGAGCCGCAGCAGCAGTTCCTGCTCGCTGGCATCGCGTGCGGCATGGAGCTCGACCACGCGCGCCGATACCTGGCGGGGCAGGGCATCAAGGGTGATGGCCGTGGTGGCAGCAACGGCGGCAACGGCAGCAGAGGAGGACATGGGAGGCGCGGACAGCGTGGACGGAGCCGCAGCGTCCGTCGCGGGGTTCATCGAATGCATGGCGTGTTGTATCAATTGATTTTTATTCTCATTTTGATTTTGATCGAACCCGGGCGGCGGGACCGCGCATGGTATCGGAGTGCGGGACAGGGTTTTGCGTTCCCGGCTTTGCCCCCTGGCGGGCCCAGGCGGGCGGCGCGCGGCACAATGGCGGCCGACGCCGACACGGCCTTTGCGCACTCCCCTCCCCACGCCATGACCCATCCCTGCCTGAGCTGCGGCGCCTGCTGCGCATCGTTTCGCGTGGACTTTTCCGTGCACGAGTCGCAGGCGCAGGGCGGCCGCGTGCCAGCCGGGCTGGCCGAGGAAGTCACCGACCACACCTGCCGCATGCGCGGAACCGACTGGGCGCGTCCCCGCTGCGCGGCCCTGGTCGGCAAGGTGGGCGAGAAGGCCCATTGCGGCATCTATGAATGGCGCCCCTCGCCCTGCCGCGAGTTCGCCGCCGGCAGCGATGCCTGCAACCGCGTGCGCGTGCGCCATGGCATGCAGGCGCTGGACAGCGGCCTGCTCTAGCAGCCTGCCAGGCGCCACCAGCCGTCATTCCACCGGCAGCCCCGCCAGCTGTCCCTTGAATTCCTGCAGCGAGAAATGCGTGTGCACCTGGCGCACGCCGGGCAGCCGGTGCAGGCGGCTGAGCAGCAGATCGGAATAGGCGTCGAGATCGCGCGCCACGACGACCAGCAGGAAGTCCTCCGGCCCCGAGATGCCATGGAACATCACGACCTCGGGAATGGCGCAGACCGCTTCCTGGAAATGGCGCGAGGACTCCTCGTTCTGGTGGTCTATGCCCACCATCACGAAGGCCAGCACGCCAAAGCCTATGGCGCGCCGGCTCAGTGCGGCGTGGTAGCCGGTGATCACGCCCTCGTCCTCCAGCCGCTTGATGCGCCGCCATGACGGTGACTGCGACAAATGCACACGCTGCGCCAGCTCCCCCGAGGTCAGCCGCGCGTTGTCCTGCAGGGCGCGGATCAGCAGCCGGTCCGTTCTGTCGATGTCGATTGGCATAAACCACCTATGAATTCATGTTTCACAGAATAACTTATCCAAGATCAAGTCGATTTAGGGATAACTACTAAACGCCCCGCGAAGGCCGTCCATAGCATCCGCCTCCGAAGCCCCCCACAGCAACGGAGACAACAACCCATGCCAGCCTTCGAAGACATCGTCCAGCGCGAAGCCGGACTCAAACAGCAGCTGTCCGCCGGACAGATGACCATGATCGCCATCGGCGGTGCCGTCGGCACCGGCCTGTTCCTGGGCAGCGGCTTTGCCATCGGCTTTGCCGGGCCCAGCGTGCTGATCAGCTATGCCATCGGCGCAGTGATCTCGCTGCTGCTCATGGGCTGCCTGGCCGAGATGACGGTGGCCCACCCGACCTCGGGCTCGTTCGGCGCCTATGCCGAGCACTACATCAGCCCGATGGCCGGCTTCATGGTCCGCTATGCCTACTGGGCCTGCGTGGTGCTGGCCGTGGGCACCGAGGTGACGGCCGTGGGCCTGTACATGGGCTACTGGTTCCCCGAGGTGCCGCGCTGGGCCTGGGTGGTGATCTTCTCGGGCGCGCTCATCGGCGTGAACATGATGAGCGTCAAGGCCTTCGGCGCCGTGGAGTACAGCTTCTCCATGATCAAGATCATCGCCATCGCGGCCTTTATCGTGGTCGGCGCCTGGGTGGTGTTCGGCGCCCGTCCGGACGGCGTGGGCTTTGCCAACTACGTCAACAACGGCGGCTTCTTCCCCAACGGCCTGTGGGGGACCTGGGTGGGCGTGATCATCGCCATCTTCAGCTACCTGAGCATCGAGATGATCGCGGTGGCCGCCGGCGAGGCCAAGGACCCGCAGCGCGCCGTCACCAGCGCCTTCCGCTCCACCATGGTGCGCCTGGTGGTGTTCTACCTGGCCACGATCGCGCTGATGCTGGCCATCGTGCCGTGGTCGGCCGCCGGCAAGGAGGGCAGCCCCTTCGTCAAGGTGATGGAGATCATCGGCCTGCCCGGCGCGGCCAGCGTGGTCAATTTCGTGGTGCTGGTGGCCGCCCTGTCGGCCATGAACAGCCAGCTGTACATCACCACCCGCATGATGTTCAGCCTCTCGCGCGCCGGCCATGCGCCCGCCGTGCTGGGCCGCGTGAACTCGCGCGGCGTGCCGCTGCCGGCGCTGCTGCTGTCCTGCCTGGGCATTGCCGTGGCCACGCTGTTCAACATCATCAATCCCGAGCAGTCCTTCATGCTGATGATGGCCGTGGCCATGTTCGGCGCCATGTTCACGTGGTTCATGATTTTCGTGACCCACCTGTTCTTCCGCATCCACTGGGTGCGCCAGGGCAACAAGCCGCTGGCCTTTCGCATGTGGGGCTTTCCGGTGCTGACGCTGCTGGGCGCGGCGCTGATGCTGGCCGCCCTGGTGTCCACGCTGTTCACCGACGTGTTCCGCCTGACCGTGCTCACGGGCCTGCCCTTTTTGCTGCTGCTGGCCGCCGTCTACGCCATCTGGTATCGCCGGCCGGCCGGCCAGCCCTCCCCTCAGACCCCAACCCAGACCCCAACATCCACCCAAGCCCAGGTTCCCGCCCGGTGACATCCGGCCTCCCGTTTCTCTCTCTGCCTTAGACACATGACGACTCTTGCCCCCCTCGATACCGCCCGCGCCTCGATGTTCAGCCACGTCCCTCCCTACCCCGGAGATCCCATCCTGTCGCTGATGGAGGCCTTCCAGCAGGACCCACGCGCCGACAAGGTCAGCCTGAGCATCGGCCTGTATTTCGACGAGGCCGGCCGCCTGCCCGTGCTGGACTGCGTGCGCCAGGCCGGCGATGCCCTGGCCCGCGAGCAAAGCCCCAGCGGCTACCTGCCCATCGAAGGCATTGCTCCCTACCGCCAGCTGGTGCAGGACCTGGTGTTCGGCGCGCAGCACGAGGCCGTGCGCACGCAGCGCATCGCCACCGTGCAGACCCTGGGCGGCTCGGGCGCGCTCAAGCTGGGCGCGGACTTCATCCAGCACTATTTCCCCGGCGCCGAGGTCTGGCTCAGCGATCCCACCTGGGACAACCACCTGGCCATCTTTCAGGGCGCGGGACTGCGCACCCACAGCTATCCCTACTACGACGCGGCCACGGGCAGCCTGCGCTTCGACGCCATGCTGCAGACGCTACGCGAACTGCCCTCGGGCAGCGTGGTGCTGCTGCATGCCAGCTGCCACAACCCCACGGGCGTGGACCTGTCGCGCGAGCAGTGGCAGCAACTGATCCCGGTGATCGTGGAGCGCGGCCTGATCCCCTTTGTGGACATGGCCTACCAGGGCTTTGGCGATGGGCTCGATGAAGACGCCTGGTCCGTGCGCGCCCTGGCCGACGCGGGCGCCCAGGCCTTCGTGGCCAATTCGTTTTCCAAGAACTTCTCGCTGTATGGCGAACGCGTGGGCGGCCTCAGCGTGGTCTGCAACGACGCGTCCACGGCCGGCAATGTGCTGGGCCAACTCAAGGCCACGGTGCGCAGCAACTATTCCTCGCCACCCACCCGTGGCGCACGCCTGGTGCAGCAGGTGCTGGCATCGCCCGAGCTGAGCGCCCAATGGGCGCAGGAGCTGGCGCAGATGCGCGGGCGCATCAAGGACATGCGCGCCCAGCTGCACAGCGCGCTGCAGGAGCGCTTTGGCGAGCGGCGCGACTTCGGCTTCCTGCTGACCCAGCGCGGCATGTTCAGCTACACAGGCATCACCGAGCCCCAGGTCCACCGCCTGCGCGACGAGCATGGCGTGTACCTGATCCGCTCGGGCCGCATGTGCATGTCGGGCCTGTCCGGCGCCAACGTGCAGTACGTGGCCGACGCCATTGCCACGGTGCTGGAGTCGCCGCAATGAGCGGCTGCCCCGTCCATGGCGGCCTGACCGAGCGCATCGTCGCCGAGGAAAGGGCGCAGCTGGATTTCAGCCAGTCCATGAGCTATGGCGACTACCTGCAGCTGGACGCCATCCTGGGCGCACAGCAACTGCTGTCGCCCACGCATGACGAGCTGCTGTTCATCATCCAGCACCAGACCAGCGAGCTGTGGATGAAGCTGATGCTGCACGAGCTGGGCGCGGCCACGGCCGCCGTGGCGGCCGACCGCCATGCCGATGCCTTCAAGATGCTGGCCCGCGTGAGCCGCATCATGGAGCAGCTGGTGGGCGCCTGGTCCGTGCTGGCCACCATGACGCCTACCGAGTACACGGCCATGCGCCCGTATCTCGCCAGCTCCAGCGGCTTCCAGAGCTACCAGTACCGCTGCATCGAGTTCGCGCTGGGCAACAAGAACGCCGCCATGCTCCAGCCCCATGCCCACCGCCCGGACCTGCTGGCGCGGGTGGAGGCCGCATGGCGAGCGCCCTCGCTCTATGACGAGGCCCTGCGCCTGCTGGCACGCCAGGGCCTGGCCATTCCTGCCGGGCACCTGGAACGCGACTGGACCCAGCCCTACACGGCCAGCCCCGAGGTCGAGGCCGCCTGGGCGCAGGTCTACCGCGACCCGCAGTCGCACTGGGACCTGTACCAGCTCGGCGAAAAGTTGGCTGACATCGAGGACGCCTTCCGCCTGTGGCGCTTTCGCCATGTGACCACGGTGGAGCGCGTCATCGGCTTCAAGCGCGGCACGGGTGGCACGGGCGGCGTCAGCTATTTGCGCAAGATGCTGGACGTGGTGCTGTTCCCCGAAATCTGGTCCGTGAGAACGAAACTGTGACCCCTGAGCGGCTTTGCCGCTTCCCCCGCTCTCGCTGCGCGGGCGCGGGACGACACCATCGCTGCGGGGCGGCGCGGCCGGCCTAGGCCCTTGCTCGGCGTCCGCCGATGGGCCGCGCCAAGTTTCCGGCGCAAGAACACCATGCCTTCGCATGTAGTCAAAACACAAGGAAATCCATGAAGCAAATCATCGACGTGGGACTGCCGCCGCTCAAGCAGCCCTTCTCCTGGGCCGTCAAGGCCAGCGGCCAGATGCTGTTCACGGCCCACGGCCCCGTGCGGCCCGACGGCAGCATCGACACCGGCCCCATCGAACAGCAGGCGCGCCTGACCTTCACCAACCTGCTCAACGCGCTGCAGGCCGCAGGCGGCACGCTGGCGCATGTGACCCAGGTGCTGATCTACATGACCGACGTGGCCGACATGCCGGCCATCGACGCCGTGTACCGCGAGTTCTTCGAGGCGCCTTATCCCAACCGCTCCAGCATGGGGATTTCGGCGCTGGTGGTGCCGGGCATGAAGCTGGAGATCGTGGCCTACGCCATGCTCCCCTAGAGGCTGTGACGGACATGCCGGCGCCCCGCAATTGCGTTCAATACAGGGCCGGCGTGCGGGACGAGACTGCGTGCCTTGTGCAGTCCTGCGTCCGCGCGAAATCTCATGTCCTCCTCGCTGCTCGCCATGGGCGTCTTCACCCTCGTGGGCGCCATCACGCCAGGCCCCGTCAATGTGCTGGCCCTGCGCCACGGCGCAGCCCGCTCGCGTCTGGTCTCTGCCGCCTATGTGCTGGGCGCCAGCGCCAGCTATGCGGCCGTGGTCTGGGTCATGGGCCAGGGCGCACAGTGGCTGCTGCAGACGCTGCCGCAGCTGTCCACGGCCGCACAGTGGCTGTGCGCCACCTATCTGCTGTGGCTGGCCTGGCGGCTGGCCAACGCGCCTGTGGGCCAGGCCGGTGCGCAGCAGCAGGCCGGATCGCAGCGCACGCTGCAGGCCTTGCTGCAAGCGCTGTTGCAGGGCACGGCCGTGCAGACGCTCAACCCCAAGGCCTGGCTGGTGGCGCTGGCCGGCGTGGGCCTGTTCGTGCTGCCCCACGCGAATGCGCCGTGGGCGCTCCTGCAGTTTTGCGCCATTTCGCTGCTGGCCTGCCTGGTGGGGGTCGGCAGCTGGGCGCTGCTGGGGCAGCTGCTTTCGGGCTGGCTGCGCACCGAACGCCGCCAGCGCCTGTTCCACCGCCTGCTGGCCCTGCTGCTGGTCGCCAGCGTGGCGGCCATGCTGGCATGATGGCTGGCCGCCATGACTTCAACCTCTCCCCACCGCTTCCACCGCCATCCGGCCGCCCCCTGGGCCGAGCTGCGCGACAGTGCGCGCTCGCCGCATTGCTTTCGGCTGCACATGCATGCCGAGTACTCGATCGGCATCGTGGACGCGGGCCGTACCGTGTTCCACCATGCCCACGGCCCGCAGCCTGTGGAAGCGGGCGGCGTGGTGCTGATCGAGCCCGGCGCCTGGCATGCCTGCAATCCCGACCCCGGCGCGCCGTGGTCCTACCGCATGCTGTTTGTCGATGCCGACTGGCTGCACGCGCGGCTGGGCGTGGCCGCGCTGCGCTTTCCCCGGCGCACGCTCACGGATGCGGACATCGCCAGCCTGGTGGATGGCCTGTGCCGCCCCGTCGATGGCACGGCGGCCGCCGACCGCCTGGCCCTGGGCCTGGAGCACCTGCTGGACCGCTGTGCCCAGCCCGCAGCCTTGCCCCTGCCCGGCGATGCGGCGGCCCTGGCCCCCGCACTGCAGCGCCTGCATGCGGGGCCCGATGCGGGCCTGACCGTGCAGTCTCTGGCCCAGGAATGCGGCATGAGCGCCACGCGCTTCATCCGCCGCTTCAAGGCGGCCACGGGCATGACGCCTGGCAGCTACCGCCTGAACTTGCGCATCAACGGCGCGCGCCGCCTGCTGGCCACGGGCGCAGCGCTGTCCGAGGCCGCCTATGCCATGGGCTTTGCCGACCAGGCGCACCTGCAGCGCGCCTTCAAGGCCCACCATGCGCTGACACCGGGCTGCTACGCACGCGGCGCCTGAGCCGGTACCTGGGTCGGCCGCACCTGAGCCGGCCACACCTGAGCCGACCGCATCTGGGCCGGACCCTCCCATGGTTTTGCAGCGGCCAGCCCGGGGCCGGCGGTGAAAGCGCAGATACTTACGCCTTCCGCTTTCAGCCCCCAACCGCCGCGCACCATGGCCGCCTTCCAAGACATTCAGCAACGAGAAACCGGCCTGCGCCAGCAGCTGTCCGCCGCCCAGATGGTGATGATCGCCATCGGAGGCGCCATAGGCACCGGCCTTTTCATGGGCAGCGCCTTCGCCATCGGATTCGCCGGCCCCAGCGTGCTGGTCAGCTACGCCATCGGCGCGCTGATCTCGCTGCTGCTCATGGGCTGCCTGGCTGAGATGACGGTGGCCCATCCGACCTCGGGCTCGTTCGGCGCCTATGCCGAGCACTACATCAGCCCGATGGCCGGCTTCATGGTCCGCTATGCCTACTGGGCCGCCGTGGTGCTAGCCGTGGGCATGGAGGTGACGGCCATAGGCATCTACATGGGCTACTGGTTCCCCGACGTGCCGCGCTGGATCTGGGTGGTGGTGTTCTCGGGCGCGCTGGTGGCCGTCAACGCCAGCAGCGTCAAGGCCTTCGGCCAGGTGGAGTACGGCTTTTCCATGGTCAAGATCATCGCCATCGTGGCCTTCATCCTGATCGGCGCCTGGGTGGTGTTCGGCTCGCAGCCCCAGGGCATCGGCTTTTTCAACTACACGGCCGATGGCGGCTTCTTCCCCAAGGGCCTGTGGGGCACCTGGGTGGCCGTGATCATCGCCATCTTCAGCTACCTGAGCCTGGAGGCCGTGGCCGTGGCGGCCGGCGAGGCCGAGGACCCCAAGCGCGCCATCACCCGGGCCTTTCGCACCACCATGGCGCGCCTGGTGATCTTCTACCTGCTGACGCTGGCGCTGATGCTGGCCATCGTGCCCTGGCAGCAGGCCGGCACGGACAAGAGCCCCTTCGTGAAGGTGATGGAGATCATCGGCATCCCGGGCGCTGCCAGCATCATCAACTTCGTGGTGCTGGTGGCCGCGCTGTCGGCCATGAACAGCCAGCTGTATGTGACCTCGCGCATGATGTTCAGCCTGTCGCGCGGTGGCTATGCGCCCTCGGTGTTCGGGCGGCTGAACAGCCGCGGCGTGCCCGTGGCGGCGATTGCCATCTCCTGCCTGGGCATTGCCGTGGCCGTGGCCGTGAACCTGTGGAAGCCCGAAGGCTCGCTGCTGTGGATGATGTCCGTGTCCATGTTCGGCGCCATGTTCACCTGGTTCATGATCTTCGTGACCCATCTGTTTTTCCGCGCGCGCTGGTCGCGCGAGCATCCGGGCCAGCGCCTGCAGTTCCGCATGTGGGGCTATCCGCTGTTCACGCTGGCCGGCGCCGCGCTGATGCTGGGCGTGATCGTCACCACCTATTTCACCGAGGTCTTCCACATGACGCTGCTCACGGGCCTGCCCTTCCTGGGCCTGCTGGCCCTGGTGTATGCGCTGTGGTACCGGCCGCGCGCACAGGCCGCCCGAACCGCCCCGAAGGAGTGAAACCATGACCCGCAGACTCTGGGACATCTCCCCGGCCGTGCAGGCCGCCAGCCCCGTCTTTCCCGGCGACACGGCCTACAGCCAGCAATGGTGCGCCACCATCGGGCCGGGCTGCCCGGTCAATGTCAGCGCCATCACGCTGTCGCCCCATGTGGGAGCGCATGCCGATGCACCGCTGCACTATGACGCCGACGGGGCATCCATCGGCAACGTGGATCTCGACGCCTTCCTCGGCCCCTGCCGCGTGATCCACGCCATCGGCAAGGGACCGCTGGTCGAATGGGAGCACATCGCCCACGCCGTGGAGCATCTTCCGGCACGCGTGCTGGTGCGCACCTACGAGCGCGCCCCCACCACCTGGGACCAGGAACTGGCAGCCTATGCACCGGCCACGGTCGAGCGTCTGGCCGACCTGGGCGTGAAGCTCATCGGCATAGACACGGCCAGCATCGACCCGGCCAGCAGCAAGAGCCTGGACAGCCACCAGGTGATCCGCCGGCGCGGCCTGCGCGTGCTGGAGAACCTGGTGCTGGACGAGGTGCCCGAGGGCGACTACGAGCTCATCGCCCTGCCGCTCAAGCTGGTCGAGGCCGATGCCTCGCCCGTGCGCGCCGTGCTGCGTGCCCTGGCCTGATTCCCGGGCCGCACCTTTCGCCTTTCGCCTTTTCCATACCCAAGGAGACCCCGTGACGAGCCTGCAAGACTGCCTCACCCTCGATGCGCAAGACCCGCTGCGCGCCCTGCGCGACCAATTCACGCTGCCCGAAGGCGTGATCTACCTTGACGGCAATTCGCTGGGCGCCAGCCCCCGCGCCGCCGCCGCGCGCGTGGCCGAGGTGGTGCAGCAGGAATGGGCCCAGGGCCTGATCCGCTCGTGGAACGACGCCGGCTGGATCAGCCTGCCCCAGCGCCTGGGCGACCAGTTCGCCCCCTGGCTGGGCGTGGGCGCGGGCGAGCTGGTGTTCACCGACACGGCCTCCATCAACCTCTACAAGGTGCTGACGGCTGCGGCCCGCATCGCGCGCGAGGACGCTCCGCAGCGCAAGCGCCTGATCAGCGAGCGCAGCAACTTCCCCACCGACCTCTACATCGCCCAGTCGGTCTGCCAGGAATACGGCCTGGAGCTGGTGCTGCTCGAACCCGAGGAGATTGCCGGTGCGCTGACCGACGAGGTCGCCATCTGCATGCTCACCCATGTGAACTACCGCACGGGCGCCATGCACGACATGGCTGCCGTGACGGCTGCCGCGCAGGGCAAGGGCATTCTCTGCGTCTGGGACCTGTGCCACAGCGCGGGCGCCGTGCCTGTCGATCTCAAGGGCGCGAATGCCGACTTCGCCATCGGCTGCAGCTACAAGTACCTCAACGGCGGCCCCGGTGCGCCGGCCTTTGTCTGGGCCCATCCGCGCCTGATCAACCGCTTCTGGCAGCCGCTGTCGGGCTGGTTCGGCCATGCCGAGCCTTTCAAGTTTGTGCCGGACTACCACCCGGCCCAGGGCATACAGCGCTACCTGTGCGGCACCCAGCCCATGGTCAGCCTGAGCGTGCTGCAGTGCGGCCTGGACGTGTTCACGGCCGTGGAGCCGCTGGGCGGCATGGACGCGCTGCGCAACAAGTCGCTGGCGCTGACCGACCTGTTCATCGCCCTGGTCGAGGAACGCTGCCAGGGCCACGGCCTGGGCCTGGCCACGCCGCGCGAGCACGGCCGGCGCGGCTCCCAGGTCTGCCTCACGCGCGAGGAAGGGCTGGGCGTGGACGGCAAGGACAGCGGCGCCTATGCCATCGTGCAGGCGCTGATCGCGCGCGGCGTGATCGGCGACTTCCGCAAGGGCGACGGCACGGGCCTGCACAAGGACATCCTGCGCTTCGGCTTCACGCCGCTGTACGTGGGATTCGAAGATGTCTGGCATGCCGTGGAGCACCTGCGCCAGGTGCTGGAATCGGGCGAATGGCGCAAGCCGGAGTTCAACCGCGTCAATGCGGTGACCTGAAGCCTGGAGCCAGCCCTTCAGAACGCCGTCGACGACAGCGAGGCCCAGAGATGGGCCGCGACCAGGGCGCGCCAGGGCGCGAAGTCCCGCAGCCACAACTCGGTCTGCGCGGCGTCCACGGATTCCGTCTCCAGCAGCCGCGCCAGGGCGCGGCGCACGGCCACATCGCCGTGCAACGGGCCGTCCAGGTGGCCATAGCCGCGCAGCAGCATGTAGTTCACGGTCCACGGGCCGACGCCCTTGAGGGCCAGCAGCCGCCGGCTGATCTCGCTGGCGGGCAGCTCGGGCATGGCGGCCCAATCGTCCAGCGGCAGTTCGCCCGCCTGCACGGCATGCGCCAGCAGGCGCAGCGTATGGGTCTTGCTTCGGGAAAAGCCGGCCGCGCGCAAGTCGTCCTCGCTCAGCTGCGCCACCTGCGCGGCCTCCGGCATGCACCACAGCTGCTGCGGCGCGTCGGCATGGCCATCGTGCAGCGCCACCGGCTGGCCGGCTGCAGCGATCAGGCGGCGGCGCAGCGACACGGCTGCCGCCACGCTGATCTGCTGCCCGATGACGGCCCAGCTCAGCGCCTCCCAGGGCGTGCAGGCCGCGGGCACATGCAGGCCCCGCTGGCGCGCCAGCAGCGGTCCCAGCCGCTCATGGCGGCCAAAGCGGCGCTCGAACTCCCCCACATCCTGGGACAGTCCGAACATGCGCCGCAGCATGGCGGCCAGCACATCGTCCATGCCGGTGATTGCGCCCGCATCGGCGGGCAGGTGCCATCGGGCCTGGACCACGGCCGCCTCTTCGCACTGCTGCGTCAGCTCCAGGGTGAGCAGCGTGGGAAGGCCTTTCCACATCAGGCCCTTGTGCATGCGGATGGTGCCGCCATCCTGCAGATCGCATTCGGACAGGCGCTGGGCATCGCGCCGGTGAAAGCCCCAGAACTCGGTCATGCGGTAGCCGGCCGGCAGCGTCAGTTGCTGCTGCGCCTGGTAGGTCTGGCCGGTGCCACGCCCTTGCCCTGGCCCTTGTCCTTGCCCGCTCATGCGCTTCCTGCCTGGCGCAGCGGTGCGTGCCCAGCGTCCTTGCCAGACGCCTCCTGCGCCTGGCGCGCCTCGCGCAGCAGCAGGGCGCGCTTGCGCTCCACGCCCCAGCGGTAGCCGGAGATGCTGCCGTCGTTGCGCACCACGCGGTGGCAGGGCACGGCCACGGCAATGGGGTTGGCCGCGACGGCGCTGGCCACGGCCCGGGCACCCGTGGGCATGCCCAGGCGCAGGGCCAGTTCCGAATAGCTCAGCGTCTGCCCGGCGGGAATGGCGCACAGCGCCTGCCATACGCGCTGCTGGAAGGCCGTGCCCTGCACATCCAGCGGCAGTGCCAGGCCCCGGCGCGGCTGCTCGACCAGGGCCACGACCTGGGCCACGGTGTGCTCGAATCCGGCATCGCCGCCCACCAGTTCGGCCAGCGGAAAGCGCTGCTGCAGGTCCTGGACCAGGGCCTCGGCATCGTCGCCCAGCAGCACGCAGCACACGCCGCGATCGGTGCTGGCCACCAGGATGCTGCCCAGCGTGCATTCGGCCACCGCAAAGCGGATGGTCTGGCGCATGCCGCCGCGCCGGTAGTCACCGGGCGCCATGCCCAGCATGGCGCCTGCGTCGCGGTAGAAACTGCTGCTGGCCGCATAGCCGCTGAGGTAGGCGGCATCGGTGACCGAGTCGCTCTGGCCTGGCTGCAGCGCCTGGCGCAGCGCACGCGCGCGGTGCGCCTTGGCATAGGCCTTGGGCGTGAGGCCCGTGGCCTGCTTGAACAATCGGTGCAGCTGCCAGGGGCTCAGCCCCGAGCGTTCTGCCAGCGCGCCCAGGGCGGGGGGCGGCTCCTCGGTCTCCAGCCAGCGGCAGCATCGGGCCACCAGGGCAGCGGGGTTGGCAGGGGCATCGCTGGCTTGATTCATGGCTTGGTGGGACACGGCATGTCTTTCAGGATCATCGGATGCCCTACTCTACGCAGCCCGGCGCGGGCGCGCATCCCGCTTCTTGCAAGCCGCAGGATTGCTGCGCGGGATTCGGTTACGCTGCGCCCTGCATTTTCCGCATCGAGACTTGCGAGACTCCCACATGACCACCGAACACTCCGGCTGTCCCATGAACAGCCCCGGCCGCACCGAATCCATCGTCAAAGAGGAGCGCGCCCAGCTGGACTTCAGCCAGTCCATGAGCTATGGCGACTACCTGCACCTGGACCAGATCCTCACGGCACAGCACCCGCTGTCGCCCGCGCATGACGAGATGCTGTTCATCATCCAGCACCAGACCAGCGAGCTGTGGATGAAGCTGATGCTGCATGAGGTCCGAGCCGCCACGGCCGCCATCGCAGGCGGCACGCGCGCCGACGCCTTCAAGATGCTGGCCCGCGTGAGCCGCATCATGGAGCAACTGGTCAGCGCCTGGACCGTGCTGTCCACCATGACGCCGCCCGAGTACACGGCCATGCGTCCCTACCTGGCCAACTCCAGCGGCTTCCAGAGCTACCAGTACCGCTGCATCGAGTTCTCCCTGGGCAACAAGAATGCCGCCATGCTCCAGCCCCATGCCCACCGGCCCGATCTGCTGGCCCAGGTGGAGGCGGCATGGCGCTCGCCCTCGCTCTACGACGTGTCCCTGCAACTGCTGGCGCGCGAGGGCATCGAGGTGCCCGCCGACCGGCTGGAGCGCGACTGGACCCAGCCCTACGAGGCCAGCGAAGGCGTCAAGCAGGCCTGGATCACGGTCTACCGCGATCCCCACCAGCACTGGGACCTGTACCAGCTCGGCGAAAAGCTGGCCGACATCGAGGACGCCTTCCGCCTGTGGCGCTTCCGCCATCTGACGACTGTGGAGCGCGTCATCGGCTTCAAGCGCGGCACGGGCGGCACCGGCGGCGTCAGCTACCTGCGCAAGATGCTGGACGTGGTGCTGTTCCCCGAAATCTGGGCGCTGCGCACCGCGCTGTAAGAACTGGCGGGCGCCACCGACGGCAGACCGCTGCGGTGGCGACAGCGCGCATGCGCGCAAACGGGTAAGCTGCGGCGCCAGGAGAAATACCGTGTCCGCAGCGCCGCAACAGCCCCCACACAACAACACACACACAGAGGCTTCGCAGACCTCCACCGCAGCACCGCCGCCACGCAGCCAGCTGCTGTGGGCCATGCTGCTGGCCCTGCTCTCGGCCTTTGCGCTGAGCCAGGCCTTTCGCACCACGACCTCGGTCATGGCGACCGGCCTGCAGCAGGATTTCGGGCTTACGGCCCAGTCGCTGGGGGCCTTTGCGGGCCTGTTCGGACTGTCCTTCGGCGTGGCCCAGCTGCTCATGGGCATCGGCATGGATCTCTACGGCCTGCGCCGCACGGTGCTGCTGTCGTTTCCGCTGGCGATCGCGGGATCGGCACTGTCCGCCGCCGCACCCAATTACGGCTGGCTGATGGTGGGCCAGTTGCTGATCGGCGTGGGCTGCTCGCCGGCCTTCCTGGCCTGCACCATGTTCATCTCGCGCCACTTTCCCATGGACCGCTTCGCCTTTCTGTCGGGCGTGGGCATGGGCGTGGGCGGCTTGGGGCTGCTGTTCACAGGCACGCCGCTGGCCTGGCTGGTCCAGCATTTCGGCTGGCGCTCGGGCTTTGCGCTGCTGGCCGTGATGTCGGCCCTGTCCTGGCTGCTGATCTGGTGGCGCGTGCACGAGCCCGCCCGCCGCGGAGCACAGACCGCCGCACGGGAAAGCTGGGGAGTGGCGGCACGCCGCATGGCCGAGCTGTTCACGCTGCCGCACACCCTGGGTATCGTCCTGCTGGCCATGGCCTGCTATGCATCGTTTCTGGCGCTGCGCGGCCTTTGGCTGGGGCCGCTGCTCATCCATCGCTATGGCTTTTCGCTGGTGGAAAGCGGCAATGTGGCGCTGGTCGTATCGATGATCTCGCTGTTCAGCCCCGCGATTTTCGGGCGCATGGACCCCGGCCCAGGGCGGCGCCGGCGTTGGCTCACCAATTACTCGCTGCTCATGGGCAGCCTGTTCATGCTCATGGCCTTTTTGCACCATGGCTGGACCAATGTGGCGCTGATCTTCGCCATGGGCCTGCTGTCGGGCTATTCGGTGCTGCAGTACGCCGATGTGCGCGCTTCCTACCCCCCAGAGATGACCGGCCGCGCGCTGTCGCTGTTCACCATGGCCATGTTCCTGGGCGTGGCCCTGGTGCAATGGTTCACGGGCTGGGTGGCGGCCTGGGCCGAGGCCTGGGGCGTGGAGCCCTACAAGGCCGTGATGATCTCGATTGCAGCCACGCTGGTGGGCGCGTCGACCGCGTTCCGTTTCCTGCCCTCCTCGCCGCTGCTGCGCCAGGCATCCGCCGCCTAGCGGCCGGAGTCTGTGCCTCTACAAGGCGTTGGCGGCCGAGCCATCGCCACGGTACAGCCAGGGCAGATCCATCAGCCTGGAGCCCAGCAGGCGCAGCGACAGGTCACGCCCCCAGCGCACCGGACCCGTGGCATGGAAGATGCGGCCGTTGCGCTGCGAACGCGCCTGCACGCGCGCATTGCGCTGCCAGCGATTGAGCGCGTAGCGGCGCAGGCGCATGTTCACATCCAGGTCATGCATGGACAGGGCGCGCTGCAGCTCCGCTGCATCTTCAATCGCCATGCCGGCGCCCTGGGCCAGATAGGGGCGCATGGGGTGGGCGGCATCGCCCAGCAGCGCCACCACGCCGCGCGCCATCTGCGCGGCCGATTGCACAGGCGGGCGGTCCCCCACCGGCCACAGCCGCCAGTCACCGCCAGCGGCAGGCACATGCTGGACCAGGTCCAGCAGGTGCGGGCAGCTGCCCTGCAGCACCCGCACCAGATCATCGAGATTGCCCGCGTGGTCCCAGTTCGCCAGGTCCTCGGGCGCCGGGCCCTGGACGATGACCACCAGGTTCTGCAGCTCGCCCCGGCGCACGGGGTACTGGATGGCATGCATGCGCGAGCCCAGCCAGGCCGTGACATCAGTGGCCCGCAGCCGCTTGGGCAACTGGGCCTGGTGCACCAGGGCGCGGTAGGCCAGGTGCCCGGTGACACGCGGCGGGCCGTCGCCCAGCAGCTGCTGGCGCAGGACGCTGCGCACGCCGTCGGCGGCAACCAGGGCATCGCCTTCGATCAGCTTGCCGGCCTGGGTTCGCACGGTGACCACGCCGTCAGTCTCGGAAAAGCTCTCGATGGGCTGGCCCAGGTTCAGGTGCATGCCCGGATAAGTCTGAGCGGCTTCCCGCAGCAATTGCTGCAGATCGGCCCGGTGGATGGTGGCGTAGGCTGCGCCATAGCGTTGCACGGACTCGCTGCCCAAGGGCATGTGCGCCAATTCCTGCCCGGTGACTGCGCTGCGCACGCGCAGGCTGCCCGGCAGCGCCACCACCTGTTGCAGCGGTTTTTGCAGGCCCCAGGCCTGAAGCCGCCGCACGACATTCGGACCGATCTGGATTCCGGCGCCCACTTCACTGAGCGCGGGCGCCTGCTCGAAAAGACGCACTTCCCAACCCGCCCGCGACGCACCGATGGCGGCGGCCAAGCCACCAATGCCGCCGCCGGCAATCAACACCTGCTTGTTCATGCGCGTATTGTGCCCCTGCCTTCGCCCATGGTGGCTGGTGCCTGGATATTCAAGTCGGCCACCACTGAAGAAAATCAAAAAATCATCGGATTTGTCTGAAACACGCATGCATCCGCCATGCGTTGAGACGCCAAGACCCGGAAACACCCACCTCGCATGCTCCAAACTGCCGCAAGGTGCATCACTGGCACCGTGCATTTTGCGTTACCGCCAGAAATCGCCCCTGGCATCGCCGCCGCGCAATGTCCGTGCACAGGCCCACGCTTTGCACAGCGCATGATAGTCATTCTCAACCGAGTCAATTTTTGACAAATGGCCGTGCCAATGAAAAAAGCCCGCACAAGGCGGGCTCTTTCAACATGCGCGATGGAAAAATCAGATGACGAACTTTTCGCGGTCCTGATTCTGAATCCACTTCGGCGGCTTGCCGCGTCCGGTCCAGGTCTGGCCAGTGGCGGGATCACGGTACTTGGGCGCCACCTTGGTGCCCGTTGCACCCGCATTGCCGCGACCACGAGCCGAAGGAAAGACGTCATCCGCAGTCAGGCCATATTCGGCAATCAAATTGCGAACCTTGCCCACGGCGTCAGACAGTTCACGCTTGCGCGCTTCCTGGATCTGTTGCTCCAGTTCCTGTCGCTGCTTCAGCAATTCCTTGTAAGAGCTCATGGTGTGCGCCTTGAAAGTTGTTTAAGAGCTTTCATTATAAAAACATAATCGCCCTACAGGGCAAGACGCATGTAAGCAAAATCCACAATATCGCAGTTGCCTATTGCAGCGAGGACCCTTCGGATAATTCCGAAATGGCAAGCACCTTGTCAATGCGTTTGCCATCGAGATCAATCACCTCGAAGATCCAGCCCGCGCAGCTGATCCGCTCTCCCAGAACCGGCAAATGACCGCTTTCCGCCATGAGAAGGCCGGCAACGGTGTTGTATCGGCCACGGTGCTCATCGGGCAGGTCACGAATATCGAGGCGCGCCTTCAGCTCCGATATGGGCATCAGCCCGTCCAATAACCAGGAGCCATCCCCACGCTGCATGGCCCATGCTTCCGTTTCGGTCACAGGCTGTAACTCGCCGGTAATCGCCTCCAGCAAATCGCGCGGCGTCATGATGCCCTGCACCACGCCATATTCATCCACCACGAACACCATGCGCCCGGATCGGGCACGCAATTGCTCCAGCAGTTCCATGGCGCTGAGCGTCTCGGGCAGGAACGAGGCCGGCAGCACATGCTCGTAGAGCGTGGAGCCCGCCGCATCGGGACCCAATGCCAGCAGGCGCGCCACGCTGATGATGCCGACCACGTCATCAAGGGAATTGCGGCACACCGGATACCAGGAATGGCCGCCCTTTGCGTGGTCATCGGCCGAGGCCTGCAATGCCTCGGTGACGGTCATGTCGGCATCCAGCCATTGCACATCGCCGCGCGGCACCATGATCGACGTCAGCGAGCGGTCATCGAGATGGAAGACGTTCTGCACCATCTGGTGTTCGCTGGCCTCGATGACGCCGGCATCGCGGCCCTCGGCAAGGCTGGCCGCGATCTCCTCCTCGGTCACGGAGCGTGCCGCCGATTCATTGATGCGCAGCAAGGTCAGCATGGCGCGGGTGGAGAAGGCCAGCAGCCGCACAAAAGGCTTGGCTGCCGACGCCACCCACGTCATGGGCCGCGAGACCACGATGGCCACGGTTTCGGGATAGAGCTGGCCGATGCGCTTGGGCACCAGCTCGCCGAAAACGATGGTGACGAAGGTGATCACGGTCACGACGACTGCCGTTGCCGAAATGCTGGCTGCGCGCTCTGGAACGCCCAGGCCCAGCAGCCATGCGGCCAGTCCGTCGCTGAAGGCCGCCTCACCCAGGATACCGTTGAGCAGGCCGATGGAGGTGATGCCCACCTGCACCGAAGAAAGAAATTGCGTGGGGTTGTCGAGCAAGGCCAGTGCCGCCACCGCTCCCTTGTCGCCTGTTTCAGCCAGTGCCACCAACCGAGCCTTGCGGCTGGAGGCCAGTGCCAATTCGGACATTGCAAACACCCCATTGAGCAGCGTAAGCAACGCGATCAGCAGAAAATCCATGGTTCGTATATCAGAAAGAAGACCATGGCACTTTACTGTATCGGTGATATCCAGGGATGCCACGACGCCTTTGAGCGCCTGCTGCAACGCGTGGATTTCTCCGCCAGCCGCGATACCTTGTACATCCTCGGCGACCTGGTGAATCGCGGCCCGGCATCGGACAAGGTACTGCGCACCTGCATGGCCGCCGGCGACTCCATGCGCGCCCTGCTGGGCAACCATGACCTGCACCTGCTGGCCGCCGCCCACGGCGTGCGCCGCAACAGCCGCCGCGACACCTTGGCCCAGGTGCTGCAAGCGCCCGATCGTGACCAGCTGCTGGACTGGCTGCGACAGCAGCCGCTGGCGCGCAGCCACCGCACGGTGCATGGCGATGAGCTGCTGATGGTCCACGCAGGCGTGCTGCCGCAGTGGACCGCCCAGGAAGTGATGGACCTTGCAGGCGAGGTGCACACGGTACTTCGCAGCGCGCAATTGCCGGATTTCCTGCAAGCCATGTACGGCAACCAGCCCGATCGCTGGTCGCCGGATCTGCAGGGCTGGGAACGGCTGCGTGTCATCGTCAACGCGCTGACCCGGCTGCGTTTTTGCAGCGCTCAGGGGGTCATGGATTTCGACAGCACGGAGTCGGCAGAGCAGGCGGCGCCAGGACTCATGCCCTGGTTCGATGTGCCGGGCCGCGCCACGGCGGGCGTGCCCATTGCCTTTGGCCACTGGTCCACGCTGGGCCATATCAACCGGCCCGATCTGGTGGCGCTGGACACGGGCTGCGTCTGGGGTGGCTGCCTGAGCATGATGCGCTTCGGCGACCATCTGGTGGACAGGGAGCTGATCCAGGTGGATTGCCCGCAGGCCCAGGCCCCAGGCTGATCGGGAGCAGCCCGTGCACCCATGAAAAACGCCTGCAAGGCAGGCGTTATTCGGGAAGCAGGCCGCGTGTGCGGCGCTCAGACCTCGGAGGTGGCGACGGGCGCGGCGGGCGCGACCGGTGCCTTGAACAGCGCCGCCAGCTTGCGCTTGGGCTTGATGTTGCCGCCGGCCTTGGGCGCAGCGCGCTGGCTTTCCCAGTTGGCGTCGGCGCTGGCCGAAGGCTCATAGGGCTTGTCGAAGAAGGGGTCGGAATGCGCCGGGCGCTGGGCCATGCGCGAGACGCGATGGCCGAAGCCCGTGCTGCCCCGTGCTGCATCGGCACCGCGATCGCCACGCTCGCCACCGCGATCCCGTTCACGACCGTACCCGCCGCCAGCGCCTTGGCGCGGCAGCTCGTCGAAACGGTGACCACGCGGTGCGCTGCCGCGGAAATCTTCCATGGGGCAGGTTTCGACGTTGATCTTCTTCTTGATGAGCTTCTCGATCTCGCCCACCAGGCGCGCATCGTGGCTGGTCACCAGGGTCACGGCAATGCCGGAGGCGCCTGCGCGGCCCGTGCGGCCGATGCGGTGCACATAGTCTTCGGCGTTGAAGGGCACGTCGTAGTTGAAGACGGCCGGCACGTCCTTGATGTCCAGGCCGCGGGCCGCGACATCGGTACACACCAGCAGATCGACCTCGCCGCGCTTGAAGGCTTCAAGCGCCTTCAGGCGCTCGTCCTGGCTCTTGTCGCCGTGCAGCGCCGTTGCGCGCAGGCCATCACGCTCCAGGGCACGCGTCAGGCGGGCGCAGCCCAGCTTGCTGTTGGAAAAGACGAAGGCCTGGCGGATCTCGCGCTGCTTGAGCAGCGAACGCAGCGCATAGCGCTTGTCGTCGTCGCTGACGCTGTAGAAGCGCTGCTCCACCGTGGACGCCGTCTCGTTGGGACGGGCCACTTCGATGGTGACGGGGTCTTGCAGGTAGCTGCCGGCCAGGCGCTTGATCTCGGGCGAGAAGGTGGCGCTGAACAGCAAGGTGGTGCGTGTCTTGGGCAGATGGGACAGGATGCGCTGCAGGTCGGGCAGGAAGCCGATGTCCAGCATGCGGTCCGCCTCGTCGAGCACCACGTACTCGACCTGGTTGAGCACCACGTTCTTGGCTTCGATATGGTCAAGCAGCCGGCCCGGCGTGGCCACCAGCACCTCGACGCCCTTTTTCAGTTCCAGCGTCTGCGGTTTCATGTCCATGCCGCCGAACACCACGGTGCTGCGCAGCTTGGTGTACTTGGCGTACTGGGCGATCTGCTGAGCCACCTGGTCCGCCAGTTCGCGCGTGGGCAAAAGCACCAACGCCCGCACGGGGTGCCGTGCAGGCGAAGCGGAGGCATTTTCGTGGCGCATCAGCCGCTGCAGCAACGGCAGCGAGAACGCTGCCGTCTTGCCCGTGCCGGTCTGGGCTGCGCCCATGACATCCTTGCCGGTCAGAACAACCGGAATGGCCTGCGCCTGGATGGGCGTCATGGACTCGTAGCCCATGTCGGCCACGGCGCGCGCCAGGGACTCGGCCAGTTGGAGATTGGAGAAAGAGCTTGTCATTGAGGACGCTATTGTCGCACCTAGCGCGATTTGTGCGTTGCAATAACGCCAATTGGCACCTGGACAAGCATGGCGTTGCGTGAGCGCAACCCGCAAAAACCCGGTACGAGGGCCCGCTATGCGGGCATTTTTTCATCGCCGGGACACCGCCTCGAGACGGGACAGCGCCCCTCGGGGGTCATTTTTCAAAGCGAAGCGGCCGAGAAAGTGTCGCAGGACTTGACGCTGCCGGTGCGCAGACCGGTGCTGAACCAGCGCTGGCGCTGGGCACTGGTGCCATGCGTGAAGCTGTCGGGCACGACGGCGCCGCCACCGGCGCGCTGCAGGGCGTCGTCGCCGATCTTGGAAGCGGCATTCATGGCCGACTCCACATCGCCCTGCTCCAGGATCTGGCGTGCGCTTTGCGCGCGGTTCGCCCAGACGCCGGCCAGGCAATCGGCCTGCAGCTCCAGCTTGACCGACAGATGGTTGTATTCGACCTTGCTGACGCGGCCCCGCGCACGGTCCACCTGAGCGCTGATGCCCAGCAGGTTCTGCACGTGGTGGCCCACCTCATGGGCAATCACATAGGCCTGGGCGAAATCGCCGGGCGCGCCCAGCTGGTTCTTGAGCGTCTCGTAGAAGCCCAGGTCGATATAGACCTTCTGGTCGGCAGGGCAGTAGAACGGCCCCATGGCGGACTGGCCCGTGCCGCAGGCCGTGGGCGTGGCGCCGCGGAACAGCACGAGCTTGGGATCGGCATATTGGGCTCCGCCCTGGCGGAACACCTCGCGCCACACATCCTCGGTATCGGCCAGCACGGTGGAGACGAAGCGGGCGAGCTGGTCGTCGGCCGGCGGCTTGTGGGCCGGCCCCTGGGGCTGCTGCACCTGCACCGGCGCGCCGCCGCTGAGCGCCCCCAGGATGGTCAGCGGATTGATGCCCAGCACCCAGCCACCGACCAGGGCGATGACGATGGTGCCGATGCCGATGCTGCGCCCGCCAAAGACGGGACCACCACCGCCACCACCACCGTCATCACGGCGGTCCTCCACATTGTCCGACTCGCGGTTGCCTTCCCATCTCATGGTGTTCGCTCCTGGATCTGTGCTGCGGCCTGCAGCATCGGGCGGCGATATTACGTCGGAACCTGCGGGGCCGCAGCGTCCGCAGTCCCGGCAATGATACGGCGTGTATCAGCGCACGGGCTGCACCGCCATGGGGGCAGTGACGGGCGGCGCCTGGCTGCGCAGTACCTGCTCGCGCGCCACCAGCACCATGCCGGCCAGCAGCGCGGCGACGATGCACAGGCCGACGACGACCGCCAGGCCCAGCCCCCATCCGCCGCGCCTGCGCCGCTCGCGTGCAGGCTCGCCGGGCCTGCGGGGCGCAGGTGCCTGTTCGCTGGGAGGCTCCTCGCGCTGCCACGGTTCGGGCGCGGGCCCGCGCCGCTGCTGCTCGTAGCGCGGGGCCGATTCCTTGCGGGGAGCTTCGGGCCGCGCCGAACCGTCCCAGCTGGGCTCCTCGCGCGGATAAGAAGGCTTTTGTGACATAGGCGACATCGTAGTGCCTGCGCAAGCCCGCGCGGGCCTGGGTGCACCACCGGACACATCGCGCATTGGCCTGCGCGCGCCTACTGTGTACAGTCGCGGCCATGAGCCATTCCAGCACGCACTCCTCCGCCGCCCTAGACGCGCAGGCCACCGCCGCCCTGCTGCCCTGGAAGGAGCTGGCCGAAGAGATCGCGGCTGTACTGCTGCAGCCCCGGGCAGTGCAGGTGCCGCCGCGCATCGTGATGCCACTGCCCGCAGGAGGCAGCCTGTTTTGCATGCCCGCCACCGATGGGCAGGTGGCCATGACCAAGCTGATCAGCCTCACGCCCGGCAATGCCGGCACGCCGCGCGCCACCATCCAGGGCGATGTGGTGGTCTTCGATGTGGCCACGGGCGAGCGCCGCCTGATCCTGGACGGCCCCACGGTCACGGCGCGGCGCACGGCCGCCGTATCGCTGCTGGCCGCGCAAAGGCTGGCTCCCAATCCGCAGGGCCCGCTGCTGATCGTGGGCGCCGGCGTGCAGGGCCTGGCCCATATGCAGGCCTTTGCAGAAGGCCTGGGCGTGCGCGAGGTCCAGGTGGCATCGCGCAGCGCCGAGAGCGCCCAGTCACTGGTCAGCCAGGCGCATGCCATGGGCCTGCAGGCCAGTGCCGTGCAGGATCTGGAGGCCGCCGCGCGCCATTGCCCGCTGATCGTGACCTGCACGCCGGCCCGCGCCGTGGTGCTGCATGCAGCCCCGCGCGCCGATGCCTTCGTCTCGGCCGTGGGCGCCTTCACGCCGCAGATGGTGGAGCTGGCGCCCCGCCTGTGCCTGGGCCTTGCGCAGGCGGGCCGCGTCGTCGTCGATACCGCAGATGCGCTGCACGAAGCCGGTGATCTGCTGCAGGCGGGCATGGACGTGGCCGCCCTGCCCACGCTGGAGCAGGTGGTGCGCGAGCAATGGCTGCGCCCGCAGGTGCCGGTGCTGTTCAAATCCTGCGGATGGGGGGGCTGGGACCTTGCGGCCACCCGCCTGGCAATGCGCCGGGCTGCGCTTCAGAACAGTTGACGACGGATTTCTGCGTTGAACGAGCTTTCTCCCCCGGATTCCCCCGC
>NZ_WUMG01000013.1:0-148296 GCF_009827015.1 Delftia sp. CH05 | reverse complement strand
AACAGTTCGCGGGCCAGCGGGCTGCCTTGTGCGGGCAGGCTGGCTAGGATGCGGCCCGTGGGGTCGTAGCGGAAGTCCTGGCGGCCGCGCAGGGAGTCGGCACGGGCGATGAGCTGGCCTGCGGCGTCGTAGGCGTAGCCACGCTCCAGCGTTGCGTTGGAGTTGCCGGGCCGGATCACGTGGCCGCTGCCTTGCAGCGCTGCGCGGTGGCGCAGCAGGCGCCCGGCCGGATCCCAGTCGTAGCGGCTGGACAGTGCGCCCTGGCTGCGGCGCACTTCGCGGTGCAGGGCGTCGCGTTCCATGTCGGCAATGACCTGGTGCGCGGCCGGAGGCTGGTCAGGGCCTTGCGCCGGAGCGATGTTGATCTGGTGCAGGTGGCCCGAGCCATAGAACAGCCAGTGCAGGGTGCGGCCATCCGGCATGCGGGTGTGGATGCGGTTGCCCAGTTCGTCATAGCCGTGCGAGAGGCTGCGCTGCAGTTTCTGGCGGGCCTGGCCTGTGGCATTGCCGAGAGCCTGCAGGGTCTGGGTCTCGCTGAGCAACTGGCCCAAGGGGTCATAGGCAAAGGCCAGGTGGGAGGCGGCGTTGCTGGCCTGGGTCAGGCGGCCCAGGGCGTCGTAGCGGTAGGTGGTTTCTTCCACGGGGCCGGTGTGGCCCAGGGCGCGCTTGGCCAGCAGACGGCCCAGGGCATCGCGCTCGAAGCAGGTGACCTTGCCGGGCCCGGCGTCGCTGCCGCCGGCCTCGATGACGTGGGTCAGTTCACCGGCGGCGTTGTAGATGTAGCGCTGCCAGCGGCCGTCGAAGCCGACTTCGTCGGTGAGCTGGTCGCGCAGGTCGTAGCGGAAGTGGGTGCGGGCGTGGTTCTCGTTGTCCAGGGCAATAAGGCGGCCGGCGCGGTCGTAGTGGTAGGCGAGGCTGCGGCCTGCGGCGTCAATCCTGGTGAGCGGGCGGCCCATGCCGTCGTAGGTGTAGCGGGTGCTCTGGCCCATGGGGTCGGTGTAGGCCAGCAGGTGGCCTTCGCCGTTCCAGACGTAGAGGTGGGTGGGGCTGGCGGGCTGGCTGCTGGGGCCTGCGGGGCTGGATGGCTCGATGACACGTATCAGCTGGCCCGCATCGTTGTATTCGTAGCGGGTCTGCTGGCCCAGCGCATCGGTGCGTAGCACGGGCTGGCCCAGGGCGTCGTAGGCGAAGCGCGTGGTCTGGCCCGAGCAGTCGGTGTAGGCCACAAGGCGGTCGGCCTCATCCCAGGCCAGGCGCTTGAAGCCTCCCTTGGCGTCAATGACTTCCACGGTGCGGCCCCGGGCGTCATGGCGGTAGCGCGTGGTGCGGCCCAAGGGGTCGGTGGCCTGCACAAGGTGGCCCCGGCTGTCGTATTCCTGTTGCCATTCGTGGCCGAGGGCGTCGCGCAGCGTGGTGACCAGGTCCAGCGGGTTGTATTCCAGTGTGGTGGCATGGCCCATGGCGTCGATGATCTGGACCAGGTTGCCGCGTGCATCGCGGCGCAGGGTGGTGCGGCGGCCCAGGGGGTCTATGCGGCCTGTGGAGGCGCCGGTGGCATCGGTGGGGGTCTGCTCGATGATCTGTTCGGGCGTGCCTTCCGCGATGACGGTGGCGATGATGTTGAAGCGCGCATCCCAGTGGTAGGCGGTGGTGCGGCCCAGGCCGTCGGTGTGGCGCGTTACACGCTCATGGGGCAGGTAGGTGAAGCGGTCGTCGTCCTGGCCGGGCACCGGCGTGTCGGCGCACCAGGAGCGCAGCACGCGGCCCTGGGGTCCTTCGATGTCGTACTGGGCGAAGTAGCGATGCCCGCTGGATTTGCGGTAGCCCACCAGCACGCCGGAGCGCCAGGCGTATTGGCGGTAGGGCTGGCTGCCGTGGTGCGTGGAGATGAGCTGGCCCTGGGCGTCGTAGGCGTACTGGGCCAGGGTCTGCGGGGCGTGCTCCGGGGCATGCAGGACCACGGCAGTCAGGCGGGCGCCGGCAAAGGCGTCCAGCGGCAGTGTGCCTGGCGCGCTCCAGTGCAGGTGCAGGCGGCGGCCTGCGGTGTCGCTCAGGCCGGCGAGCAGGGGGCGGGCAAAGGGTGCGTGTGGCTTGCCCTGTGTGGCGGGGGCAGCACCCTGGCCTGCGGCGTAGCGTGCACTCCAGGTCTGCGTTGTGGCGGGTTCGTCCGAGCCCAGGGCGTATTTCCAATGCAATTGCACGGTGTTGCCGTCGCGGTCCTGGAGCGCGGCCAGCGGCAGGCGCCATTGCTCGGGTGCTTCGCGGCGGAAGAGGCGGGACAGGCCTTCCTTGTAGGTGATGGCCCAGAGGTCGGGTTCGGGGTGGCTGAGCGTGAACTTTTCATAGATGTCGAAATGCTCGGCTCCCACGGCCAGGGAGGGCAATGTGACGTACAGGCCTGTGTCGTCTGCCAGTACGCAGCCATCGGCCGACAGGCGCAGTTCCTGCGTGAATTCATGGCTCCAGCCCCGGCCCCAGGGACTTTCTTCGGCAAGGCCCGAGATGTAGCGGCGCCGCCAGACGATGGGTATGGGGCCTGCGAGGGTGAAATCGGTTTCGTCCAGGTGCTTCTGCCCGGTGGAAAGAATCACGGGAAAACGCGTGGCGCACTGCGAGCAGGGGCCCTTGCCATCGGGCTTCTTGGTGTCGCTGTGTTCGGTGGTGGGGTGCTGATCGCTGTTGCCCTGGCTTTTGGTTTTGCGCTTGAATTTACCTGCCAGTGCCAACAGCAAGGCCATGCCGCTGCCCATGAGCCACAGCGCCAGTTGCATGCGGGCATGTTCCATTTGGGCAGGTGTCATCTCCGTGCCCCAGTTGGCCGTGATGTTGCGGATTTCCTCGGCCGCTTGTATTGCCGCCTGGCCGGTGCCCACGGCGCGGTCCACCATGACGGCGCCCCCTACGGCCTGACCCAGGACAGGGACGCCTTGCACGGCAGTGGCTCCGATGGAGACGGCCAGGCCCATGTAGGTTTCTGGGTCCTTGAGCATTGCCAGCAATTCCTCGGCCTGGGCCTGACCGGCCGCGCTGAAATGCCGCAATTCCATGCCGGTCAGCACGTTTTTGCCGTTCTCGATCATCTTGGCGGTTTCAGGCGCCAGTTTGATCAGGATGGCATTGGTCAGCGTGGTGACGCCGTTGACCACCATTTCGCCCGCTTCATGGACGACGGACTTGACATAGGTGACGTGCTGGTTGACGTGGTCCTTGACCTTGGTGAACAGGCCCACGATGACACTGACGGGATCGTGCTTGCCGGTATCCATGGCGCCGTAGCGGTTGGCCATGTCGGTGCCGTATTCCTTGACGGTGCCCAGCGGGACCTTGATGGCGCGGCTGTTGTTGGAGTGCCAGGCCACGCCGGGGTCGCCCTTGGGCTTGAGGTGGACCGGGGTGGCCGGGTCGAAGGTCCAGGCGTTGGCGGTCTGGGTGATGGCGCCATCGCCGCCGCTGAAGATGTGCGTGCCCATGGTGTTCAGGACTCCTTGCTTTGCAGAAAACGGGCCGAGTAGGTCTGCGTTGCCGCGCCGTTGCCGCTGTTGAGAGGGTGTGCTTTGCCCGTGGGCCCGGTACGGAGGGTGCGAATGGTGCGTTCCAGCGCCACGGCGGCCACTTCCTCGCCTTCATCCAGCACCCAGCTGAGGATGGAGTTGGGCGGGCGCGCATCGTGGCGAAGGCGCTGGGCGGCCAGGGCCCAGTGCAAGGGGCCGGTGGCGGCGCCGACCTGGCCGGTCATGGCTGCAGGCTCCCAGGTATCTGGCTGGAAGCTGCCGTCCAGCCGAGCCCGTGCCATGACCTGGATGGCCGCGCGCCAGTCCGATCCGTCGAAATCGGAAACGGCGCAGCCCACGTGTTCCTCCTTCCAGCCCGCGCCGTCGAGGGCGCCGCGCAGCACCTCGGCCAAAGGCGCTGCATCGGCCCGCTGGTGTGGCAGGCGATGGGGGCCGGCGCCGCGTGCCAGGGAGGGGACATGCAGCACCAGATGGCGGTCATCCCGGTAGGTCGTGTCTGGCGCGGCCTGCAGCAGCAGGGCGGCAGCCGCCTCTCCGGCAATGCAGCCCTGTGGGCGGCTGTCGGTCAACAGGCCTGCCTGGGCATGGGCTTGCACCAGGGTGGCTTCGTCCAGCAGGCTGTCTACCGCCAGCAGCAAGGCATGGTCATCGGCTGCGGTGGGCCGGCCCAGGGTCTGCAGGGCGTCATAGCCGGCGCCATGTCCTCCGAAGACGGGGGTCAGGGGAATGCTGATCAGGGGGGCCGACGCTTTGGGGCCTGCCCAGCGTTCCAGCGCGGCAAGTGTCTGGCGCCACAGTGCAGCGGCCTCGTCACCGGACACGCGCATGGGCAATGCCAGCACGATGCGGCGTGGCAGTGCGACCGGGGCGTCGGCGGGCCGGCTTTGCACGTCCGCAATGAGGTCGGCCAGTGCCGCGCCCAGCAGCTTGGCCAGGCGTGCCGTCTGCTGCTCGCCTTCGGTGATCTCAGGACAGGGGGCGATGGTGACGGGATGGGGGCTGACGGCTGCAACGACGAGTTTGCGCATGCGCTTTTGCATGCCGACCCATGAGGCGGCCGACTGCCAGGCGCTGGTGCCGATGCAGGTGACTGCCCCGGCATGCTGGATGCGCCACAGGCAGGGGGATGAGGGTGGTGTGTTCGAGGAGGCCATGCGGGAACTCATTGCGGGGCGGCGGGGACCGTGGGGGCGTTTTCATGGGCCCAGAGATGGACCACGGCGATGCGTTCCTGCGCGGCAAGGGGCAGCAGGGCGCGCCAGACCAGCGAGGCATCGGCTTGCTCCGTGTCCACGGCCAGCGTGTCCCAACGCAGCTCCTGGGGCAGCAAAAGCGTGCCGCCCGCAGTCTCAGCCTGTGCCACAAGGGCCACCCGTGGCCAGACGAAACGCATCAGCGGCTCGGTGCCCATGTGGTGCAGTGCCAGTACGTCTCCGGGCCGCGGCGACTCGGCCAGCTGCAGCGATTGCGGTGCGGCGTTGCGGTGGCGTGGATCATGGTCCAGGGGCAACAGCGGTGCGCGGCTCTGGCGCCAGGCGTCGTCGAAGCTGCCCTGCAGCGCGCGGCGCGGCTGGTGGTGGGCAGGCACCAAGCCCAGGCCAAGGGCCTGTTCCGCCACGGTGTCATCCCAGTACCTGAGCGGTTTGTCCAGCGCCTGCATCCATGGCAGGGGCGCCGAGGCGGCCTGCGCCGCCGTGCCGTAGAAACCCATGCCGTCCGGGTTGTGCTCGTCCACCAGGCTGTTGCCCCTGGCGTCCAGCGTTTGTCCTCCAAAGGCAAACGGCCGCAGCAGCGGGATGCGCAATGACGGCCCCAGCTCACTGGCCTTCAACTGGCCAAAGTCCTTGATCCATATCCGTGGGCTGAATGCCCTCAGTGCGGCCAGGCGGTGCTGGCGGCCCTGGCGCTCATAGTCCACGGCGACGTCGATGCTGGAGGCCGGGCGCCCGTTCGGCGATACGGCGCAGGCGTCGAGCAGCAGGTCGAACCAGGGTTTGGGAGGCACATGCTCCGGTTCGCAGATCGGCCAGGGTTGCTGTGCACGCGGCTGAAGCACCTGGGCCTGGAACTCGTCCCTGGCAAGACTGCCCAGGGGGCGCAGCAGGCCGGCGCGGTGGATGGGGCGCTGGCGCTCGGCCGGCCGCAGCCTGGGCAGGTTCGTGGCGCCGGCGGCCAGCTCCCAGGTTCCCTTGGCGACGAGGGCCAGCGAGTGCACGCCCTGCGCGTCCGTATGGGGAAAGGCCTGGGCAGCGAACGGGGTGTTGTTGAGGATGCTGCAGTTCATTGCGCCGTCCCGTCGTCTTCCAGGCTGCTGATGAGCTGGATCGTCTCTACGGCAGTCATCTGCCGCCGGGCATGGTCTTCGTGGGACAACGGGAACGGCCGGCCGGTGCGGGCCGCATGCTCCACATACAGCCAGCGGCGCAGGCCGTGGCCTACGTCAAAGGCTTCCTCGAGCGGCAGCACGGTGTGCAGTGGCCGACCCGCACGCAGGCGGATGCCGTCCAGCGGCCAGAGAAGCTCCTTGAGCGCGGGATCTGTCCAATCGCCGATCTGCCCGGGCTCCAGCGCCTGGCAACCATTGGCGGCAAAGACCTCGCAGGCCAGGGTGCGCAGCGCGGCGGTGCGGGCGGGAGCCTGCCCGTGTGTATGGGTGAGCTCGCCTGGCACTTTGCCAAACACCAGCCGCAGCAGATCGCGCTCTGCGGCTGTGACCGGCCTGTCCTGTTGCTCGATGAAGCGCAGTGTCGGCAGCAGGCCTTGAAGACGGCCGGCAAGGGCCACCGTGCGCAGTACGGTGTCGGGGGGCAGACGCAGGCCCTGGGTGACGGCCGAAAGCGCCTGCTCAGGCTGGCGCGCGGTCCACAGCGCCATGGCGGTGTCCGTTGCCGAGGCCCAGAGTCCTGGGTGGGATTCCTCCGTGGGGCCATCGTTGGCGGTGAGTCGCTCGATGTAGCGCGCAAGCTCCCGCTGCAGCAGGCTCCCACCGGCTACGCACAGGATCTCCAGCGCACGGCGCTGCAGCGCCAAGTCATGGCTTTGCAGTACGGCGGCCAGCCGGGGCGCGGCCTGATCGGGCAACTGGCCCATGCGGGCGCAGGCCAGCAGGCAGGCTTCAGTGTCCGCACCCCGCCTGGCCGCTGCGTGTACCGCGTCAAGGTGGCTTGGCAGGGCCAGCAGGCCGGCCAGCTCCACGCCCAGGGCCTGCAGGCGGTCGTCGCCCGATGCCAGCAGGTGGACGCAGGTGTCTTCAGCGGCGTGGAACCACAGGCCATCGCGCACGGCAACGGGATGCTCCGGGAGCAATTGCGCAATCAAGGCAAGCCGTGCTGCGGCATCGGCCTCATGCGCTTCTGAAAGGGCGATGCGGACATGCGCCGAGCCTGCCCGGTCAACCGGCAGTGCCTGTGCGTGGGACGCGGCAGCTTCTTCCTGGGCCACTGTGCCGCCGTAGTAGCGGCATGCCGCCATCAGCATGTCCAGCCGCTGGTCGGTGGCCTTCAATGCCCTGAGTGTGTGTTCGGTCCGCAGCAATGCGGCGCGGCGGCCATAGGCACGGATGGCTGTCGCCAACTGGCGTGACAGCATTGCGGGCAGCGGCGGAGCGGCAGGAGCGCGGAAAAGGGGAGTTGACGTGTTCATTCGGTCGAAGCGAAGGGAAGGGCTTGCGGCGCATGCCGCGTTCGCAGGGGCGTTGCCTTCGGCGGCCTGGTCAGTTGAGTTCGATGGAGCCACCTTCGAGACGGTGGGTTTCGACGGCGGCAGCCGTGATGGTCTGGCCCCGGATCTGTACTTGCCCATCACGGGTGAACTGCAGTCGCGTGTCGGCGCAATGGATGAGCACGCTTTGCACGGCTTGCAGCTCCAGGCTGGCCACGCGCAGGCTCAGGGCACCGCTGGCGCGGTCGAATTCCCAGGGCGGGCAGGCCGGTGCCTGCGCTGCGGGCCAGGCGGCGACGATCAAGGGGGCAAGGTCGTGCTGCCCCTCCTTGGGACTGGGCATTGCGACCAGTACGTGCTGTCCGCTCACCAGTCTGGGCAGGTGGGTGGACGCGACCGCCTGCCACTGCTGGCCAAGGCACTCGATGGTGATGCTTCCATCGTCTTGCTGGGGTTGCAGAACCTGTGCGGGCTGCAGGCCAGATGCCGTGGGGATGGCCTGTGCCTGGGCCGGGCGTTGGAGTGCGGTCATGGGTGTGCTCCTTGAAGACTGGGGTGCTGTTGGGTGTGGCCGGGGCCGTGGCGTGGATCAGTTTTCATGGATGCCGCCGGAACTGGTGGTGACATCGTTGGCACCGATGAGCTGGATGCTGTTGCCATTGACGGTGATGGTTCCGTCTGCCTTGAGCACAAGGCTGCTGCTGCCCACGGTGATGGCGACGCTTTGCGCGTCCATGGTGATGTTGGAGCCGCCGCCGCCACCACCCGAGCCGCTTTCGGACGGCGCAACCACATTGCTTGCGAGACCGCCGCCTGCGGAAGATCCGCCGCCACCGCCGCCCCCAACGGTCAGCGAATACGTGGTGCCGACCGTGGTTGTCTTGGTGCTGCCAACCGTGGTGGACTGGCTGCTGCCCACGCTGGTGGTCTGGGTGCTGCCGACGATGGTGGCCATGATGGCGCCCACGTTCAGGTTGTAGGCGACGCCGACGTTTTCCATGCGCCCCACGCCCACGTTCTGCATGTAGGCGATGCCGATGGTCTCGGTCTTCATCTTGCCCACCTTGATCGACCAGTTGTTGCCGATCTTGTCCTTCTCGTTGCGGCCTATGGTCTTGCTGCGGTTCTTGCCGATGGAGATGTTCTCGTCGATGCCAACGTCTTCATTGCGGTTGTCGCCGATGCTGATCTTCTCGTTGTGGTCCACACGCTCCGTGCGGTTGTTGTGCACGGTGATGGTCTCGTCGCGGTCCACGGTCTCGGTGCGGTCGCGGTGGATGACGTTGGTCTCGTCCCGGTCGATGGTCTTGCGCCGGTCGTTGCCCACCCATTTGTCCTCGTCGTTCTCGACCTCGGTGAGCTGGTCCTTCTGGGCATGCAGCCACAGCTGTTCTTGCCCGGCCTTGTCCTCGAAGCGGATGGCGTTGGCGTCGCCCTGGCCGTTCTTCATGCCCGCGCCTGGGGCGCCGCCCTTGCTCGACCGGGTCTTGATGCCCGATTGCGTGGCGTTGGCCGGCAGCGCCCAGGGCGGCATATTGGAGGCGTTGTAGACGCAGCCCATGACGATGGGGTGGTCAGGATCCCCGTTGAGGAAGTCCACGATGACTTCCATGCCGATGCGCGGGATGTGCACGGCGCCAAAGCCCGGCCCGGCCCAGCTGGTGGCCACGCGCATCCAGCAGCTGGAGTTCTCGTTCATGCCGCCGATGCGATCCCAGTGGAACTGCACCTTGACGCGGCCGTACTGGTCGCACCAGATCTCTTCGCCTGCGGGGCCCACGACGACGGCGGTCTGCGGGCCCGTGGTACGTGGTTTGGCGGTGATGCGCTGGGGCTTGAAGGGAAGGCTGGTGGGCTGGGCCTGGAGCACGAATTTCTGCACCGAGCCTTCGCCGCTGCCGCCGTCGCTGACGCGCGGGTTCTCCTCGAAGGCATAGTCGACCGCCGTGACCAGGTAGGTCTGGTTCTGGTCGCCGCGCGGATAGTTGTCCAGCGTGAAGGTGTAGCCCGGCGCCATGGCGCGGTGGTTGGAGCGGCCCTGCACCGTGCTCTGGCGCGTGAGGCTTTGCTGCAGGCGCACGCGGATGTAGTCCTCGCCGTCGCCGGTCTCGGTGTAGCCGCCCGGCCATTCGTAGATCTCGTAGGCGTCGTGCGCGTGGCCGGGCGGGTTGCGGCGCATGTTGGACAGCTCGGCGCGGGGCTTCTTGAAGTCGTAGTCGTCGTTGTAGTGCCGGCCGGGCTTGACGCGCTGGTGCAGTTCCCAGGCGTGTATGCATTCCTCGCGCGCCACGGCGGCCTTGCCCGGCGGGTGGAAGGGGATGACGGCGCCGCCCTGCAGCGGGTCGTGCGAGGCGATGACATCGTCGCCCAATGTCAGCACATGCTGGCCCGCGCTGTGCTGGTGGTAGTAGCAGATGCCCTCGTGCTCCATGAGGCGCGAGACGAACTGGAAGTCCGTCTCGTTGTACTGCACGCAGTACTCCCAGGTGCGGTAGGAGCGCGTCAGGCGCTGCTGCATGGGGTGGCCGTAGATGCCCAGGACCTCGTTGATGATGTCCGGCACCGTCTTGTTCTGGAAGATGCGGAAGTCGCTGCGGCGCGTGGCCAGCCACAGCCAGGGCGACAGGCGTGCGCGGTACAGGAAGTTGCGGTGCTCGTCCTGGCCGCGCATGCCAAAGGCAGTGACCAGGCCGTCGATGTAGCGCTTGCCGCCGTCCTGGGTCTCCACCACCACGGTGGCGCCCTTGCCCAGCAGGGCCTTGGGGTCGATGCTGTCGTCCTCGCTGAGCAGGTCGATCTCCAGGGCGAACAGATGGCTGATTTCCTCGCGACCCTGCAGCCGGCGCAGCTGCAGCTGGTCTGCCAGGGGGGTGTTGATGGTGACTCTGCGTGTCATGGTGTCGGATCTCGCGGTGCTTGGGGTGGAAGAGGGGTCGGGGCTTCAGGCCTGGATGGCAGGGCCTGGGTGCGCCGGTCGATGAAGGGCTTGCATGGGGTGGCTGGAAGGTCCTTTGCTGCTATCGGGCTGCGTACACCAGTCCCGGACGGGCGCCGTCGGCGTCATCCTGGGCGCCATCCATGACAGGGGCGCTGTCGAAGGACTGGCCCAGCGCAACGAACTGGTAGTTGCCGCGCCGGTCGGTGAAAACCGCCAGGCCGCCCGGCGTCAGGGCTACGTTGAACCAGTCGTTGTCGGTTCTGGGCTGGTCCGGGTCCAGCGAGCCTGGCCGGCTCCGGGCCAGCACGCTGCCGGCCAGGCTCGCCTGGTTCAACGCCCGGGGCTGCCGGCCATCCGCGCCATACAGCCGCAGCTCCCCGGTGGCTTCGACCTTGCGCAGGCCCTTGCCCAGAGGGACGGAGCGCTTCAGGCCGGCCAGCACGAACCGGCCGCCCGGCGCCAGGTGCAGGTCGGGCGGGATGTCGTTGCCACCGCTGCGGAACTCGGCCAGGTGCACGATGCGCGCCTCTGCGCCCAGCGCCAGTGCTGCGCCCATGCCACGCTGGCTGGGCAGGGCGTGGGTCAACAGCACATTGCCTGCCGACCATGCCTGGGCGCGGGTCCAGGCCATTGCATCCGCTGCTGTCCAGGCCCGGGCCTGCGCGGCCATGGCGGCGGCCGGGTCCTTGTCCTGGGGCTGCACGGCCAGGGTTCCGTCAGCGGCGCGGGCCAGGCGGGGCAATGCATCGAAGCTGCCCAGATTGCGCGCTTGCTGCAGCGTCCAGCCCGGCAGGGCGAAGGTCAGCAACTGGTAGGGCTTGCGGCCGTCCGCATCGGGGTCCAGCCGGCTGCTGGCGACGATGCTCACCAATCCGTCACTGCTTCCCTGTGCATCCGGCGTGACGACAGGCCGGGCAAGGCAGCGGCCAGGTCGAACTCCTGGCCGTGGCAGCGCCGCAATGGCCGCAGGCTTGCCGCTGCGCTCTGATAGTTGAAAACTGCCTGTCTTGGTTTGCTGGACCAGGTCCAGCCTGTCAACGGTGCCGTTGCAGTACACGGCGTAGAGATAGCGGTGGGGGTTCTGGATGGGTGCTGTGGGGGCCGCTGTCTCAGCCATGCCCAGGCCAGGGCACAGCAGCGTCAATCCGATGGCGCTGGCGGTGGCGCTTCGGTGCATGGAAAGGGATTGCTTATTGCGCTGCATAGACCAGACCAGGCAGCCGGCTGTCGTAGTCGTCGGCGTCCAGGCCCACGACGGGGTCCAGGCCGAAGACATGTCCCAGTTCGACGAAGTGGTAGTTGCCCAGTGGATCGGCGAACACGGCCAGTCCATCCGGGGTGAGCGCGATGTTGAGCCAGTGGCCGGCCGTGCGCGGTGTGTCGCGGTCCATGTCTTCCTTGGGCATCAAGACCATGGAGGGCCCAGCGACGCGGGCATCGTTCAGCATGGCCAGCTGGCGGCCTTGTGCGTCGTACAGACGCATCTCGCCGGTGGCGACCAACTGCTGCAGGCCCCGTTCCACGGGTACGAGCTTGTTCAGGGTCAGCAGCACGTAGCGGCCGCCTGGCGCAAGGCGCCATCCAGGGGCCAGGCTTTGGCCGGGCAGCGCCTGCAACGGCACCGTGAGTGCGCGCTCGCGGTCCGACAGCGCAAAGCCCAAGCCGTCTGCTCCCGGGAGGCGGTAGCTCAGCAGCACGCGGCCTGCCGACGTTTCCTCCGCCCGGAGATCCTCCAGGGATTCGCCACCGGCGTATGCCCTGGCCTGCTGTGTCAACTGCGTGCGCAGGTCGCCATCCGGCTTGTGGACAGCGACAAGGGAGCCGTCTGTGGCCCGCCGCATGTGCGGCCGGCCGTTCTCGAAGCGGCCCAGGTCACGGGTTCCGAGCAAGGTCCAGCCGGGCAGGGAAAACGTCAGCAACCGATAGGACTGTCGGCCATCGGCAGCGACGCCCGTGCCGTCGCCTGCCACCAGATTCACCAGGCCTGCGGCCTGATCCTGCATGTCGCCCGTAGCTGCGGGGCGAATCTGGCAGCTGTCGGCGAAGGAGGTGCTTGCGCTTTGCACTGGCACCGCGGGTGGTTCGCCACTTCGCTCGGAGAGCTGAAAACTGCCTGTCTTGGTCTGGCTTTTCAGATCGAGTCGATCCACTCGGCCATTGCAGTACACGGCATACAGATAGCGATACTGGCTGCGGTCTGTGGGGTCGAGTGCCTTGGCCGTTGCTGCCGTAGCGAGTGTGGCCGAAGGATGTGCAGCGGCCCGCATCTGGTCGGCGCTGGAAGAGCAGCCCACGGCCATCGCTATGGCAGCCATGGCTGCGGAAGCCTTCATGAGGTGAATGACGATAGAACGGGCGGGCATGGCTAAAAGTCCTCCCTGCCCAGCACGTTTTCTACATAGTTGGGATCGCCCTTGGTGCCGCGCTCTGAAACCGGAACCTGCTCCCATTCAGCCAATCCCAGTGTTCCAGCGGGGTTGATCGTGACAAACAGCTGACCGTCCTGCTGGCGCACGCGGTACTCGTGGAGGCCATTGGCATAGCCGTTGAAGCCGCGCAATGTGTCGCGTTCCAACTGCTCGGCCGTGTAGTCCGGCAGTTCCACGGGAATGGCTGGCAACCCCTGCCTTGCCCGTGCCTGGTTCCACGCAGCCACAAGGTTGCTGAATTGCTGGCTTTTGCGCACGGTGCGCGGGTAGTTGCGGGCGAAGCGCTCCTTTTCCTGATAAAGCGTCCAGCCGCCGCGCACATTCTCTTTCCAGCTCCAGGTCTGGTCTGCGGTAGGCGGTGGCGTTGTGAGTTGGCAAAGGCCCACACCGCCTTTGCCGTCACTGCTGTACTTGGGCCAGTGGCCGGGCGGTGACAGGAACTGATGTAGTGAACTTTCCTGCCGCATCTTCTTGCGGAACACGACTCTGTCCGCGCCGATGCCGTTGGCGAAGGCTCGAATGGCCGTGCTCGATGGGTTTTGGCCCACGATGAGCCAGCTGACGCTGGCACGGCGCTCCAAGCCTCCAGCACGCAAGATGACTTGTACGGTGAGGCTGCCACCTCGTACTTCGGTGAAGGGAATGCGCCAACTGGCGTTGGCACTGGTCTGCGACGCGATGGGACTGTGCTGGGTGCGCTGCTTGTTTCCGAACCGTGTCTTGCTGACATCGCTGCCGCCGTCGTAAATCAAAGTGGCCGACCATTCATAGATGGGCGTGGCTCCCGCAGGCAGTGCTTCGTTCTGCAAGACGGCAGTCACGGTAATGGTGGGCATTTGCGCATCGGCGGTGATGGCGAATTGAGATCCTGAGGGTTGGCTCGTAATGGCAAGCGGCATGGTCGAAGCTCTTTGGAATAGGGTGGATTGCGGGCCTAGCGCGATGTCTGCACAGCGCGGGCGCGTTCCAGATGGAGCACGGCGGCGTCCAGTAGCGGGTCGCCGCCGGCCTGGATAGAGGCGGTGAAGGCCGCGTCCACGGGCACGCGCAGGCGCGGGGTCACGCCTTGGGCCTGTGCGGCGGGGTTGTTGCCGCCAGCGGGGCCGGTTTCTGCGAGCAGGGGGACTTGCACGATGAAGCCGGCCGGCAGGTGCACGCGCGTGGCGGGGCCGGTGGCGCCAGCCGTGGCGCTGGTGGCGACGATGTCGGCACGTTGGCTGTGCTGCAGCCAGGCGGCGAACAGTTCGCAGGGGCCTGCGCAGCCCGGGCCGGTGAGCACGGCGATGGGGGCCGTGAAGGGCGTGCCCGAGGCGGCCAGCGGCAGCTGGGCCGGAAGGCCCAGGCCGCCACGGCTGCGCCAGACGCGGGCGGCGGGGTCGAACAGGCGCTGGGCGGCGTCCTGCATGCGCAGCGGCTTGTCGCGTGTGTAGAGCGAGGCCAGCATGTGGGGCAGCAGCTGGTAGGTGTCGTCGCCCCGGTGGGCGCGCAGGTCGATGACCAGGCCCGTGACCCTGGCCTGGGTGGCTGCGGCCAGGGCGCCCTCCCAGCGGCTGAGCTGGCCGGTGGCGCCGTCGGCAAAGCTGTCGAGGGCGATGTAGGCCAGGTTGCCGCCCTGGGCGCTGCGCAGCAGGAAGGAGGCGAGGGCGGGCTCGGCCGCAGGCAGGGCCGTGGTTGCGGCGGGGGCGGCGTCCAGGCGCAGGGTCTGTTCCTGGCTGGCCGGGGGCGCGCCGGCTGCGGTGCGCAGGCTCAGCGTGGCGGGCGTGCCCAGGTCCAGCGCCAGCAGGTCGGCGCGGCGGGCTTCGGCACCGGCGCGCAGCGAGGCGGGGGCAATGCGGTCCAGGTAGCGGGTGGGGCTTTCCCCTTCGATGGCGAGGATGTCGCTGCCGGGCTGCAGGCCCGCCTTGGCGGCGGCAGAGCCTGGCGCCACGCCGGTGATGGCGATGCGGCCGTCCTCGCGCAGCCAGGTGCGCGGCATGGGCAGGTTGACGCTGCCGCGTGCCAGCAGCTGCGGGGACAGGCCCCGGTCTGTGCGGGCAGGCCAGGCCTGGCCGCCGGGCAGCAGAACGCGGTACTGGCCATCGCCCAGGCGCTGCCCCATTTCTGCCAGGGCCTGGGCCTGTGCGGCGCTGTCGCCGCGCTCGGCGGCGGTCTGCAGGCGCTGGCCGTAGTCGGCACGCAGCTTGCCGGCATCAAAGCCGCTGGCAGCGGCCAGCGGGTGGCGCTCGGCAATGAGGCCGATGAGGGCCTGGGCCGCATCGCCCGCGCCCAGGCGGGACAGGTCGATGTCCTGCGCGGGCTGGACGGCATGGAAGGCCAGGGCGATTTCCCGGGCGCGGTCGAAGCGCAGGCCCTGCGGCTCCAGCGTGACCACGGTGTAGCCGCGCGGCAGGGTGACCATGGGGTCGTCGGCGGTGAACAGGCGTCCGTCGGCGCCAAAGCCGGAAGGGAAGCGCTGCGTGGCATCGCTGGCCCAGACCAGCAGCTTGCCGCCCGTGGGCTCCAGGATGTCGCCGCTTTGGCGCGGCCATTCGGTGCGCACCGAGCTGGCGCGCAGCATGGCGTGCTGCTCTATGGCGTCCAGGCTGCGCCGGCCCGCGCGCTGGGGCACGTCGGCATGGACGGACAGGGCGAAGATGCGCACGCCCCGGCCCCCGGGGCGGGCACGGCCGGTGGACAGGTCATAGGTCGTGCCGTCGGGGTCGCCGGGCAGTTCGATGGCCACGCCGGTGCTGTCGCCGCGCGGCAGGGCCAGCCATTGCGACTTGGCCGGCGCCACATGGGCGGCCTGGCGCTGCACGAGGTACGGCCCCTGGTCCATGAGCGCGACCACGGCCTGGCCGCGCCGGGCGCTGTCCGTCCAGGCGTCGCCCAGCACGGCCATGACGCGGCGTGGGCCGCCCTGGTCGTCCTGCACGGGGGCGGCGCCGGAGGGCGCCGACTGTGCCGCCTCGGGCTGGGCCTGGTTGCGGTCCCACCAGGCACGGGCCTCGCTGGCGGCGCCGGTGGCCGCGTTGGTGGCCGTGCTGGCCGCGCTGCGGCCGGCCTCCAGCGCCTGCTGGCCGGCTGTGGCGGCGCCCGAGGCCCGCTGCACGGTGTCGGCGGCCTGGCCGATGGCGCCCAGGTCCAGCGCCTGCGCAGCCGGGGCGGCCAGCAGAGCTGCTGCGATCACTGCCGTGGCGGCGCGTGGCAGGCGGTGCCTTCTCATGCCGGCTCCGCAGCGCGGGTGCGCACGTCCAGCGTGAAGTCGTCGCCGCTGGCGCCGGCATGCAGGCTTTGCAGTTCCTGGCCTTGCACGGTGGCCTGCAGGAAGTGGGTAGCCATGCGCGGCAGCAGGTTCTGGGTGAGGATGCCGTCCACCATGCGCGCGCCCGATTCGACCTCGCTGCAGCGGCGGCGCACCAGGTCCACGGCGGCTTCATCGAAGCTGAACTGCGCGCCGTGGCGTTCCTCGATGCGCCGCTGGATGCGCAGCATCTGCAGCCGGATGATCTGCTCCAGCATGGCGTCGGAGATGGGGTAGTAGGGCACCACCGTCAGGCGGCCCAGCAGCGCGGCAGGGAAGGTCTGCAGCAGCGGCTGGCGCACGGCCTGTGCCAGGCCTTCCGGCGTGGGAGCCAGGTCCGGGTCGCGGCACATGTTGGCGATCAGGTCCGAGCCCACGTTGGAGGTCAGGATGATGACGGTGTTCTTGAAGTCGATGTAGCGGCCCTCGCCGTCTTCCATCCAGCCTTTGTCGAAGACCTGGAAGAACATCTCGTGCACGTCGGAGTGGGCCTTTTCGATTTCATCGAGCAGGACCACGCTGTAGGGGCGGCGGCGCACGGCCTCGGTGAGCACGCCGCCTTCGCCGTAGCCCACGTAGCCGGGCGGCGCGCCCTTGAGGGTGGAGACGGTGTGCGCCTCCTGGAACTCGCTCATGTTGATGGTGATGAGGTTTTGCTCGCCGCCATACAGGGCTTCGGCCAGGGAGAGGGCGGTTTCCGTCTTGCCCACGCCCGAGGGGCCGGCTAGCAGGAAGACGCCGATGGGTTTGTTCGGATCGTCCAGCCGCGCGCGGGAGGTCTGGATGCGGCGCGTGATGGCCTCCAGGCCGTGGCGCTGGCCGATGACGCGCTTCTCCAGCGTGTCTGCCAGCGAGAGCACGGACTGCACCTCGTCACGCACCATGCGGCCCACGGGAATGCCGGTCCACTCGGCCACGACGGCTGCGACCACGCCGGCATCGACCACGGGCTGCAGCAGCGGGGAATCGCCCTGCAGCTCGGCGAGCTGGCGGCGCAGCGCTTCCAGCGAGGCCACGCTGGGGGGCTCGGCAGGTTTGGTTGAGGTGGCTTCGGCGGCCGTTTCCGGTGCCGCAGCGGACGGGTCTGCGGCGGCGCCGGTGGAGAAGACGGGCGGCTTCAGGCCCATGAGGGCGGCCTCGGTTTCCAGGATGCGGCGGGCCAGCGCGCTTTCCTGGCCAAAGCGTTCGGCCAGCGTGGCCTGGCGCTCGCGCAGGCCGGCCAGGTCGGTTTCCAGCGCCTGCAGGCGCTCGGCCGTGGGCAGGCCGAGGGCGGCCTCGCGCAGCAGCACTTCCTGCTCTACGCCCAGGGCCTCGATGCGGCGCTGCACGGCTTCCAGCTGGGCGGGCGTGGCATGCAGGGCCATGGCCACGCGCGAGCAGGCCGTGTCCAGCAGGCTGACGGCCTTGTCGGGCAGCTGGCGCGAGGGAATGTAGCGGTGCGACAGGCTGACGGCCGCGGCCACGGCGTCTGCGGCAATGCGCACCTGGTGGTGGTTTTCCAGCTTGGCGGCCACGCCGCGCAGCATGTCCACGGCGCGGGGCTCGTCGGGCTCGTGCACCTGCACCAGCTGGAAGCGGCGGGTCAGGGCCGGGTCTTTTTCGATGTATTTCTTGTACTCGGCCCAGGTGGTGGCGCCGATGGTGCGCAGCGTGCCGCGCGCCAGGGCGGGCTTGAGCAGGTTGGCGGCATCGCCGGTGCCGGCCTGGCCGCCCGCGCCCACCAGGGTGTGGACTTCGTCGATGAAGAGCACGATGGGCGTGGTGCTGGACTGCACGGCGTCCAGCAGGCCGCGCAGGCGGTTCTCGAACTCGCCCTTCATGCTGGCGCCGGCCTGCAGCAGGCCGACGTCCAGCACGCGCAGCTCCACGCCCTGCAGCGGCGGCGGCACATCGCCCTGGGCGATGCGCAGGGCCAGGCCTTCGACCACGGCGGTCTTGCCCACGCCGGCCTCGCCCACCAGGATGGGGTTGTTCTGGCGGCGGCGCAGCAGGATGTCCACCATCTGGCGCACTTCGTCATCGCGGCCCGTGACGGGGTCCAGTTCGCCCGCCTTGGCGCGGGCCGTCAGGTCCACCGTGTACTGCTGCAGCGCACCGCCCTGGCCGGGTGCGGCGCCCGTGGCCTGGCTCGCTTCGCCCGGCGTGCCTTCCAGCCCGCTGCCATCGGCCGCGCGCATGCGTGCCTCGGGCGAGTCGGGCAGCAGGCGGGCGAAGGCATCGCTGAGCGCGGGCTCGGAGATCTTGTCGAATTCGCGCGAGATGGAGCGCAGCTCATTGGCCAGCGAGCGCGTGCGCACCATGCCCGACAGCAGATAGGCGCTGCGGATCTGGCTGTCGTTGAACATCAGCGTGGCATAGACCCAGCCGCGCTCGATGGCGGTCTCTATGTGCTCGGAGAAGTCGCTGATCGAGGTGGCGCCGCGCGGCAGCTGGTCCAGGCGGCGCAGCACATCGGCGGCCAGGCGGTCGGAGGCGATGTCGAAGTGGCGCAGGATGCGGATCAGGTCGCAATCGTTTTCCTGCAGCAGCTGGTGCAGCCAGTGCACCAGCTCCACATAGGGATTGCCGCGCAGCTTGCAGAACACGGTGGCGCCTTCCAGCGACTTGAACAGCAGCGGGTTGAGCTTGCCGAAGAGGGATTGGCGGCTGATTTCTGTCATGGGTCTTGGGTGCGGAAAAAGAGTGGATGAATGGGGGCCGGGCATGCCGGCTAGCGGCGGGGGCGGACTTCGACCTTGTGGCCCTTGGCCTGGCACTGCGCCAGCAGCCGGTCGACCCAGGCGCGTTCGACGAGGAAGCTGCTGCCGGTGATTTCCTGCGCCGTTTCACGGACGCCAGTGGCCAGGCGGATGGATTTGTTGCGCGCCATGCCTTCGCCGTGCTCCTCGGCCTCCTGCGGCGTTGCATGTGCCGGGGCCAACAGCGAGCCCAGGCTGAGAATCTCGCCGCCGTCTTGCCAGATCATCCAGACGAAGGGGCTTGGATCTTCGGGCGGCGCGGAGCGCTGCTGGACAAAGCAAAAGTGCTGACGCCTTCCCGCCAAGGAGGTGTCTGCGTACTGCAGCTTGAGTCGAAGGTAGGCGCGCAGTACGGCAGGCGAAGGGATGCTGGCCTTGACGGGACGTGAGAAGTCGTCAGGAGGGAGACCCTGGGAGGCTGCTGGTGCAGGGCTGCCGTTGTCTGCCGCAGCATTGGCCTGAGCCAGGACTGTTGCGGGCAGGGCCAGCGCAGCCACCAGACAGGCCATCCGGCACATCCGGCTGGGCGGCAACCAGGATTGGTGGAGAAGCGGCATTCGGCTATCGGGCAGGAGCCACTTTGATGGTGCGGCCCTTGGCCTTGCACTGCGCCAGCAGCAGGTCCACCCAGGCACGCTCGACGAGGATGCTGCTGCCGGTCGTTTCCTGCGCCGTTTCACGAACGTCGGTCGCGAGGTGGATGGCCTTGGCTTCGGCCAAGGCATCTCCGTCCCATTGCGCTTCATCCGGCGATGGTTTGGCGGTGAAGCGGCGCTGCCCCAGATTGGCGATCTGGCCGCCTTCCAGCCAGACCATCCAGACCGATGAGCGCGCAGGGGTTACGGTGCGGTTGTGCTGCTGCACGAAGCAAAAGTGCTGCCTGCTCTGGGCTTTCTGGGTGTTGTTGGCTTCGTCCTTGGCTTGCAGATAGTTGCGAAGGGCCGCAACCGATGCCACGTAGTGAGAGGCCGGGCGCGAGAAGTCGGCGGCCGCGGCGTGTTTTGGTGCGGCATCGGCTGTGTCTGCCGGTGCTGCAGCGCCAGCGTGCCAACTTGCGACTGCGAGGAGGGTCAGGCACGCTGCCCGTGCGAGACCGACCGAGACGCTGGCCGGCTTGGCAAGGGCAGGCATTGCGCAATGGCCGTGGTGGCTGGGGGAGCCCAGTCGCTGGAGGGCTTGTTGAAGTTCAGGCATGGGCTTCAGTCCTTCTTGCGCAAGCGGGTATGGGTGTAGAACGTGTTGCCGGACAGGGTCTTGTGTTCGCGGAATTCGGGGCCTGGCTGGGGGGCTTCAGTGGTTTTCCAACCGAAGAGCCCTGTGGATGTGGGGTCCGGGGGCACTGGCGCCTGGGCGATGTCGATGGCGGCCTGCACAAAATCCAGATAGGCCTTGCGCTGCGGGTGAAGGCCGTTGTTGGCGTTCTGGAGATACTTTTGAAGGTTTCCTGCCATTTCGGATGGCAGCGTGGGATACAGGTTGAACCCGTGGAACTGGACCGATCCACGGTCGTTTGCCATGACGATGTCTTTTTCGCTGGTGGCGCCACGTGCCATGAAATCCCCGGGATTCGGGCTCTTGAGGCGGTTTTCGATCACGCGCCGCATCCATTGCATGGAAGTCCGAATGTCTTCAATTCGCCAGCTTGAGCCACCGAGTGCGGGCGAGGTGTTCTCCGCCAGGAACAGCCTTGCCAGCATCCCCTCCGTCGTGCTCTCCGCAGGCAGCGAAATGCTTTTCTCCACCTGCACGGTGATGGCTGCGGGCATGACGCTGAGCCCGCTTCCCTGCACCGCCACGATGCTGAGCTTGGTGAGCCCGGGCTGCTGCGCCACGAAGTCGAATTGCCAGCTGTCGGCGCGGGCGTTGTGTACGGGGGGCTGGGCCGCAAGAATGCTGGGCGCATCGATCCTGGCACCCAGCTTGTAGGCCTTTGCGACGGCCTCGATCTTGACGCGCAGGCGGTTGCCTTCGACCAGCGTCAGCGTGGAAGGAACCGGTGCGTTGTGCGGGAACTTGATCTGTACGGTGGGCATGTGTGCGAGCAGGGAAGTGGTGATTCAGTGGTTCGGTGATTCAGTGGCTCGAGGACTGGGGCCGGGGCCGGGGCGCCGGCCCCGCACGGGCTGGCGGCGCTGGCGCAGCCAGGCTTCGGGGTCCAGGCGGAAGTCGCGCGCGTCCTGGGCGGGCTCGGCGTGGGTGAGCCAGGTGGTCCAGCCCAGCTGGGTGCTGCTGCCCAGCCGGGCGGCAGGCACTTCCTGGCGGCGCAGCACCAGCACATAGTCCCAGGCGTATTCGATGCCCAGGTAGTTGCGCACCCAGTCCACCAGGGTCTGGAACAGTGCGGCCTGGGGCAGCAGCTGCTGGTACTGCTCCAGGCCCAGCGGGCCGAGCACCAGGCGGAACTTGCTTTGCGCATCGGGTACGCGTGAGCCCACGACGGCATCCACGCCCAGGCGCGAGTTGCAGGGGCGGCTTTGCAGCCGGGTCTGCTGCCCGGGTTCCAGCTCCAGGTGGTGCAGGCAGTTCTCTTCCAGCCGCACGGGGATCTGGAAGTAGTGCGACAGGGCTTGGCACAGGCCTTCGGGATTGCGTGTCCAGCGGGTCAGGTGGCCGGCCATGAAGCGCTTGGCGTGGTCGGGCACGTCGTCGCGTGCGCGCTGGCTGGGCAGGCCGGTGCCGATGAAGCTGTCTATGTAGCGGCCGAAGGGGTCCTCGCCGGGGCGGTCCAGCGATGCCGTGGGCTGGGCGTCCGACCAGGCGCGGAACAGCAGCAGCAGCATGCGGTGGTGAAAGATGTCGGAAAAACGCGCCAGCGTGGCGTCGTCATGCTGGCGCAGGCGCTCGCGCACGTATTCGGTGATGTGCGTGGGCAGCGGTCCGTTGGGGCCGTAGAGGCCGAAGTTCCAGACCGTCATGCGCTCGGGCTCGCCGGCGCGCGAGGGCAGGATCTCGGCGATGGTGGCGGGCGCGAAGGCCAGCGACGGGTCCTGGCCCAGGCGCAACGGTTCGTCCTTGGGGCGCGTGGCCTGGCCCAGGCGCGGCAGGCCGGGGTGGCGCGCCTGCAGGTAGCGCAGGCTGTGCATCAGGTCGAACTGGTAGGGCCTGGCGCTCAGGCGCTGCCAGAACAGGCGCGCCCGAGCGTCCTCGGACGCGTTCGCCTGCACGGTGGGCAGCTCCGGGTCCTGATCGGGCACCGGCTGGGCAAGGGGAGCGTGCGCGGCGTTGCTCATATGCCGGGCCGTTGTCCGGGGCGTGGCGCCCAGTGCGCGACGGGGCCGCGCTGGCGAGAGTGCAGCTGCAGCTCGGTGAAGCTGTTGACGCCCACGTGGCGGGCAAAGAACCGCTCCAGCATGTTGGCCAGGGGCCAGGGGCTGACACCGGCCATGGCCGGCTCGTCCACGCTCAGGTGCACGCCCACGCCGCGCCCGTAGACGAGCTGGCGGTGCTGGGGCAGGCGGCGCGTGATGGGTTCGATGCGCATGCCCTGGATGGCGGCGATCTGTCCGGCCAGTTGGTGGTTGCCCAGGTCCAGGTACAGGCGCAGCAGCTCCTGCAGCGTGGCCGCGCCTTCCTCGTCGGACAGGTCGGTCATGGCCAGGTAGTTCAGGCTCAGGTGGGAGATCAGCCGCCAGGTGAGGCCGCCATCGGCCACGGCCGGTATCGGGGCGCTGGGGCCGGCGATGACACGGGCCCAGTCCACCGGTGCCGACTCCTGAAGGGCAAAGTCGCCGCCCGGCTGGTTGACGCGCATGAGCAGGGGCAGGTCGCGATTGGTGCACAGGGTATGCATGGACAGCTGCTTGAGCTCGTCGGAGAACGGCGCCTCGCGCTGGTCCACCAGCGAGATGAAGACTTCCGAGCCCAGGTACTGCGTGCGCGGGCCGCTGCGCAGGCTGCGTTCGGAAAACAGCCGGGGCTCGCGCCGCGTGGTGAAGTAGGCCTGCTCGGTGGAGTGCAGGCCGTGAGTGGATGCGTACAGCGGCGCAAATTCACGGTCCTGCGTCTTGCCTTCGTGGTGCCCGGTGACGGCCTGCACGCCGTAGACCTCGAAGTCCAGCGGCCGCATGCGGTCGGCAACGACGTGGTATTCGTGCACGTTGGAGGCCACGTGCAGGCGGTCCGCCGTGTACTCGAACAGGTTGATGGCCGGAATGCAGTGCATCAGCAGCTTGGCCGCGTCGATCTGCGGCTCCAGCATGGGCGCGGCGCGGCGCAGCAGCAGCGTGATGCCCACGCCGTCGTGGGCAATGCGGCGCATGCTGCGCGACAGGCCGTTGATCGAGAAGAACCGCTGCCGCGCGGGAAACGCGAAGTACTCGTGCAGCAGCCGGTGGCCCTGGAAGGCGCGGTGCGAATAGGGAATCAGGGCCTGTTCGCTGTCATGGCCCTCGGCGCGCAGCGCATCGGGCGGGAGCACGTCCCAGACCTGGCGCGGGTCCTGCGGGTGGTGGACCACGATGGCCAGCGTCTGCGTGTGGATGAGCTCCTGCAGATGGGAAGCTACGACGTCGCCCGCATGGATGTACACCCACAGCTGGTCCAGCGCCACCTGCATGCACTGCGAGGCATCCAGCGTGGCCAGCTGCAGCCGCAGGTGGCCGCCGGCCTCGCCCAGCTGGGGCACCAGCGCATGGGGCAGGTCCAGCGCCGGGCCGCCCAGGCGGGCCTGGCGTATCTCCAGCGGCCACAGCGTCAGCGGCCCGCCGGTGCGGAAATCGCAGATGGTCTGCTCTTCCTGCACCTTGTGGGTGCGCAGCACGCTGCCCGAGGGCAGGGTGAATCCATCGACCAGGTTGCCTTCCTTGGCACTGGGCTTGAGCTGGACCACCACCATGGATGGCGTGGGCGCCAGGTAATGGGGGCAGACCATTTCCAGCATGCGCTGGGACAGGCGCGGGAACTCCGCGTCCATCTTCAGCTGGATGCGTGCGCTCAGAAAGCTGAAGCCCTCCAGCAGGCGCTCCACATAGGGGTCGGCCACATCGGTGTCGTGCAGCGACAGACGGCCCGCGACCTTGGGAAAGGCGGCAGCGAACTCGGCGCCCAGCTCGCGCAGATAGGCCAGTTCGCGGTTGTAGTACTCGACGAGGCGGGGATTCATGGTGTGTGTGGCGGCGTCCGGGCTCAGGCCCTGAGGTTTTGCAGCGAGACCTGGCCCGTCTCCAGGTCCAGGCTGGTCTTGAGCAGCAGCTCCAGCGGATAGGGCATGGACCAGAACTGGCAGCGGATCTCGAACTGCAGCGTGTTGTGGTGGTTGAGCTGCTCGGTGGAGGCCAGCAGCGTCACGGCCAGCGTCTTGGGCAGGATGCGCGGCTCGAAGGCCAGGATGCTTTCGCGGATGCTGCGTTCCACATGGCCCCAGTCCAGCTCGGACAGCAGCTGGCCGGCCAGCGGCGGCATGCCGTAGTTGATGACCGAGCGCTGCACATGCTCCAGCCCCTCCATCTCCACGTGGTCCCAGGCATCACGCGCATTGAGCAGCCAGCCCAGGTCGCGCAGCAGGGCCTCGCGCAGGCGGGATTCGTTCACGAAGACCGCATCGGGCCGCTCGGTGCGCAGATGGGGCTCATGGTCGGTCAGCCGGTCCAGCAGGGCGGGCTGCAGCCGGTCCTTGGCTGCGGTCGCCTGGTTCTGGCGTGTGCGCAGCGTGGGCATGGGGTTGAGGGGACTGGGGCGCATGCAGGGTCCTCAAGGGCCAGTGCGGCCCGAATCGGCCAGTGGGTTCTCGGGCTCCTTACCTTTCAGTGCAGGGTCCTTGCGACAGGCTGAGAGAGGCCGTGCACGTGCAGAGAAGATCTGCACGATCTGCTCTTTGCCATTGTCAGTGGACACCTTCAGGCAGGCGCAGCCATAACCGGCACTGCCATGACTTGTGCGCACCCAGTCACGGTCCGTGAAATGCGGCCATTCGCCGCGCGCCTGGTGGCCGCCCTGCTGGCCGATGGTCCATTCGGCCTGGCTGTCGGTCAGCGATGCATTGCCCGGGGTGGGGTTGTCGAACCAGCCACAGCGCATGGCATTGGACGGGCCGGGGCCGGCAGCTGATGCAAGCCATGGGCCCACGCACATTACGGCGGCCAGCAGAATGCGCGGGCAGCGAAGAGTGGCCGGGAACGGGGTGGCACTTGCTTTTGGCATTGTCTTGTCCTTCATGGCGTGGCGGTGGCTGCCGGTTTGAGGACGCGGGCCTCCAGGAGGATGGCCTGGAACTTGGTGGCGATGGCTGCGATGTCGGTGGCATGGTCGCTGCCGTTGACCATGCGCCGCGCACCGACGTAGTCCGTGGCACTGCCCAGGAAGAACTGACTGAAGCGTCGCCCGTTGGCAAAACCTTCCCCGGTGCGCATGCCATGTGACATGAGGGCGTAGGCCACCTCGGGTGTCTTGACCAGTTCGGGGTCCAGCAACAGGCCCATGCCTCGGCCCACGGCCACGCCAGCGGCTGCATAGTTGGACCACCAGGTGAGCTGGACGTAGCCGCGCCCGTAGAACGCCTGCTCGGCACCGTCGTCCGTTTCGTAGGCCTTGACGGCGGCGCCGCCATCCTTGGTGCCCATGACCGCCTTGGCTTGGCGGGGCGTCACGGAGCCATTGGGAGAGACGTAAAACTGGTCTCCATCCTGTTCGGTGATGCGTATCCTGCCGTCAGGCTGCATCTTGATCTTCACGGGCTCGTGATAGCGCCGCCCCTTGCCCTTACCCGCCTCGTTGACAGGCGCCATGGTCATCAGCCATTTGCGCTCGCGCACGACGATGGGGCGCTTGTGCTTGTCCAGAAGCGGCTGACCCTTCTTGTTGACTGCGATCCGTTCCACACTGGTCGGAGAGGTCGTCTCCCACATCACGGTAGCCAGCATGTAGGCCGCGTAGCGGATGTCGTTGATGCCGGGGTCCTTTTCGATCATGCCCAGCAGTTGGGCGGCGGCAGGAATGGCAGCGGCATCGAACCGCGCGTCCTTGCCGAACTGCTGCATGAATTCGCGCTGGAACACCGCGCGGTCGTAAGTGCCTGCGTATTGGAAGCTGGGTGTAGTCTTGTTGGTCATGCGTGTCGATATGGATAGGCAGTCATTGGGGCAGGCCAGATCAGCCGACGGTCTCCAGCGCCAGCTGGCGCACCTGCAGCATGGGAAAGTCCTCGGAGTCGGTGACCCAGGTGCGCTGGCCGTGGCCGGCGACGTGGCCTGCGGATTCGTCAGGATCGGAGGCATCTGTGTCCAGCGGGCTCCACTGCGTGCGGCGCGACATGCGGACGGCGTCGTCATCGCCGGGCGCCAGCGGATAGCGCGCAGGCATGAAGCCCTGCAGCGCGCCGCCCTCGCGCAGCGTGACCTCGCAGGGCAGCCAGATCAGGTCGCGCAGGTCCTGCACGGGCTCGAAGCCGATCTGTGCAATGGCGTCGAAGGGCAGCCAGTAGTAGCTGCCGTGGGCCAGCAGCTCGCACACGGGCCCCAGGCGGGTATCGCTGTCGGCCAGCCATTCGAAGCGGTGCTCGCCCATGTGGCCGGCCGTGGCGGGCGCTTCGTCCAGGGCGCGGGCGCGCAGGTCCTGGGCGGCCGCTCCTTCATGGGCCAGGGCGTCGATCAGGCAGGCCAGCCATTGCGCGGGCTCGCCCATGAGAAAGGGCTTTTTCTTGCCGGCGAAGACCTCGGCGCGCAGCACCTCGCAGCGGATGGCCTCGCGGTAGGCGCGCGCCATGGGCTCGCACGAAGGGTCGAGCTGCGCGCACAGCTGCAACTGCTCCAGCGCCTTTTGCCATTCGCCCAGCACGCACAGCAGCTGGAAGTAGTAGACGCGCAGGGGCGCCGAGGCCGGGGCCTGGCGGATCTGGTCCTTCAGGGCCTTGAGTTGCTCGTCCAGGGAAAGCTGTGAGGTGAAGCTGGGCAGGGGCATGGTGAAAACGCAGGAAAAAGAGAGGGGCGGGGTGCGGCTGCGCCCCGGTCAGTCGTCGTAGGAGCGGCAGCCCCAGCGCACGGCGTCGGGCGCCTCGCCGGCCACATGGCCGATGACGATGCGCGGTGGCGTCTCGTCCACGCCCTTTCTGAGCGGCATGGCGCGTGCGTACTGGGCGGGCAGTTCGCCGAAACCTTCCAGGTTCCAGCTGCTGCGCGCCTGCGGTCGGGCCTTGGTGCGCTGGACCAGCGCCTGCAGGCTGCCCGTGGCGCGCGCCGCGACAATGCTGCCGCTGCCGCCGCGCACGGTGATGGAGGACACCTGCGTGCCATCGATCTCCAGCGGCGTGGCAAACAGGTAGAGCAGGTCCAGGCTTTCGCCGGGCGCGCGGTCCACCACGGTCACGCCCTGCGCGCGCAGGCGCTGGGCGAGCGCTTCGTCGCGGCCATCGGGAAACTCGATGCGGCAATGCAGGGCGTCGGTGAACAGGGTGGTGATGTCCGCTGCCGTGGCAGGTGCGGCTTGCACCGTGGCGCAGGCCGTGCCGGTCAGCAGCAGGGTGAAGAAAGCTTTGGAACAGGCGTTCATGGCGTGGCTCAATGGGCGCATCAGGCGCATCAGGGATGGCGGTAGATCTTGAAAGCGGGCTTGTGGGTGCGGTAGCCGGGGCCTGCCCAGAAGCCGTTCTGCTTGAAGTCCGAGATCCAGACGCTTCCGTCGAACATCTGCATGTGGCCGGCGGGCGAGGAGGCGAAGCCCTGCATCACGGCCACATCGCCTTTCTTGTAGCCACCTTCGGGCATGGCGTCGTAGCGTGTGAAGCCGGCGGCCACCAGGCTGGTGCCGTAGTCCTTGGCATCGCGCGTGCGCTGCAGTGCGATGCCGCCAGCGCCGATCGCATCGCGCACATAGCGCGCGCAGTAGCCGGCAGAACTGGCGCGGGCATTGGTCTGCAGGGTGGCGACGGCGTTGTCTACATTCCAGGGCATGAAAAGCCTCTCTGAGTTGGGTCCTGGAGGGGAAAGCTTCTCCAGGCCTGTTTCTTGTTATGGGGCCTGGCCCTGGTGCGAGCGTGTCGGCACCAGGAGCCAGGTGGGCGGGCAGTCTTACTTCGCGCCCTGCTTCACGGAAGGCAGCTTGGACACCAGGCGCAGCGACACCGTCAGGCCTTCCAGCTGGTAGTGGGGGCGCAGGAAGAACTTGGAGGTGTAGTAGCCGGGGTTGCCCTCGACTTCCTGCACCTGCACCTCGGCGGCGGCCAGGGGCTTGCGGGCCTTGGTTTCCTGCGAGGAGTTGGCCGGGTCGCCGTCCACGTAGTTCATGATCCAGTCGTTGAGCCAGCGCTCCATGTCGGTGCGCTCGCGGAAGGAGCCGATCTTGTCGCGCACGATGCACTTGAGGTAGTGCGCGAAGCGGCAGCAGGCGAACATGTAGGGCAGGCGCGCCGACAGGTTGGCATTGGCCGTGGCGTCGGAGTCGTAGTACTCGGCGGGCTTGGCCAGCGACTGGGCGCCGATGAAGGCGGCCACGTCCGAGTTCTTGCGGTGCACCAGGGGCATGAAGCCGTTCTTGGCGAGCTCGGCCTCGCGGCGGTCGCTGATGGCGATTTCCGTGGGGCACTTCATGTCCACGCCACCATCGTCGGTGGGGAAGGTGTGGGCCGGCAGGTTGTCCACCGCGCCGCCCGATTCCACGCCGCGGATGGAGGTGCACCAGCCGTAGTACTTGAACGAGCGGTTGATGTTGACCGCCATGGCGTAGGCCGAGTTGGCCCAGCAGTACTTGCCGTGGTCGCCGCTGTCGGTTTCTTCCTCGAAATCGAATTCATCGACCGGGTTGGTGCGCGCGCCGTAGGGCAGGCGTGCCAGGAAGCGGGGCATGGCCAGGCCGATGTACTTGGCGTCGTCGGACTCGCGCAGGCTGCGCCACGCGGCGTACTCGGTGTTGGTGAAGATCTTGGTCAGGTCGCGCGGGTTGGCCAGCTCCTGCCAGGATTCCATCTGCATGATGGCGGGCGCCGCGCCCGAGATGAAGGGGCAGTGGGCCGCGGCGGCCACCTTGGCCATTTCACCGAGCAGCTCCACGTCCGGCGGGCTGTGGTCGAAGTGGTAGTCGCCCACCAGGCAGCCGAAGGGCTCGCCGCCGAACTGGCCGTACTCCTCTTCGTACACCTTTTTGAAGACGGGGCTCTGGTCCCAGCCCACGCCCTTGAAGCGGCGCATGTTGCGGTGCAGCTCCTTCTTGGAGATGTTCATGACGCGGATCTTGAGCATCTCGTCCACCTCGGTGTTGGTCACCAGGTGGTGCAGGCCGCGCCAGGCGCCTTCGAGCTTCTGGTAGTCGTCGTGGTGGATGATGCGGTTGATCTGCTCGGACAGCTTGCGGTCGATCTCGGCAATGATGGCCTGCACCGTCTGGTAGGCATCGTTGGACAGCGTGATCGCCGAGCCCAGGGCCTGCTGGGCCAGCGTCTGCACGGCCGCTTCCACGGCTTCGCGGGCCTGGTCGGTCTTGGGCTTGAATTCCTTTTGCAGCAGGCTGCCGAATTCGCTGCCGGCCAGCGCCTGGGTCGATTGTTCGAGTTGGGTTGCGGTATTCATGACGTGCTTGCCTTCCTGATGTGCTGCCTCAAGCCTCGGATGCAGGGCCCGAGGCCTGCGGGGCAGTGATATTGGGCGCGGCGGCCAGCGACTTGAGCAGCGCAGGGTCCTTGAGCACCTTGCCGATCAGCTCCTCGGCGCCCTGCTTGCCGTCCATGTAGGACAGCAGGTTGTGCAGCTGGGTGCGTGCCTCCAGCAGCGAGTTGAGCGCGCCCACGCGCCGCGCGATGGCGGCGGGGGAGAAGTCCTCCATGCTCTCGAAGCTCAGGTCGATGTTGAGCTTGCCCTCGCCCGTCAGCGTGTTGTCCACCTGGAAGGCGACGCGGGGCTTGATGGACTTCATGCGCGCATCGAAGTTGTCGATGTCGATTTCCAGGAACTTGCGGTCGGCGATCTCGGGCAGCGGATCGACGGGCTTGCCCGACAGATCGGCCAGCACGCCCATCACGAAGGGGATCTGCACCTTCTTTTCCGAACCGTAGATCTCGACGTCGTACTCGATCTGCACGCGCGGCGCACGGTTGCGCGCGATGAATTTCTGACCACTCTTGCCGGTTTTGGTGAGCGACATGCGGGTGTTCCTTTCAAGAAAAAAATGGGTCGCAGAAGTAAAAAGCCTGGAGTCCCGCCTTGCGGCGGACCGAAGGGCTGAGGGCGCAAGAGGCCGTGTGGAAACAGGTGGACGGGGTGGGTGTCATGGGGCAGCCGGCTCCTTGAAAGCGAAGTCCGGGTCCAGCAGATCCGTGCATTCCTCGCAGTAGAGGTAGGCGATGGAGCGCTTGTTCTCCGTCGTCCCCCAGCCGGTGCCGCTGTCGATGGTCAGATTGACCTGGCGGCCGCCCTTGAAGCGCACGACGGCACGGGCACTGCAGCTACCGGTTTCATAGGCATGCGCGTAATTGAACTGGCTGCTGGACTTGGCGTGGCGCAGGAAGTAGCGCGCGCGCTTTTCGTCAATGCGCAGTGAATCGCAATGGATGCGGGGGTCTTCGCTTTTGGCGGTGCCGTCGCGGATCGTGATGCGCTCGATGGCGTTTGCATGCCGTGCACCGGCATCTGCGAAGGCTGGCGTCGAGAGACCCACGCCCAGGGCCATGAAACAGCATTTGGCCTTCATGTCTGCTGCTCCTGCAGGTGGGCGCCCGTGATCACTTCCACCTGGGCCAGGCTGTCGGGCGACAGTTCGCGCAGGATGTCCATGAAGCCCATGCGCATGAAGCGGGCGGCGCGGCGGATGAGCAGGGGGGCGGGGTTSGAGGGCTCGGTGCGCTCCACGAAGGCGGCGATCTCCAGCAACTGGGCAATCGCCTGTTCGCGGTTGCGTGCCGGGGTGTGGGGGGTGCCGGGCGCGGGCTGGGATGCCAGGCCGTCCCCGGTGCCGGCCTGTGCGGCCGGATTGGCTTCGGCGGCCGTGTCGGCGTCGCCCGTGGTCTGGGGCAGCCATTGACCGAGTGCCAGCAGCAGCTGGCGCAGGCCGTCGAGCTCGGGCTGCTGGTGGCTGGGCAGGTGCTGTTCGCAGCAGGTGCGGATCCGGTCGAGTTCCTGCAGCGCAGGGGTGACGGCCAGCAGGGTTTCGTGGCCCTCGGCATGTGCGCGGGCCGAGGCCATGCGCAGCTCGTCGGCGGTCAGGTGCGGCAGGTCCTCGGGCACGTTGCCCTTGGCCATCAGTTCGGCGTCGCGCACGCTGATCTGGCCGAGGGCTCCGCGCAGGAAGTCGGCGTTGCGCAGGTCGCGCACAAAGCCCGTCACGTCCGACAGGGTGCCCAGGGCGTTCATGCGCATGAAGTAGTCGTCGCCGTCCTCGGGCAGGGGGTGGACATGCTCCCAGTGGCGCTCCAGCAGGGCGGCGCACAGCTGCAGGCCCTGCAGCGTGCCGGGCAGGCCGTGCAGGATGGTCCAGGCACGGCACAGCAGCACGGCCACGCGCAGGTCCTTGGTGCGCTGCATCAGGGCCGAGGCCTGGCGCTCCACGTCGCGCCAGTCCGGTGGCTCGGCGGGGATGACGGTGTCGCCGAACTGCTGTTCTACCTTGCCCTGCGCAGCGCTTTCCATGGCCTGGAAATCGTTGTCATAGGTAAGGTCCGGGCCGCAGGGCGGCTCGGCGGCGGTCTCGGTCAGCAGGTCCTGGATATTGGCCATGGGCGGGATTCGATGTGGCTTGGGGTTTGGTGTGCAGGGGCCGTGCGCTCTATGCGGGTTCAGGCGCCCTTGAACAGCCGGGTGAACAGGCGGCGGTGCAGCACTTCGTGCTGGACCACTTCGTCAGGGGCGTGGCGCGGCGTGGCCGAGATCCACCAGACGGAGGTGGTGGAGCCCGGGCGCATGCAGGCGCGCCAGTCCATGCGCGGCAGGCGCGCGGCGTTGCCCTGCGAGGCGCCCATGTCGAGGTCGGCCAGCAGGCTGTGGATGGAGGTGCTGTCCGGCGCGCTGCGCTCCTGCTGGAACGGCCATTGCAGGGTGGCCAGCCGCTCGTCGAGCTGCTGGGCCGACAGGGGCAGGCGCCGCGCGTCGATGAGCGCATCGCGTGCGCCGCTCAGAAAGCGTTCGATGTCCTGGTCCGACGCCGGTATGCCGGAGCTGCCGTCCACCGTGGCCATGATGGCCAGCGGAAAGAGCCTGCCGATGCGGTCGGAGCTGGGGCCGATCACGCCCACCATGGACTGGCCCAGGATGGAGGCAGGGCACAGGAAGAACCACAGCGGCGAGTGCACGAAGCGCGTGGACCAGCCATCGGCCGCATCGCTGCGCAACTGGTCCATGCCGTTGCGCAGCCATTCGTCCCAGCGCATGGTCAGTGCGTGGGGCATGCGCCTGCCGACGAAATCGCCCTGGCTGGGCAGCTTGCCCCACCAGGCGGCGCATGGCCGCTGGACAGTCATGGCGTTCACAGCCGGTCCGGACATTCGAATTCCTCCATGGCCTTGAGCCGGAATGGGTTGAGGACGCTGCTGGTGGTGACTTCCATGCGCAGCTTGCGCCCGTCGATGGTGAAGATGGCCGTGAAGCGCTCGGGCGAGTTGCCCGGCAGGATCTGGGCGCGGTCGAACAGGCGGTGCAGGGCCCAGGGGCCTTCGGTCACGATGCCGGTGTTCTGCGCGCCGGCCGCCGTGATCTGCAGCCGGGCCTGGCCGGTGCCGCGCGTGCCGGGCCAGGAGACGGCCTTGGGGATTTGCGGGCCGTGCTGGTAGCGCACGATCTCGCCGTCCACGTCCAGCACCATCTGGGAGATGGAGGCGTCCATGTCCAGCGGCTTGATCTCCAGCCGGATGCCGGGCGTGTTGCCGCCTGCGCGGAAGAACACGTCGCGGATGGAGGCCGCGCGCTGGAAGGCGGCCAGCGAGGCAGAGCCCCCCACCGGCGTGCCGTCCACACCCTGCTTGAAGGTCCAGGGCACGGTGGAGATGTCCACCATGGTCTGCAGCTGGGTGCGGAAGAACTCGTCCATGGTGCCGCCGGTGGCGAACAGGCGGGCGAAGTCGTCCGTGGTCACGTCGCGCGTGGCGCTGCGCGTGAAGGGGTAGCGGCCCAGGATGGCTCGGCGGCAGAAGTCGCCGATGGTGGCGTTGAGGTTGCCGCCCAGCGTGCTGCGCACGCTGCTTCCCACGAAGGACGAGGTGGAGGTGGCCAGGGCCTCGTACATGCTGTTGAGCGGAGGCGGCACGCGCTTGGCCTCCGAGCGCACCTTCTCCAGCGTGCCGCTCAGCGAGGGAGGCACGCCGCCGCCCTGGATCACCTGCTGGCGCGCCGAGGCGATGACGGCCGCCGCCTCGTTGAGCACCTGCAGGCTGGCGGTGATGGGCGCCGGGCCCGAGCCGTTGCTGGTGGCAAGGCGCCGGTATTCGCGGAAGCGGAAGTCCACGATGTCGGCCTCCAGCGTGCCGGTGGCCAGCATGCCGCCCACGTTCAGCGGCTTGCCGGTCAGGCGGCTGAGCTGTTGCTGTTCCTCGCGGATGCGCTGCAGTTTCTCGCCCAGCCAGCTGCTGGTGCTGCCCGAGCTGCCGCCTTCCTGCTGGTCCGGGCGGCGGGCCAGCGTGGTCTCGCGGGCCACGGCGCGGATGAACTGCTCCAGGCTGGAGTTGGCGGACGAGTACAGGCGGGCCTGCTCGCCGGCCTGCTCCAGCGAGGCCGTGCGTATGGGGCGGATGTCGGCCAGGAAGGTTTCCCACAGGCGCGCGTACTCCATCAGGTACAGGCGCTTGACCTCGTTGGCCAGTTGGCCCGTGAGCACTTCCTGGGCCACGCTGCGCCGGCCTTCGGCCTGGCCCAGCACCCAGGTTTCCTCCTTGGCCAGCAAGGTGGTGACCTTGGGCAGCTCGTGCAGGAAGAGGCCGTGGTAGCCGTCATAGGTGAACAGGCCGCTGATGCCCTGGGTGAGCGGCTTGCCGCTGGCACGCGCAAAGACCTGGGGCGCCTCGGGACCGCTGGCACGCACCACGCTGAAGTCGGGCGGCAGCTTGTCGCCGGTGTTCAGCAGCTGCTTGAGGCGGCTGTAGGCACGCTGGGCGGGCGACATCTGGGCCAGGCGCTGGCGCACCTCGGCGACCAGGTTGGCGTCGATGGGCTGGGCGGAGACCACCACGCGGCCGTCGATGAGGCGGTCGAGGTGCTCGGACAGCTGGTCCACCAGGCCGGCCTGCACCAGATGCTGGGGCAGGGTGTTTTCCCAATCGCTGCGCAGCCAGGCCTTGACGAAGGTGGCGTCGAAGTGGTCGGGCTCGTAGAGCATGAGATAGGCCTTGAGCGTTTCGTAGCTGGCCTCGGGGCTGCCGGTGCTGACCTGGCGCAGCGAGCGCGCGACATGGCTGCTCAGGCGCGGCAGCCAGGCGTCTTCCAGCAGGCGCAGGTAGGTGGCGTGGGCGGCCGTCTGCACCTTGGGCACCTGCAGCAGGCCCCAGCGCCAGCCCAGCGGGGCCGATTCCTCGAAGCGGCTGCTCTGCGCCACGCGCGCCGCGTGGTTGAGCATGGGCACCAGGGCGACCACGTTGTCGGGATCGGTGGCCTTGGATTCCTCCACGGCCTGGCGCAGCGTGCCGGCGTTGTCGGCCACTTCGTTCAGGTAGCGCTGGTTGTTCTCGTAGCTCAGCGTCCAGGCCAGGGCCGCGCCGCCCAGGGCCAGCAGCAGGGCGCACAGGCCGGCGGCCTGCATCAGGCGCAGCTGGCGCTCTTTCTTGGCGTTGCGCCCGGTCAGGCCGGACTCGTTGAACATCACGTCCTTGAACAGCGACTCCAGGAAGTAGCTGCGGCCCTGCTGGGGCACGGCATCGGCCGGCAGGCGGCCGCGCAGCGCAAAGCGGCGCGACAGGGCCGACATCACGCGGTCGAAGGGCATGCCCTCCTGCGTTCCGCTGGTGAAGTAGACGCCGCGCAGCAGCGGCTTTTCCTTGAAGCGCGAGGCGGAGAACGCCGCATCCAGCGTGTCGCGCACCACGTCCTTGAGGCCGGCAAACTGCTGGGGCAGGGCGTAGAGCAGGCTGCGGCGCGCAAGATCGGGCTCGGTCATCAGCCGCTGGGGCAACAGGCGGTTGATCTGGGCGACCAGGGCGTCGAATTCCTCCATGTACAGGGCGCTGGCGGCCTGCGGGTCGCTGGCGGGCGAGCGCTGGGTCTTTTCGTCATAGGGGTAGGTGAAGCCCCAGACCTGGGCGCGCTCCTCGCGGCTCATGGCGCCGAAGAACTCGTTGAAGCCCGCCAGCAGGTCGCTCTTGGTGACCAGCACGTAGACGGGAAAGCGGATGGTCAGCTCCTCGCACAGCTCGCTCAGGCGCAGGCCGATCAGCTGGGCCAGCTGGGCACGCTCGGTATCGCTGCTGCTGAGCAGCTCCTGCACGCTGAGCGTGACGATGACGCCGTTGACCGGCTGGCGTCCGCGAAAGCGCCTGAGCAGCTGCATGAAGCCCTTCCAGGCAGCCTTGTCCTGCTCCGCATCGCTTTCCTGGGTGGTGTAGCGGCCGGCCGTGTCCAGCAGCACGGCCTGGTCGGTGAACCACCAGTCGCAGTTGCGCGTGCCGCCCATGCCGGGGATGGCGCGCTTGCCGAACTGGGCCGCCAGCGGGAAGTCCAGCCCCGAGTTGATCAGGGCCGTGGTCTTGCCCGAACCCGGCGAGCCGATGATCAGGTACCAGGGCAGCTGGTAGATGTAGCGCTTGTTCCAGCGCCCGAACAGGCCGCCTTCGGTCTGGCCGAAGCGGGTCTTGCTCAGCGTGTCCAGGGCTTCCTTGAAGCGGGACTCCAGCTCGGCCACTTCCTCGGAGCCGGCAGCGGGCGTGCCGTCCGCCTCGCGCGGCGAGGTCAGGCGGGACAGGCCGGTCATGAGGTGCTCGTTCATGCGCTGTGCGCGCCACCATTTCAGCAGCAGGCGCAGGAACCAGAGGATGAACAGGCCGGCGATCAACCACCAGCGCACGGTGGGGCTGCCCAGTGGCTGGTAGGGCTGGATGAAGACGAGGGGGCCGACGAACCAGATGAGCAGGCTCAGGGCCACCAGGCCCAGAAGCTCCAGCATGTAGCGGTTGAACAGCCATGAGGCGATGCGACGGATCATGGGGGTCAGTTCCTGGTCTCGGGTGCGGCAGGCAGGGCCTGCAGTTGCTGGTCACGCTGCTGGGGCGCGACCAGCAGGACGATTTCCACCCGCCGGTTCAGCGCCCGGCCTTCGGCCGTGTTGTTGGGGGCGACGGGGTCGCTGTCGGCACGGCCCTCGGCATGCAGGCGCTGGCGGTCGCGCAGCGAGCCGCCCAGCATCTGGGACACGGCCTGGGCGCGCTCCTGCGACAGGTTCCAGTTGGAGGGGAAGCGTGCCGTGCGTATGGGCAGGTTGTCGGTGTAGCCATTAACGATGACCTTGCCCGGCACTTCGTCCAGCGCCGCGGCCACGCGGTGGATGACCTGCACGTAGCGGGGCTTGACGACGGTGGCAGCCGGGTCGAACAGGCCGTCGCCGCGCAGGATGACGGTGCTGCGGTCGGCTTCGTCGCGCACGCTGACCAGGCCTTCGCGGATTTCGGGCTCCAGGAACTGGCGCAGCCGCGGCTTGATGGTGGCCACGGTGGCAGCCGCCGAGGTGCGCGGGAACCGGATCTCGTTGATGGCGGCGAACAGATCATCCGAGCTGTTGGACAGCCGGTAGCTGAACCACAGGTAGATGAAGAACGCCAGCAGCAGCGTGATGGCTGCCGCCACCCACAGCGGCACCATGGCCCAGGGCGGCGAGGCCAGGCGCTGCACGCCGCGCCAGTGCACGGACAGCAGGCTGCTGCGGTCGCCGCGCGTCGATTCGATGAGCTGCAGCAGGCGCGCCTTGAGCGTCTCCAGCTGGGCGCGGCCGTTGTCGATCACGCGGTAGCGGCCTTCGAAGCCCAGCATCACGCAGTAGTACAGCAGCTCGATGAGGTCGATGTGCTGGTGCGGCGTCTGTACCAGCCGGGCCAGCAGCTGGAAGAACTTCTCGCCGCCCCAGGTTTCGTTGTGCAGGGCCACGAGCAGGCTGTAGTGAGGCCAGATACCTGCGCTTCCCCAGGGCGTCTGGGCGGCGGTTTCGTCGAGCACGGTGCAGATGCAGTAGCGTGCGCCGATGATGGTTTCCATGGGCACGCCGCTGGCGCCGGCACGCTGCTCGAACTCGCGTATGTGTTCGAGCAGCAGCTGCTGCAGCGCGCGCGGGTCTTCGTTGGTGACCATGGCGCGGATCTGGGGGATGAGGTTCAGCAGCTGGTTGGCGGCGGCCACCAGCGGGTTGCCGCCGCTGACCACGTCGGGCAGGTTGGAGCGCAGCGGCTCCTGGCCGGCAGGCGCGGTTGCGCCGCTGGCTGCGCCTTCGGCTCGGCCCGCGTCGCCGTCTCTCCCCCAGGGCATTTGGTGGCTGATGTTGGAACTGTTCATGTCGGAAGATGCGTCGCGCCGTCAGCGGCGGATGGCCCAGAACTCCAGCTGCAGGTCGGGGAATTCACCGGAGACGTGCATGGCAAGGCCGCCGGAGCTTTGCAGCTGGTTCCACAGGTCGTGCGTGGTGTCCACCTCGAAATAGTTGTAGCCCGCGTGGTAGGGGATCTCGCGCGGGGCGATGGGCAGCGGCCGCAGCGTGACGCCGGGCAGGTGCAGGTTCACCAGGTCGCGTATGCGCTCCACCGGGCCCAGCTTGGTCTGGGTGGGGAAGTGGGTGCGCAGGAATTCCGGCGTGGTCTGGGCATGGGCGGCCAGCACGAAGTCGCAGGTGGTCAGCAGCTCGGTGGACGGGATCAGCGCCACGCGCACGCCGTACTGGCGGTCGTGCAGCGGGATCTGGATGGCGTTTTGCTCCAGCACCGAGGACAGGCTGCGCCGCAGCTCCAGCATCAGTGGCGGAAAGCTGCGCCGCAGGTCGTCGTGGTCGTAGGCGGGCAGCACCTCGGGGCGGCGGCGCTCGTGGTCGAAGGTGGTCAGCTCGGCGGCCAGACGCAGCAGTTCCTCGAACAGGCGCTCGGGATGGATGCTGCCGGTGCGCACCCAGTGCTGGGCGGCGCCCGTCCAGTGGTTGATGAGCTGCAGCAGCAGGAAGTCGCCGACCTCGCCGATGCCGCCGCGCTCGGGCTGGATCATGCGCTGGGCCAGAACCTCGCCGCGCTGGCGCAGCAGGCCGTGGATTTCCTTGCAGAAGGTGTTGAGCACCGAGCTGGGCCCGTTGTTGACCACGGTGGGAATGAAGCCGGGCTCCAGCAGCACGCCTCCGCTGGCCTGGCGCTCGACCACATGGGCCACGGGCAGGCTGACCCAGCCTTCGGTCAGCTCGTGGGCGGGGCGCAGGCTCAGGCGCAGCCGGCCCAGCTGCACCTCGGCGGGCTGGGCGCCGACGTCGTTGCTGTCCGCCACTTCGGTCACGTCACTGAGATAGCGCGCGGGGCTTTGCGTGCCTTCGCCAAAGGTGACCTCGCTGCCCGACAGGCGGCGCAGCGGCAGGGCCAGGTGCACCACCACGTCCTTGAGGTCCTTGCCGATGTCCAGCGGGGTGGGCGCCTCGTCGTCGCCCGGCAGCTGGAACGGCGTGCCGTCGGGCAGCACGCCGTGTGCCGAGCGTATGCCCAGCTTGCCCATGCGCAGCAGATCGGTGTCCAGCTCCAGTTCCGAGAAGCCCCAGAAAAAGGGCTGTCCCGGCAGGCTGCGCGACTGCAGTTGCCGGAACAGGAAGCGCTCCTGCTGCTGGAAGTGCTGGGGCCGAAGGAACATGCCTTCGGCCCAGATGACTTTGCGTTGCCAGACCATGGTGGATAGATGTGCGTTTATTGGGATGCGGGTTGGATGCGCACGGTGACCTCCTCGCGGGTCAGGTGCACCTGGTAGCGCACGGGCTGCAGCTTTTCGGTGGAGCCCATGCCCCACCAGCGCCTGCGCAGCTCCACGGAGTTGGGCGCGGCGGCCGAGGCGCGCCAGGTGCTGCGCTCCAGATCGCGGTAGGCGGCGAACAGGCCGAAGGCGCGCACATCGGGGTTGCCCTTGCGCTCAATCACCTGGCGCTGGCCGGGCGCGATCAGGAATTCCTCGCGCCGCACGAAGTCGCTGCCCAGCTGGCCGTCGTCCTTGTCCTGCAGGTCGAAGAAGCCGGCGCGGTCGAAGGCGGCGGAGGCGCGCAGCTCGTAGATGCGCAGCAGCACGGGCTTGGGGATGCCTTCGCGGTCGGGGTTGATGTCCATGTCGGCCACCACCTCGAACACGGCGGCGGGCACGGCCGTGGGCGCCACTTCAGGCGCGCGGCTCAGGGGATTGAGGGAGCCGCAGCCGGCCAGGCCGGTCGCCATTGCCGTGCCCAGGCCCAAGGCGCCCAGCGTTTGCAGCGCCTGCCGGCGCGCTTGCGGTACATGCGGTGCATGCGATTTCCACATGGCTTCTCCTGTCTCGATATCAGTCATTGGTGTCACGCGGGCAGATCCACACCGTCAGCGCGCTGAGGTTGTCCTGGTGCGGATTGCCGCTGGATACGACGCGGCCGACCATGCGCTGTATCCATTCGTCGGGGCGCTGGCTCGCGGCCAGCAGCTGCTCCATTTCCGACTCGTGCATGCCTTCCCACAGGCCGTCCGAGCACAGCAAAAAGACATCGCCGGGCTCCAGGGCCACGGCGGCGGAGCGGATGCTGGGCGGCACCTGGCCTTCGGCACCGATGGCGCCGGCCAGGACGTTGCGGTTGGGCAGGCGGCGCGGGTCGTTCTCTTCGTACAGGCCGGCGTGCAGCAGCTGCTGCACCAGGCTGTGGTCTTCGGTGCGCAGGTGCATGCGGCCCGCGCGGAACCAGTACAGGCGCGAGTCGCCCCAGTGCGCCCACAGGGCGCGGCCCTGCCCGGGGTCGATGCATAGCACCACCACGGTGGCGCTCATGTGCATGCGCGAGGCCGAGGTGGACTGCTGGCCGCTGACGCGGTGCTCCGCCTGGGAAATCAGGGAGGCCAGGCTGGCAGGGGCGAACAGCGGGTTCTCCCGGAAGCCCTCCAGCACGGCCTGGACCGTGAGCTGGGCGGCAAGTTCGCCATGCCCGTGCCCGCCAGCCCCATCGGCCAGGGTGCAGCACAGGCCGCCAGCGCCCAGGTCCATCAGGCCCATGGCGTCTTCGTTGCTGGAACGCCTGCCGCTGTGGGATGCGCTGGCCACCTGGATGCTGTAGCGGTGGCCGTCTCCGTCGAGGTAGGCGATCACGGCTGGCCTTTCACGGACTGCTCGGCGTTTTCGTAGGCCTCGACGAAGGTGCGGCCCGAGAAGGCCATCAGATCGTCCTCGGCATGGCGGCGCAGCACGTCGAAGTTGTGCTTGTAGTCGTCCCACAGCGCAGCCTTGCGGCCATTGGTCAGCAGCTTGTCCAGCAGGCCGGGGTTGGTTTCGGTGCGGCGCTCCAGCTCGGTCGGATCGAACCGGGTCAGGGCCTCGGCATAGGCGGCGCGGATGCCGGCCATCAGGGCCAGCTGGTGCACGTGCAGATCCTGGAAGGCGTCCTGCATGGCGGGCAGCGGCTTCATGAAGCCCGGGAAGGTCTGGTGGACCATCTGCATGAGCACGCCCTCGGAATTGGGCAGGAACTTGAGCGGATTGTTGGCGCCCGTGGCAATGATGGTGACGCCGGCACGGAACTCGCGCTTGATCTCGGAGCGCGCCGCCAGCAGGTCGATGGTGCCCTGCACGGCAATGCGCAGGGCTTCGCCGAAGGTGCGCATGAATTCAGGCGTGACCTCGAAATGGGTCTTGGCCGGGTTCAGGCCCGCGCCTTCCATGAAGGCCGTGGCCAGGGCCTGCAGGTCGGCGTGGGCGGCGCTGGCGGCCGGCTGGGGCTGCACCGGAGCATCGACAGGCGCGGCGGTGCAGGGCAGGGTGCCGACGGGAATGGCGGCGGCGCCCTGGCCGAGGATGCTGGAGGCTGCGTTGAAGTGGACGCTGGAGCTGGAGCTGGTGTTGGCGGGAGCGGCGGCAGCGCTTGCGGCAGAAACGATGGCTGGCGCAGCTTGGCCTGCGCCGGACTGGAAGATGTCCAGGTCCAGCCCGTTGGTGGGCAGCAGTCCGTCGAGCACGACGGGCTGGGCGGGGATTTCGGGGGCCGTCGCGGCAGCGGGGGCCGTGGCCATCGGTGCAGCAACTGGTGCAGTGGCAGGTAAGGGAGCTGGTACGGCAACTGGTACGGCAGTTGGTGCGGCCTGAACCTGTACAGGTTGCTGTGTCTGCGCCGCAGGCGCCAATGACTGCTCCAGGCCGGCCGGCTGGGCCGGCGCCGCTGGCTGCGCAGGCGGCTGCATGCGCGGCAGGTTGAAGGCCTGGCCCAGCTCGGAGCCCCGGCCCGATGCCTGTTGCAGCGGCGCTGCGTCGGCGGGCAGGCCGCCCTGGTCGAACAGCGCGAGCGGATCGAGCTTTTGCGATGCCTCGAAGCACGAAGGCAGGCCGGTATGGGAGGCGTCATGCAGTGCCTCGGTGCTCAGGCCCTTGAGGGGAAGCGTTTGGACCATGCCGTCATGGCGCTGCTGAATCAGCTCGCCCTTGCCTTGCGAGGGCAGGCCGGCCCAGCCTTCTTCCTGCTGCCGAGCCTGCTCGGGCGGCGGTGCAAAGGGGTCGAAATCATTGGGAATCAGCAGCGGGCGGTGCTGCGGCCTGGCCGGCTGCGGCATCGCCATGGCCGTTTGCTCGGGGGGGATTGCACTCTCGGCAGAAGGCGCAGGCGGGGTCTGGATGTCATCCAGGCTCAGCGCCGTCAGGCCTTCCCAGGGATCGGCGATGCCGGCGGCGGCTGGAGGCAGAACGTCTGCCAGTGGCGCAGCTTCTGCCGGCCCCGTTGCTTGCGGCTGCAGCGGGCTGTCAACTGCGAGGGGCTGCTGGATCGGTGGCTGCGGGATTACCGTGACCGGCGAGGGAACCGATGGCGTTGAGGGTGCTGAGGGCGCAGAAGGTGCTGAGGGCGTCACAGCCGCTGCAAATGCTGCGCTGGCAGGCGCCGGCACGGCTGCACCGGGCGAGGCCGGTGCCTCGAAAGGGGTGCCCGGCGCCACGGCGGCCAGGGTGTAGGCGCCGATGCGGATGCGCGCGCCCAGTGTCAGGGCCACTTCCTGGCCCGAGCGCACGGGCTGGTCTGCCACCCAGATGGGATCACGCTCGCTCAGGTTCGCAACAAAGGCTCCCTCGGAATCGAGCCTGACCATGGCGTGCACGCGCGCCACGGAAGCGTCCGGATCCGAGATGATGAGCTTGTTCTGGCCACTGCGTCCGATCGTGCCACCTGCCATGCCGAATACGGCATGCCAGTGGCGGTCGACCGCAACGCCATCGTGGTCCACGACCCTGAGTTCGATTTTGTCCATGGAGTCTTAGGCTAGGCAGTTTTCAGGAAGCGTCGGGGGCCTCGGCAGGCCTCAGGAGGCCTTGCGCGCGGGCGCCGGGCGCTTGTTGCGCAGCGCGGCGCGGGCATTGTTGAATTCCCGGCCCCAGGTGGGATGGCCCTTTTCGGCCTCGGTCAGCTGGAAGGTGGGGTCCAGGGCCAGGGCCATGTCGAAGTGCTGCCGGCAGGGCTTGCGGCGGCCTTCCACGCAGTGGCTGAAGGCGATGTACTTGAGCGCCTTGACCTGGCTGCTCATCGGCAGCTCCTGCGCGGTGGACAGGGGCGTCAGGGCCGTGATGGCATCCTCGTAGCGGCCATCCACGTAGAGCTGGATGGCCTCGACCAGCTCCTGCTCCTTGATCACCACCGGGTCCACGGGCTTGACGGGCTCGACAGGCGCCTGCACCACGGGCGGTGCTGGCTCGGGCTCCACCGGCTTGGGTGCGGTTTCGCAGGCGGCCAGCCCGAAGGCAACGGCAAGGGCAAGGGTCAGGCGCTGGAGGGAGTGAGGGATATGCATGGACATGGTCATCGGGCATCAAAGTCATGGGAAAGGGTCACCGACTGGCCGTCGGTGATGCGGATCACCTGCCGATAGCTCTCGAAGCCGGGGTTGCGCAGTTCCACCGTGTGGGAGCCTGGCGCCAGCTTGAGCAGCACGACGGGAGGGGTGACGCCGGACGGCTTGCCGTTGATCAGCACGTTGGCCCAGGGGCTGACCCTCAGGCGCAGGTTGTGATCTGTCCGTGGCGTCTCAGGCCGTGCGGCCAGTGCGGCGGAGCGCACCGGGGCCGAGCCCGATGTCAGTGCGGTGATCGATGTGATCACGCGGCTGTTCAGTGCAAAGCCGCCGGCCGTGGGCGCTGCGGTTGCCACGCGCAGCCGTTGGGCGGCAGGGCAGCGCTGGGTCCAGCGTTCCTGGGCGCGGCTGTAGGCGTCCCGCCACGGCGTACCCGTGGTCTCGTAGGCCTGCAGCGCAAAGCCGGGGTGGGCGGCGAACGCGGCGTCGAAGGCGGCCTCGCAGCGCGCCCATTCCTTGTGCGTGCAATAGGTGTAGGCCAGGTACTTGTGGGCGGAGGCCCGCTCCATGGGATCCGCCAGCCCGCCAAACAGCGCAGCCTGCAGCGCACGCTCGGCCTGGGCCAGGTCGCGCGCCTCGAACAGCGCAATGCCCTGCGCCAGCTGCGGGCGTCCTGCCGAGCCGGTTTGGGCCGGCGCGGCCTCCTCGCATGCCGCCTGGGAATGCGCCAGGCAGGGCAGGCCGAGCACTGCAGTGCACAGCATCCATCGCCAGCGGTGGTTCATCAGTCGAGCCATGCGCCGCGCTCATTCGAAAAGATGGTTCACGGTCACCGACTCGCCCTTGGTGACCGTGATGGTCTTGGTCACCGTAGAGGCCGCACCCGGGTTGCTGATGTCGATGCGGTACTCGCCCTCCGGCAACTCCATCTGGGTCAGCGGCGGGCTGGTCCGTGCCGGGGCGCGGTTCACGGAGACATAGCCCCAGGGCACGACCCGGAACACCACCTTGCCTGTGGCCGCTGCGGGCTTGGCGGGGCGGGCTTCGGTCTTGGGCGGCTCGGTGGGCAACGGCTCGGGCACCGCGGCCACCGTGACGGGGGCGACGGGCGCGCCCTGCTCGGGCTGGGAAGGGGGGAGTTCAGCCAGCGCGGCCTGCTCCGGCGGGGACATCGGCTGCACCTGCTCCGTGGAGGCCAGCGAGGCCTCGTTGAGCAACTGCTTGAGCAGCGCCTGGGCCTCGGTGCGGTGCTGTCCTTCGGGGAAGCTGTCCAGGTAGTCCTGCAGGCGGGCCAGGCTGGACTGGCTTTGCGCCTGCTGCCATGCCAGGCTGTCGCGTGCTGCCAGGGTCTTGGCACGGGCCTGGTCCTGGGAATGGTCGTACCACAGCACGCCGCCGCCCGCGATGGCCGCCAGCACCAGGGCGCCGATGGCCATCGGCACGGCCATGCTGCTGCGCCTGGCCTTGGGCACTGCCTGGACGGCAGCGGCCGGAGGCTGCACCCCTGCGGGCGCGCCCTGAACGGCGGGTGCGGAGGCGGGCTGTTGGGATGCAGGCGCCTGCGCCTGAACCGGGGGCTGCGCAGGCTGAGCGGGGGGCAGTGCCTGGTCGATGTCGATGTACGGACCGTTGTCCAGGTCCATGGGATCGGCGGCAGATGCCTGAGGCGTCATCTGGGGCGCGGCTGCGGCTGCAGATGGCTGGACAGGGCCGCCTGTTGCCAAACCCCCAGGCGCGGTGGGAGCGGGCGGCACCGGTGCGACTGTGGCGACAGGAGGGACCGATGCAACAGATGCAACAGGCGGGACCGCAGGCACGGGCATGACCGCGGCCGCGGGCGCTGCCTGCGGCGCTGCTGCAGGAACGAAGATTTCCGTGATCGGCACGAAGCGCGGCGCCTGCACGGCTGCCGACTGGGTGGCCATGGCGGCCTGTACGGACGCAGGCGGCGTGATCGGGATGTAGATGGGGCTGGGCTCCCCCGGCGCAGGCGCTGCCCGGGCGTCGGTGGACAGGCCCAGCAGGCTGCGCAGCTCGGCAATGGATTGGGGGCGGTCCTGGGGGCGAACGGCCAGCGCCCTTTGCATGCCCTGCAGAAAAGCGTCGGAGTAGCCCGGTACCTGTTCGGAGGTCAGCGGCTGCATGGGATCGGTGACCATGCGCGCGACCGAGGTGGCCGGGATGCGGCCCGTGGCGGCCTGGTGGATCAGTGCGCCGACCTGGTAGATGTCCGTCCACGCGCCCTGGGGCATGGCGCCGTCGTCCACGTATTGCTCGATGGGCGCAAAACCGGGCTTGAGCACCATGGTCAGCGCCTGGGTCATGTCGCCGATGATGCGGCGCGCGGCGCCGAAATCCAGCAGCACGGGGCTGCCATCGCGCTGCACGAAGATGTTGTCCGGCGCGATGTCGCGGTGGAAGCAGTCTTGCGCATGCAGCACTTCCAGCACGTCCAGCAAGGGGATCAGCAGCGCGCTGAGCCCGGCCTGATCCATGCGGCCGGACGATGCCTTCAGCACCTGGCCCAGCGTCTGGCCCTCGTAGTGGCGCATCACCATGTAGGCCGTGCCGCCGGCTTCGAAGAAGCGGTAGACATGCACCAGGGTGGGGTGGGAGAAGCGCGCCAGCAGGCGGGCCTCGTTGATGAAGCTGCGCAGCCCGGCGTCGAACGCGCCACGGTGCTGCGAGCGCACATGCACCTGATGGGAGCTTTGCCGACCGGCCAGTGCCGAAGGCATGTACTCCTTGATCGCGACCTCGCGGTCCAGCGAGAGGTCACGGGCCTTGTAGACGATGCCGAAACCGCCTTCGCCGATGACATCGAGCACGCGGTATTCGCCAATCTGGACACCTGCCGGAAGGCAGTTGGTCGAACATGCTGCTTCGCTATCCATGCAATCCCACCCAAGATGTTGTTTCACACGCTGGCGGGCGAGGTCTGTCGCAGTGCCAGGGTGCCGAATCTGTTCGAGGCCATTGGACAAGCACAAAGCCGGCATCGCACCGGCAATCTGTCTATGCAACCGCTGGTTTTCCTCGATCAGCCAATTGTCTGAAGCCGGGGGCCAAAGACGAACGTCATGGACTCGTCATGAATACAAGATCGTATTTCAATCGGACTCCGAATGCGGCGTGAGTGTAGCTTGAGTTCTGCAAAAAGCCATGACACGTATCGAATGGATAAGCGATGGATACATTTTTTTTCAGATGTATCGGCCGTAACAATTCAGTCGGGCCAATTGTTTGTATTTTTCCGATCTTATCCACTATCATCGCGGCTCCAACAAAGGAGGGCGGTTCACGACAGTGAGGATTGCAGGCGATTGTCAATACATTCCTTGACCATCCAGGGTATGCGCCGCACTGATCTGAATCACATGTTCAGTGAATCGGTTTCGTGCGCTCTGCCCGGGAGTGGTTTTCCCCTTTGTTCGCGTGTGAACCATCCGATGCAGTCGGTCTATTGGGTTGCATGCGAACGTTTAATCCATTAATTCGAGAGGTGTGCAATGTCCGTTGATATGTTCATGAAGGTCGAGGGCGCCAGTGGCGAATCCCAGGATTCCAACCACAAGGGCTGGACCGACATCGACTCCTTCACCTGGGGCGCGACCCAGCCCAACACCATGGCCAGCGGCGGCGGTGCCGGCGCCGGCAAGGTGAGCTTCCATGACCTGAACGTCATCGCCAAGGTGGACAAGTGCTACCCCGCCGTGCTCAAGCACTGCGCCACGGGCAAGCACCTGGGCCAGGTCGACATCTCGCTGTGCAAGGCCGGCGGCTCGCAGATCGAGTTCACCAAGATCACCCTGACCGACGTCATGGTGACGAACGTGACCGTCAGCGGCGCCAACTCCTCTGACACCGTGACTGTCAACTACTCGTTCCAGGCTGCCAAGGTCAAGACCCAGTACTGGGAGCAGACCAACCAGGGCGGCAAGGGCGCCGAGAGCCAGATGGGCTTCAACATCAAGGAAAACCGCGAAGCCTGAGTCTTCTTGCGCAGGCTTGCTGCTGCGGCAAACCCGCGTCGGATGCATCCGGCGTGGGTTTGCCGTGGATGCGCGGGAATATGGCCTCCATCCATCGATGGAGGCTTTCCAGTATGGAAAGCTGGAATCGAGCGGTGGATGGAATATCGGGCAGGACGTGCCTTGTCTCTGCACGCGCAAGGCCGCTGCTAGCAGATTCACATGTCAGTTCCTTGACAGAAAGCCGCCTTCCATTCCTGTCAGAGGCTGAATGCCTCAATATCTTGCAATATTTAACAAATACACAAACCCATGGCCGCAGGCATGGGGAAATTGATGTGCTCGTTGCACCAGGTGTGTGCAGAAACTCTCTGAAAAAATGGATTGGCGCAAATATGCGCAGGATTACCGCGAGTGGGTTCCTGTTGGTGTTGGTCCAGTCACTTTGAATGCCTGGTGCCGGGGGCTGCCAAACGCTGTGGTGCGTATGGCCTTTGCGGCGGCAAGTCGCGGAGCATACACGAAGATCGGCCGTTGTCGAGGATATTCTTGTAGGTCCAATTATTAAAACGCAATTCGTTTCTTTAATAAATCCCACTGCCAACTTGTGTACAAGAAAGAGTACTAAATGCGTGAATGGACCATTGCCCATTGCCTGATCGCAAATCAGGCAATGGTATTGCTGCTACGGTCGGCGTATACCCTGTCTTCGGCCATGCGCGAGTCCGGTGTCGAAGGCAAGGCCTGGCCCTTCTTCAGGGCTCCGGGCATGTCGTTGCCAGCCCCTGGCGGCGGCCAGCGGCAAGGCCTGCGTGCTCCAGCAGGCGTGGCAGTCGCATGAGCATCGCGGTTGTTTCCTCGCCGGTGTGCGAGACGCGCCAGGGGCCTGCAAGCAGCGCGCATTCGCTGGCTGCGCAGATCTACGCCTGCCTGAAGAACGACATCTTCGATTTCCGTCTGCTGCCTGGCGACCGTTTCAGCGAAGGCGAGATCGCCACGCGCATGCAGGTCAGCCGCACGCCCGTGCGCCAGGCGCTGTTCTGGTTGCAGCGCGACGGCTATGTGGATGTGCACTTCAAGAGCGGATGGCAGATCAAGGCCTTCGACTTCAAGTACTTCGAGGATCTGTACGAGGTGCGCACCCTGATGGAGACCAGCGCCGTGGCCAGCCTGGTGGGCGAATCGCTGCAGTCATTGCAGCCGCTGCGCGAAGTCTGGTGCGTGCCCGAGGAGCAGCGCGAGACCGACCCCGCCGTCGTGGCCTCGCTGGACGAGGCCTTCCATACCGGCCTGGTGGCCGCGACCGGCAATCAGGAGATGGCGCGCATCCACCTGGACATTACAGAGCGCATCCGCATCATCCGCCGCCTGGATGTGATCAAGCTGCCGCGCGTCTCGGCAACCTATGACGACCATGCCGCCATTCTTGCCGCCATCGAGGCCGGCGATGCCGCGCTGGCCCAGTCCTGCCTGAAGCAGCACATCGCCGACAGCCGTGCCGAGGTCAAGCGCATCACCTTCTACATGCTGCAGACGGCGCGCGAGCGCTACGGAGCCCTGCAGCAGACGGCTTGATGGTCGGGATGTGTGGAACGGGCCTCTTCGGAGGCCCTTTTTCATGGGCGCACGGGCCGCTGGGCGAAGGCGGGCGTGCATCCGGCCCGGCAAAGGCTGCAAGTCGCGGGTAAGCGGCCCGCTTATCCCTGCATTGCGGCGGCGGCGTCCCGGTAGTCTCCCTGCCAAACCGTGGACGGGCCCTGCGCCCGCACCATCCGCAAACTTACAGGGAAGAGAACATGAGCATCAGAACCGACAACCTGAATGTGCAAAGCCTGTTGGCCCGAGCCCAGTCCAGGCTCAACAGCAGCACCACGGCGCAGACGGCTTCGGACTCGGCCATCAAGAAGAGCGATGCGCAGGCCGGCGCCACGAAGACGGACAGCACCAAGACGGAGACCACCGAAGCGGAGAAAGTCCGCAAGCTGGCGCCTTCGCTGTCCAAGGCGCACGAGCGCATTGCGGCCCAGGCCCAGGCGGGCTCTACCTCGCTGTCGGCGCTGGGGCAGTTCAAGTCGTCCCTGGTGGATCTGGCCACGGCGGGCAAGGAGATGGCGGCCCTCACGGCGACCAGCACCACCCAGTCGGTCCAAGGTGCGCTGGAAAAGCTGGTGGCGCGCTACAACGCCAGCGCGGCCAAGGGCAATGCCAGCGCGGCCGCCGGCTCCACCACCGATGTGGGTGCCACCCGCGCGCTGCGCGAGTTGCGTGCGGCCATCATGAGTGTCACGGGCAGCGCGACTTCGCCCAGCCTGGCCAGGATCGGCATCGTCCAGCGCCAGGACGGCACGCTGGCGGTGGACGCCAAGGCCCTGGAAAAGTCCATGGCCACAGATCCCGCAGGCGTGACCTCGGCCCTGGCCGGCATTGGCAAGGCGGTGGAAAACAGCGCCAACGATGCACTGTCCACGGGCAGCCGGCTGAGTTCGTCCATGGCAAGCCTGGGCGACCGGGTCAAGGCGCTGCAGCAGCAGCAAAGCGCCGTGGTGGCGACGGCCGAGAAGCTCGGCGATTCCCTGGTCGGCTCGGCCAACTGGAATCGCATGGTGCTGGACGCCTACCTCAAGAACTAGTTTTTGCCGCGTTTCCGTCCCGCATCCTGTTTCCCCATCATGAAAAATCTGCGCATAGGCCTTCGTCTCGGAGGCGGTTTCACCATTCTTTTGCTGATCATGCTGCTCATCAGTGTCACCAGCATCGTCAGCATGGGGCACATGGCCCGCTCGACCACGGAAATCACCGAGGTGGCCCTGGCCAAGGAGCGGATGATCAGCGACTGGTTCCGCAACATCCACTCGGGTTCGCGCCGCACCACGGCCATTGCCAAGAGCAGCGATCCCTCGCTGGCCACCTTCTTCGCCGAAGACGCAGCCGAGTCCTCGCGCCAGTCCAGCAAGCTGCAGGACCGCATCGAGCCGCTGCTGCAGACCCAGGAGGAAAAGGACATCTGGGTCGAGATCAAGAAGGCGCGCGCCGGCTATCTGGCGGGCCGCGACGTGGTGACCAAGGCTAAGGCCGAGGGCCGCGCCGAAGACGCCGAGCGCCTGTTCACCCAGCAATACCAGCCCGCCACGCAGCGCTATATCGACATGGTCCAGCGCCTGCTGGACATGCAGCGCGCGGCCATCGACAGCTCCGCCGCCGATGTGCTGGTGCGCTTCTCGGCCAGCCGAGCCGCCATCATCACGGTGGTCTCGCTGGCCTTTGTGCTGGGCGCGCTGGCCGCCTGGTGGATCACGCGCGGCATCACCAGGCCGCTGGCCGAGGCCCTGCGCGTGGCGCGCACCGTGGCCAACAACGACCTGACCAGCCGCATCACCGTCGATTCGCGCGATGAAACGGGCCAGTTGCTGCAGGCGCTGCGCCAGATGAACGACAACCTGGCCCAGGTCGTGGGGCAGGTGCGCTCGGGTGCCGACAGCATTGCCACGGCTTCGGGCGAGATCGACGCGGGCAACCAGGACCTGTCCTCGCGCACCGAGCAGCAGGCCAGCTCGCTGGAGCAGACGGCCGCTGCCATGGAGGAGCTGACCAGCACGGTCAAGCAGAACGCAGAGAACGCGCGCCAGGCCAATCAGCTGGCCGCTTCGGCGTCGCAGACAGCCGTGCAGGGCGGCAAGGTGGTGGCGGGCGTGGTGGACACCATGGGCGGCATCAGCGAGTCCAGCCGCAAGATTGCCGACATCATCGGCGTGATCGACTCCATTGCCTTCCAGACCAACATCCTGGCGCTGAACGCCGCCGTGGAAGCGGCGCGCGCCGGCGAGCAGGGCCGCGGCTTTGCCGTGGTGGCCGGTGAGGTGCGCGCGCTGGCGCAGCGCAGCGCCTCGGCGGCCAAGGACATCAAGGACCTGATTGCCGACTCGGTCTCCAAGGTGGAGGCGGGCACGCGCCAGGTGGCCGAGGCCGGACGCACCATGGACGGCATCGTGCAAAGCGTGCAGCAGGTCAGCGACCTGGTCGCCGAGATCACCGCCGCCAGCCAGGAGCAGAGCAGCGGCATCAACCAGGTGCACCAGGCGATTTCGCAGATGGACACGGTGACACAGCAGAATGCGGCGCTGGTCGAGGAGGCGGCCGCTGCAACCGGCTCGCTCAAATCCCAGGTGCACCAGCTGGCCGCTGCAGTGAGCGTATTCCGTATCGAGGGCGTGGCGTCCGCTCGTCCGGCGGTGGCCCCAGCCCCGGCCCCTGCCGGGCGTGCACAGCCTGCGGCAGCGCAGATGCGCGCTCCTGCCAGGCCGCTGGCCGCGCCTGCGGCGTCCCCGGGCGCACCCGCCGCCAAGCCTGCAGCCGCCAAGCTGCCGGCCTCCCGGCAGTCCGTGCCTGCCACTGGCAAGGACGATGGGGACTGGACCTCGTTCTGAGCCCGGCCAGGTTACTTGGGGGCGCCCAGCTCGTACTTGGAGCCCTCTCCCTGGCCGTCGGTGATGGCGGCGGCCTGGCCGGCGGCCGGATTCACGCCGCCTGCATCTTCCTTGTTGGTGGCACCTGACCCGCTTGCCGGTTCAGACGCCCGGGCGGGCAGCGGCGCGGCAGCCGGCAACGGCTCATGCGGGTCGCCCTTGGCATGGGGCATGACCTGCTCGGCAGTGATCACGGGCTGGCCCAGCAGGGGCTTGTCCGGTGGCGGCTGGTTGAAGCGCGGCACTTCGGCCATGGGAAATCCCGCGCGCTGCGACGAGGTCTCGCCCGAGCAGGCGGCCAGCGTCAGCAAAGAGCTTGCGGCGACGCCCAGGGCCAGCCGTCTGGCAAGTGTCGTGGCATGCACAAATTCATGGGGCATGGTTGTTCTCCGGTGGTCTATCTTCCGGCCGACATGCTCCCACGCGCCCAGGGCTGGTGGCGTAGGTCCATGCCGGATTCCCGGTCGCCGACCACCGCAATCCTTGCTCAGGGCTGGCTGCCGCTGGCCTTCCACGATCCGTCGGGCTGCTTGCAGAACCAGAAGCGCCAGTTTTCCGAGGTCTTTTTCAGGCGCACATCGGCCGACAGCAGGCGGCAGCTTCCGGCCGTCCCGGTCTGCACGGTCTGCTGCGGCTGCAAGGCCATCGTCACGCGCTGGTTGGTACGGTTCGGGCCGCTGGTCCATTCGGTCACGGAGCCGTCGGCGGCCTCGTTGAGCACCTTGGCCACGGCGGCCTTGGCATCGGGCAGGTCCCTGGCGGGAATGCGCGCGGCGATGGTGTCGTTGAGGAAGATCGAAGCCGCAGCGCTGGCGCTGGTGGACACCAGCGAAGCGGCAGCGGCCAGCGATGCGACGGTGATGGCAAAGGTTTTCATGCAATGGGTCCTGGAAAGTGGGCCGACGCCCGCAGCGGGGTGTCGGAAGGAAAGTATCGGGCCATGTTAACGGCTGCAATGGCGCCTGCGGGCGTCGCGCGTCGCCGAAACCAGCGCAAGCTGCGCCACAGTGCTGCCGAGGGCTGCGCAAAACGTTTACAGTCCTTGGCGGATTTCCCCGTCCCTTCCTGCCAGAAACTCCACTGCATGCCACGATCCTCCCGCAATCAGAGCACCCAGCGCTTTGCCATTCCATGGACACTTGTTGCCGGCTTTGGCGCGGCGGCACTGGCCACCCTGGTCATTGCCTTCGTCAATTTCAGGGCGTCTGAGACGCGAGGCCAGGCCGTGGTGGCCATGGACCGCACGACACTGGCCATGCGCCAGCTCAGCCAGCTCAATGCTTCGCTCAAGGACGCTGAGACCGGGCAGCGCGGTTTTCTGCTCACGGGCGACCCGGCCTACCTGCAGCCCTACCAGCAGGCACGCGATGTGCTGATGCAGCAGCTGGAGGCGCTCAAGGCGCGCACTTCCAATGACTCCGACCAGCACCGGCTGCTGGCGCAGATCGAGGAGATATCGGCCCAGAAGCTGCGCGAGCTGCAGGAGACCATAGACCTGCGCAAGTCCGGCGATCTGGACGCCGCCATGGCCCTGGTGCGCCTGGACGTGGGCAAGAACGCCATGGACCGGCTGCGCGAGCTGATCGACGACCTCTACACGCACCAGACACGGGAGCTGGCCCAGCGTCGCCAGCTGTGGGTGGAGGCATCCACCACCTCGACCTACTATTCCTGGGGCGGCTCCCTCATCCTGCTGGGCCTGATCCTGGCATCGGCCGCGCTGACGGTGCGCGAGTACCGCGTCAAGGCCCGCCAGTCGTGGGTGACGTCCGGTCTTTCCGGCCTGGGGCAGCAGTTGCAGGGAGACCACCGGCTGGAAGACCTGGGCCAGAAGGCGCTGGAGTACCTGGCCAACTATTTGCGTGCCGATGTGGGCGCCGGCTATGTGGTGGACTGCGCCGATGGCGGGTTGCGCCTGTTCGGCGGCTATGCCCTGCCGCGCGAGCGACTGCAGCAAAAGCTGCTGCCCGGCGAGGGGCTGGCGGGCCAGGCGGCCGCGTCGCGCAAGCTGCTGCATGTCAGCGATGTGCCTGCCCAGCATTTGCAGATTTCCTCGGGCACCGGCCAGTCCAGCCCCTTGCAGCTGATGCTGGTGCCCGCCATGGAAAACGGCGAAGTGTTCGCCGTGATCGAACTGGGCTTTCTGCGCCCCGTGGGCGAAGCCGAGCGCAGCCTGCTGGAGCGCGCCTCCGAATCGCTGGCCGTGGCCATTCGCTCGGGCCTGGACCGTTCGCGCCTGGAGACCTTGCTGGAGGAAACGCGCCGCCAGTCGGAAGAGCTGCAAGCCCAGCAGGAAGAGCTGCGCGTGAGCAACGAGGAGCTGGAGCAGCAAAGCCGCATCTTGCAGGAGTCGCAGACCCAGATGGAGCACCAGCAGACCGAGCTGGAGCAGACCAATGCCCACCTGGAAGAGCAGACCCAGCAGCTGGAGTACCAGCGCGAGCAGTTGCTGCGCGCCCAGGGCGCGCTGACCGACAAGGCCCGCGAGCTGGAGCTGGCCAGCCAGTACAAGAGCGAGTTCCTGGCCAATATGAGCCACGAACTGCGCACGCCGCTGAACTCCACCCTGATCCTGGCCAAGCTGCTGGCCGACAACAGGCCGGGCAATCTGCAGGCCGAGCAGATCAAGTACGCGCAGACCATCCACGCCGCAGGCAGCGACCTGCTGGCGCTGATCAACGACATCCTGGACCTGTCCAAGATCGAGGCCGGCCAGGTCACCGTGGTCGCCGAGCCCGTGACCATTGCCACGGCGCTGCAGACGCTGATGGAGCCGCTGCGCCCGATTGCCCGCGAAAAGGGCCTGGAGCTGACCTGGACGGTGGACCCGGGCGTGCCCGCCACCATGCAGACCGATCCCATGCGGCTGGCCCAGGTGCTCAAGAACCTGTTGTCCAACGCGCTCAAGTTCACGGCCAAGGGCTCGGTGGGCCTGCAGGTGTCCTGCGCGCCCCAGGGCATGCTGTCTTTCGCGGTGCGCGATACCGGCATCGGCATTGCCGAGCAGCAGCAGCAATTCATCTTCGATGCCTTCCGCCAGGCCGATGGCAGCACGCACCGCAAGTTCGGCGGCACGGGCCTGGGCCTGTCGATATCGCGTGATCTGGCGGGGCTGCTGGGCGGCACGCTGACCGTCTCCAGCACGCCTGGCCAGGGCAGCGTTTTCACACTGACCGTGCCCGTGAGCCTGGAGTCGGCCGAGTCCGGCCCGGCCACGGCCCCGACTGCCGCACCGCAGCCTCAGCCGCAGGGGCTGCGAGAGGCCTTGGCAGCGTCGTCCGTGCCCGTGCTCGCAACGGCCAACGTTGCGCCCGCCGCACCTGCGTTCGCGCCGCCCATGTCGCCTGCCATGGCACCTGCCGCGTCGGCGGCAACGGACGCCCTGCGCAAGAGGGGTCAGAGCGGGCGCCGCATCCTCGTGATCGAGGATGACCTGCGCTTCGCGGACATCCTGTCGGAGCTGGCACGCGAGATGGATTTCGAGTGCGACGTGGCCAATACGGCGTCCGACGGCCTGTCCATGGCGGCCGACAATCAGCCCAACGCCATCGTGCTCGATATCAACCTGCCCGATTTCTCGGGCCTGGGCGTGCTGGACCAGCTCAAGCGCAACCCGGCCACGCGCCACATTCCCGTGCACGTGGTCTCGGTCGCGGACTATTCGCAGGAAGCCATGGGGCGGGGTGCCGTCGGCTACGCGCTCAAGCCCGTCAAGCGCGAGGAACTGGTCCACGCCCTGCAGCGGCTGGAGGCCAAGTTCACCCAGGACCTGCGCCGCGTGCTGGTGGTGGAGGATGACGAGCGCCAGCGCGAGAGCGTGCGCCACCTGCTCAGCCGCAGCGATGTGGACATCGTCTGCGCGGGCACGGCGGCCGCCGCGCTGGATCATCTGCGCGGCTCCACATTCGACTGCATGGTGATGGACCTGAACCTGCCTGACATCAGCGGCTACGAGCTGCTGCAGCGCATGACGGACCAGGACGATGTTTCCTTCCCGCCTGTCATCGTCTACACGGGCCGGGCGCTGTCGCGCGATGAAGAGCAGCAGCTGCGGCGCTTTTCCAAGTCCATCATCATCAAGGACGCGCGCTCGCCCGAGCGCCTGCTCGACGAGGTCACGCTGTTCCTGCACCAGGTGGAGTCGGAGCTGTCGGCCGAGCACCGCCAGATGCTGCAGGTCGCGCGCAGCCGCGAGTCTGCGCTGGAAGGGCGCACGGTGCTGGTGGTGGAAGACGATGTGCGCAACGTGTTTGCGCTGTCCAGCATCCTGGAGCCCACGGGCATCCGCGTGGAGATCGCGCGCAACGGGCGCGAGGCGCTGGAGGCGCTGGAGTCTCGCGGCGCGGCGCAGGCCGGTATCGACCTGGTGCTGATGGACATCATGATGCCCGAGATGGATGGCTACACCGCCATGCGCGAGATCCGCAACCGGCCGCAATGGCGCCGCCTGCCCATCATCGCCCTGACCGCCAAGGCCATGAAGGACGACCAGGAGAAATGCCTGGCCGCCGGTGCCAACGACTACATCGCCAAACCGCTGGACGTGGAAAAGCTGCTGTCGCTGGTGCGGGTGTGGATGCCCAAGTAGCAAGGAGGACGCGATGCTTCAGCTGAAAAATAGCCCCCACGCTCCCCTTGCTGCGCAAGGTCCGCTGCCCCCCAAGGGGGCCGCTTTTCATCTTGGGGCGGCCCGGCGATGAAAAAAGCCCGCACCGCCGACATCGAGCAGCGCCTGCTGATCGACGCCATCTACCACCGCTACCACTACGACTTCCGGGGCTATGCCCAGGCCTCGCTCAAGCGGCGCCTGCAGACGGCCCTGGTGCAGTTCGGCTGCCAGACGCTGTCGCAGCTGCAGGACCGCGTATTGCACGATGCAAGCGTGTTCCCGGCGCTGCTGGAATACCTCACGGTCCAGGTCAGCGACATGTTCCGCGACCCGAGCTATTTCCGGGCACTGCGCACCGAGGTGGTGCCGCTGCTGCGCACCTATCCCTCGCTCAAGGTCTGGGTGGCCGGCTGCAGCGCGGGCGAGGAGGTGTATTCGCTGGCCATCCTGCTGGAGGAGGAGGGCCTGCTGGACCGCACCCTGATCTATGCCACCGACATCAATCCGCATGCGCTGCGCGCGGCCGAGCAGGGCGTGTTCGACATGTCGCGCGTGGCGGCCTTCACCGACAACCATGCGCGCTCGGGCGGGCACAGCTCGCTGTCGCACTACTACACGGCGCGCTACGGCCGCGTGGTCTTCGACAAGGGGCTGCGCGAGCACATGGTGTTCTCCGACCACAGCCTGGCCACCGACAGCGTGTTCGCCGAAATGCACCTGGTGTCCTGCCGCAACGTGCTGATCTATTTCGAGCGCGAGCTGCAGGACCGGGCGCTGGGCCTGTTCCGCGATGCGCTGTGCCATCGCGGATTCCTGGGGCTGGGCTCCAAGGAGTCGCTGCGGTTTTCAGGGCATTCGGAGGCCTTCGAGGACTTCGTGCTCGAGGACCGCATCTACCGCAAGAAGGCCGGGCTGTGATGCCCGTGACCACGAACACACCCGCCTCCGACGCCGCCACAGCCTACGAGGCCATCGTGATCGGCGGCTCGGCCGGCGCGCTCGATGCGCTATCGGTGGTGCTGCCCGCGCTGCCGGCCAGCCTGCGCGCCTCGGTGCTGGTGGTGCTGCACCTGCCGCGCGATCGCCGCAGCCTGCTGGCCCAGCTCTTCGGCCCGCGCTGCGCCGTGCCGGTGCGTGAGGTGCAGGACCAGCAATGGATCGAGCCTGGGTGCCTGTACTTCGCCCCGGCCGACTATCACCTGCTGGTGGACAGCGGCCCCCGGCTGGCGCTGTCGCTGGATGCGCCCTGGCATTTTTCGCGGCCCTCCATCGACGTGCTGTTCGAGTCCGCTGCGGATTGCTATGGCGAGCGGCTGCTGGCGGTGCTGCTGTCCGGCGCCAATGACGACGGCGCGCAGGGCATGGCCAGCGTGCACGCCGCCGGTGGCCTGGCCGTGGTGCAGGCGCCCGACGGCGCCCGCATGCCCACCATGCCGCTGGCGGCGCTGGCCCGCGTGCCGCAGGCCCAGGCGCTGGCGCCCGAAGGCATTGCCTCCCTCATTGCATCGCTGCACCGCCAGGGAAGGCTTTGAATGTCCAGCCGGCACGCCCCCACAAGACTAAATACCGAGAGAGAATCCATGCCCCATACAGATCGCGTCAAATGCTTGATCGTCGATGACATCGCCGAGAACCTGATCGCCATCGAGGCGCTGCTGCAACGCGACGGCATCGAATTCCTCAAGGCCCAGTCCGGCCCCGAGGCGCTGGAGCTGCTGCTCAACCACAGCGACGTGGCCCTGGCCCTGCTGGATGTGCAGATGCCCGAGATGAACGGTTTCGAGCTGGCCGAGCTGATCCGCGGCAGCGAGCGCACGCGCCATATCCCGCTCATTTTCATGACGGCCGGCTCGCGCGAGCACAACTGGCAGTTCCGTGGCTATGAGAGCGGCGCCGTGGACTTCCTGTACAAGCCCATCGATCCCCACATGCTGACCACCAAGGCCAATGTGTTCTTCGAGCTGCACCAGCGCAAGCAGGCACTGGCCCATCAACTGCAGGAACGCACCGAGGCGCTGCGCATCAACGAGATGTTCATGGCCGTGCTCAGCCACGACCTGCGCACGCCGCTGCAATCCATCAAGGCCGCCGCCACGTTGCTCACGCGCCAGCCCGATACGGGCAAGGTGGCCAGCATGGCCGAGCGCATGCTCAGCAGCAGCCAGCGCATGTCGCGCATGATCGAGGACCTGCTGGACGTCACCCGCATCCGCCAGGCGGAAGGCCTGCCGCTGTCACCGCGGCCTACCAGCTTGCAAGCGCTGCTGCAGCGCACGCTGCAGGAAGTGGAGACGGGTTTTCCGCAGCGGCGCCTGGACAGCGAGATGCTGGGCAATCTCGATGGCACCTGGGATGGCGAACGCCTGTGCCAGGTGCTCACCAATCTGGTGGGCAACGCCATGCACCATGGCGATCCGGCGCAGCCTGTGCAGGTGACGGCCGATGGCAGGCAGGACCATTGCGTGGTCATCACGGTGCGCAACGGCGGCACCATTCCTGCGGAGCTGATGCCCACCCTGTTCAACCCGTTTCGCGGAGGAGAGCGCAAGCCGGGCCAGCACCAGGGCCTGGGCCTGGGGCTTTTCATCGCGCACCAGATCGTGCGTTCGCACAACGGGCGCATCGATGTGCACTCCGCCGATGGCGTGACCAGCTTCAGGGTGGAGTTGCCGCGCGAGATGGCAGCGGGAGGCTCCAAGGCCGTGCTGTGACGGCGGGAGCCGATGGACCGGCAGGCCGGTCTCGGAAAAATGGGCTCAGTGGACGGGCCTGGTGTGCAGCGCTTCCTGTATGGAGTCCAGCAGCGTTTCCAGGTCCTCGATCTCGAAGGGCTTGAGCAAGGTCCGCACCTGGGGACCCCAGGCGGCCGGGTAGGGCCCCAGGTCGTAGCCGGAGCACAGGATGATCCAGCGCTGCGCATCGGCCTGCAGCAGCTGCCGCGCCAGATCGGTGCCGGACAGGCCCGGCAGACTGACATCGGAGACCACCACGTCGAAAGGCTGGCCCGCATCCAGTTCCAGGGCCTGCTCGGCAGTGGCGCAACTGGTCACGAAACGGGATTCGCTCTCCATCAGCAGGCCAATGGTTTCTCGCAGGTCGGCATTGTCTTCAACGTACAGGATTCGCATATCTCTTTGTTGCAGTGCGTCATGCTGCTATCAAAAAGGCAGCATGGACGAGGGCTGATCATCCACACCCGCCGCCCTCCATCACGTAGGACAGCATGCAAACTTGGTCGACGGTTGCCTTCTGTGCGTGCCAAGCGATGGATTGTGCAATACAAAGGCAAGTCCCACGAACGGCCTGTGCGATCTCAAGTCTGGGCAGTGGACAGGGGATCCAGCACATGCCTTTGCACGGGCAGGAATTCACCGGCCTGCCGCGAATAGTCCCAGCGCGTGAGCTGCCGGCGCCAGTCCTGGCCTGTGGCGCCATCCCGATGCTCCAGGGTGAACAGGCTGTTGGGCGCATGGGCGCGCAGCCGCACCGAGACCGCGGTGCCCGCCTGCGCTGCCCACAGCCCGGGCAGGGGCTGGACCAGGCCGGGGTCATGACCATGGCCCGAGAGCACCAGTTGCGCTCCGGCATCGCGCCAGCGGGCCAGTGCCTGCGCGGCGCGGTGAGGACGGTGGCTGCGGTCCTCTTCGTGGGCCGCAGCCAGCGGGTGGTGGCTGACGACGATGCACCAGTCGGCGGGGCTGGCCTGCTCCAGGCGCTGCGCCACGTGCAGGATCTGCCCGGCCGACAGGCTGCCGCGCTGGTGGCGCCACCAGCGTGTGGTGTCCACGCCGATCACGCAAAAGCCTGGCACGGCGCACCAGGGCTGCAGTTCGGAATCGATCCAGCGCACATAGCGGTCGTGGGCGTGGCCACCCAGCCGTTCCCACCAGGCGAGCAACGGCAGATCGTGGTTGCCGGGCACCACCAGGCGCCGGGGCACGGAAAGGCTGTCGAGAAACTCCCGCGCCTGGGCAAATTGCGCGGCCGTGGCGCGCTGGGTCAGGTCGCCGGAGACCACCAGCAGCGTTACCGGCAGCCGGGCCGCCAGTCTCGCCACGGCGGCGCACACGGCCTGATCGTGGGCGCCGAAATGCAGGTCCGACAAATGCATGAGCAAGGCCATGGGCGCTCCTTGTTCCTCATTCGGCGTTCAGGAGGAGGCGGGCTCTGCCGGGGCAGGCACGACCAGCCACAGCGGCTTCTCGCCCAGGCGAAAGCGGATGGGCGGCGCCATCCATTCGCGTTCGCCATCGAAGGCCACCTTCATGCGGCGAGGACGCCGTCCTGCAGGCTCCGCCACCAGCTCGGTACAGGCCAGGCTGGCGACGGCATCGTCCTGGGCCAGCCGTCCCATTACCGCATTCCAGACCACGCGCGCCGGGGCCTCGCTGGCCTGGGGCAGCAGCAGCACGGCGGCCAGATGCCGGCCATCGGCCACGGCGCGGGCCTCGTCAATCCCCACGCGCTCCAGCTGCAGCGGGTTGTTGCCGACGAACAGGGTGGTGGCCAGGTGCTCCTGCTGCTGCAACGGCGCATCCCGGTCGGGGCGCAGGGCCACGCGCCAGCGGCGCGCGCTGCCACCGCGAAGAATGCTCCAGATGGAGGCCGCAATGGCCACCAGCCGCGTGCGGCCAAAGCGTGTGGACGCGCGCTCGCGTTCGTCCAGCAGGCGCGGGTACAGGCCCAGGCTGGCGTTCACCAGGAACAGCCGTTCGTTGACCAGGCCCACGTTCACGGGCCGCATCTGGCCGGCCTGCAATGCCTGAAGAATGTCCTGCACGGCCTGGGCAGGCTCCAGCGACAGCGCCTGCTCGCGGGCGAAGTAGTTGAAGGTGCCCAGCGGAACCACGCCCATGGGCACGCCCCGCTCCCAGGCTGCGGCGGCCACCGCATTGATGGTGCCGTCACCTCCGGCGGCCACGACCAGGCCGCCATCCTGGCTGGCCTTGTCCACGGCGCGGGCGGCCAGGTGCACGATGTCGGCGCGTGCGCCAGGCACATGCCACTGAACGCTGCGCTGCTGCAGCGCGGGCACGCTGGTGAGGCGGGCGCGCAGCTGTTCCAGGTCGGCGCCTGGGCGCAGCGGCACGATCAGGTGGATGGGGCCGGCGGGGTCCAGACGGGGCGGGGGCGGCTGGCTCTCGGAGTAGGTGGGCGTCATGGAAGGCGGGAGGCTGGAACAGGCGCCGATTGTTTCGTGGATTGCACCTGCATGTGCACCGGATCATGCAAGCGGCACACGTCAGCCAAAGCCGACAGGCAGGGCACCACAAGGCAGCAGCGGCTCACCAGCGACTCCCTGGTGGCCCACTGGTGGCTCACTCGTGCCAGGGAGAGCGGTACTCCAGCATCTGCGCCAGCGGCACCGGCCGCTCGAACAGATAGCCCTGTGCATGCTCGCAGCCCAGGGCATGCAGCAGCCTGGCCTGGGCCTGCTCCTCCACGCCTTCGGCCACGACCTTGACGCCAAAGCCCTGGGCGATGCGCAGCACGGCGGTCACGATGGACTTGTCGGATTCGGACTCCGGCAACTGGCCGACGAAGCTCTGGTCGATCTTGATGCAGTCAAAGCGCAGGCGGCTGAGATAGGCCAGGGAGGAGTAGCCGGTGCCGAAGTCGTCAATGGCGATCTTCACGCCCAGCGCGCGGATGGCGGCAATGCGCTGCAGCGTGGCGTCGCTGTCGTCCAGCAGCATGGACTCCGTCAGCTCCAGGGTCAGCAACCGGGCGGGCAGGCCGCTGGTGGCCAGTGCCTGTTCCAGCGTGGAGGCGAAGTCGGACTGGATGAGCTCGCGTGCCGACATGTTGACGTGCAGCTCGAAGTCGGCGGGCAGCTGGGGCAGGTGGGAGGCGATGTCGTGCGCCGCCGTGCGCAGCACCCATTCGCCCACACTCAGGATCAGGTCCGACTCCTCGGCCACCGGAATGAAGACGCCGGGCGGCACCATGCCGCGCGTCGGGCTGTTCCAGCGCACCAGGGCCTCGGCGCCGACCATGCTGCCTGTGGCCAGGTCCACCACGGGCTGGTAGAACACGCGCAGCTCGTTGCGCTCCAGCGCCTGGCGCAGCTCCATGGCCAGCTGCGTGCGGCCCAGCATCTTCTGCGCCAGGCTGGGCTCGAACAGCAGGAAGGGGTGCGAGCCGCGCTGCGCCTCACCCAGCGCAATGCTGGCGTTGCGCAGCCACTCGGGCAGCGCGCCCGGCAGCAGCTCGCCGCTGACGGCGCCCGCGCAGGCGCGCAGCACGATGTCGTCCTTGCCCACGGAAAATGGCTGGTCGAAGATTTCCAGCAGATGGCGGCATTTGTCCTGCATCTGCTGCGGCGTGCAGTCATGCAGCCACAGCATGGCGAACTCGTTGCTGGCCGTGCGCGCCAGCAGGGCAGGAAACTGCAGATGGTGGTTGCGCAGCCGCTCGGCCACGGCCCGTAGCAGCTGCTCGCCCGTGCCGTGGCCCACATCGTCGCGGACGCTGCGGAAATTCTGCAGCTCCAGCAGGCACAGCGCGGCACGGCAGGGCGTGTTGGCGGCTGCCGCCGCATCGGCCTGCTCGATCAGGCCGGCGCGCGTGAGCAGCTGCGTCAGGCTGTCGTACTGCAGCAGGGTGCGCATGTGCTCGAACGATTCCTGCAGCCGCTGCGCCATGTTGTGGAAGGCCGAGACCAGGGACGATGTCTCGACCAGGGACGTATCCGGCAGCGCCCCTACCGCGCTCCAGTCGCCCTTGGCCAGGCGGTTGGCCGCATCGGCCGTCACCGCCAGGGGGCGCAGTGCCCGGCGCAGGCACCACACGCCCAGCCCCAGTCCCAGCAAGGCCAGGCCGAAAGCGAGGACCAGCGCATGCCGGCTGTCCGCCCGCATGCTGCTGACCAGATCGGATTCGGGCTGCAGCACCAGGATCCGCCAGTCGATGCCGCGTCCATCGTGGAATGCGGTGACCTGGCCGTGGTAGATCTGCCCCTGTTCCTTGAAGCTCAGGTTGATGGTGTTCTCGGGGCCCGCTGGCGCCGATGAATCCGCGCTCAGATGGGGAGGCAGCAGGGCGGCCAGGCTGCGCAGCGCAAGATCGGGGCTTTCGGACAGCCGCAGGCGCACGGGCGGGTCATAGGGGCCTTCGCGCCGTTTCAGCACCGACAGCTCGGACGAGTGCGCCACCATGTAGCCCTGTGCGTCGACCACGGCGATATGGCCGTTGCCACGCAAGGGCTCGTCGCGCAGAAAGCGGTTCATGCTGCTCAGCCGCACATCGGCAGCCACCACGCCGGCCAGCTGGCCGGACACCCGCACGGACGTGGATGCGGAAATCGTGGTATCGCCGCGGTCGCCAGTCACCGTGTAGATGGGCGACCAGTGCGGGCCGTCTTTGTGGATGGCAGGCTGGTACCAGGGGCGCACGCGGGGGTCGTAGCCGGCAAGGCTGGACATGGGCGGGCCGGGCTCCAGCCCCTCGAAGATCTGCAGGGCCCCCTGGGTGCTGCGGTCCTGAAGAATCAGGCGGTAGCGGCCATCGGGCTCCAGCCGCACCCCCGTGTATTCACCTTGTACGCCGCCGAAGCTCAACAGGCTGATCTGGTGGTGCTGGGCATACAGCTCGGTGAATGAGCGTGTCAGATAGCCATAGATGGGGCGCAGGTCGCCGGGTGTGTAGAGCGCCTGCCGGGCCACGGTCTCGGCCAGGGCCTGCTGCACGCGCAGCGGGGTCTCCAGGTAATCGGCCAATTGGTGGCGCGTGGTGGTGGACAGGGAGTCGAGCAGCCGCAGGCTTTCGCGGTTGATGAGTTGGTCCACCTGGCGCTGCTGCCATGCCGCCAATAGCCCGGCCGTGACCACGAACACCGCTATGAAGGGGGCTGTGACTGCCGTGCGAAGTGAGAGCCTGAAGGCGGGCATGCAGAGGTTTCCGTAGCGTGCGCCGGGCAGCCAAGGGCCGGATCTGCCTGCGACAGCGGCCATTGTGCAGTGCCTCGGCAGCCTTTCGCGGCAGCGGTCGCCCCCTGTGCAGGAGCTCTCCTGTGGGTGATAGGAAAAATTGTCGATAAATGATTTTCAGTAGAAAAAATGAATAATGAAAGGTCATTTGCAGCAACGCAAAGGCATGGTCAGTGCGTCTGCAATGCCTTCCATTGCGGCACTCCTTTTACATATCCGTTTACAAATTGATCTTCATTACATGTAGACATCACATGTAATGGTCGCTATGGTATCCGCATGGAACAAAAGACATCAGCCCACTACCAGCGTCTGCACCGGCAACGGCTGCGCGAGCAGGGGCTGGTGAAAAAGGAGGTCTGGATTCTTCCAGAGTACGGTGCTGCATTGCAGCAATTGGAAAAGCAAATGCGCGTGTCCGGCTTGCAACCGGATTCAATGGTTCTCATCCACAAGGAGGGCAGCATGGACAACAGCAGACAGGCATATCGGGATATTCACGCCTTGGCGGGCGATCTGCAGCAATCAACGCTGGTGCAGGGCGGCCGGCTCCATATCGAGGTGCTTGAAGGCGCGGACGCCAGTCTGCTCATCAGCCTGCCCGAATTCGGCGATCTGCCGGTCCACGTGGCCCTGTCGGGCGACCAGCTCGTGGTGGAGGCCTTTCTCTGGCCCGCCGACCAGGTGCACGACCGCGCCGGCCTCAACGAGCAGATGCTGCGCCTGCAAAAGCTGTTTCCCTTCACCACCATGGCGCTGGAACCCCAGGCCCATGGCGGCGAGGGCTATGTGATGTTCGCCGCCCTGCATGCCAGCAGCAGCGAGGGCGACATCATTTCCGAAATCCTCACCCTGGCCGACAGCGTCATCCAGGCCACCGAGGCGCTGGCCCACTATCTGACCCCTGCGCCGGTGCCCGCGCCAGTGCAGGCCTGAAGCCTGCCCGTTGAAGACACTGAGCCCCAAGGAGATCATCATGACCATCTGGAACAAGCTGGTGACCGCGTTGCGCGGCGCAGCGCACGAGGCCGGCGAGGCGGTGACCGACAGCCAGGCCCTGCGCATCCTGGACCAGGAAATCCGCGATGCCGACAGCGACCTGAACAAGTCCAAGGAAGCGCTGGCCGACATCATGGCCAAGCAAAAGCTGGCGGCCGGCAAGCTCAAGCAGACCCAGGAACGCATTGCCGAGTACGAGGGCTATGCCGTCAAGGCGCTGGACACCAGTGACGAGGCGCTGGCGCTGGAAGTGGCCGGCAAGGTCTCCGTGCTGGAGACGCAGCGCGACGAGGAGCAATCCCAGCTGGATGCCTACACGCAAAGCGTGGAGCAGCTGCGCGTGGCCATACAGACGGCGCAAACGCATATCAAGCGTCTCAAGCAGCAGGCCGACACCGTCAAGGCCACGGAAAGCGTGCAGCGCGCCCAGGCCACGGTGGCCGGCCGCTATGCAGGCTCGCAGACGCGCGTGCAAAGCGCGCTGGACTCGCTGGAACGCATCAAGCAAAAGCAGGCAGAGCGCGGTGCGCGCATGGAAAGCGCGGCCGAGCTGGCGCGCGACAGCAGCGAAGACGCGCTGGATGCCAAGCTGCGCGCCGCCGGCATCACGCCCCAGGCGGGCAATGCGCAATCGGTACTGGAACGCCTGAAGGCGCAGCGCGCAGCCGCTGGCGGAAAAAGCGCTTGATGCGCAGCCGTGGTCCGGGCAGGCCGCGTCGTGCCCGCCGTCCTGGCTGCCGGGTTTGAAGGGAGGAGATAAAACATGTCTGCATTCCTGCAATACGCGTTCGGCTTTCCGACCTTCATCTTCGGCGCCTTGCTGCTGTTCATGCTGCTGTACTGGCTGATCGCCATGCTGGGCCTGCTGGAGGTGGACTCGCTGGACCACTGGGTGCTGTTCGACGGCAGCGACCATGCGCACGGCGTGGAGCACTCGGCCAGCGCGCTGGCCGGGCTGCTGCTCAAGGTGGGCCTGGGCGGCATTCCGCTCACGGTCATCCTCACCGCGCTGTTCCTGCTGTCCTGGCTGGCTTCCTATGTGCTGTGCCATTTCGTGCCCATGCCCCAGGGCTGGACCCTGGTGAACCTGCTGACCGGCACCTTGGTGGCCGTGGCGGCTGCCGTGCTGGGCTTTGCCGCCACGGTGCTGGTGCTGCGCCCGCTGCGGGGCATCGTCAACAAGGTGGCGCCTGCAGAGGAGCCAAAGGTGCTGCTGGGCCGCACCGGCCTGGTGCGCAGCGCCGTAGTGGACGGCACGCAGGGCTACGGCAGCGTGGAGGACGGCGGCGCCGGCCTGAACGTGCAGATGCGCTCGCCCGAGCGCGCACTGGGCCGGGGCACCGAGATCGTGCTTATCGAGCACCTGCCCGAGCACAACGCCTGGCGCGTGGTCAGCAAGGCCGAGTTCGACGGCACCGAGCTGCCGCGCTAGCTTCAGGAATTTCCAGGAATTCCTTTCTATTCGTTCCCATTGATTCCCATTGGCCCGGGCGCCCGTGCGGCGGGCGCGGCCTTTGCGTTTTTCAGCGTTTTCACAGATAGCAATTCACAGGGGAGATTCGCATGAACATGAGCAATATGGAGTGGTACATCGTCGCCGGGGTGGTGATCGGTTCCGTCTTCGTCGTCATCCTCGGGCTGTTCGCCCTGGTCAAGGCCTTCTACATCAAGGTCCCGCAGGGCACGGCGCTGATCATCAACGACACCACCTCGCAGCCCAAGGTCAAGTTCACGGGCGGCCTGGTGCTGCCGGTGATCCACAAGAAGGAATTCATGCAGATCTCGCTGCTGACGCTGGAGATCGACCGGCGCGGCAAGGAAGGCCTGATCTGCCGCGACAACATGCGCGCCGACATCACCGTGGCCTTCTACCTGCGCGTCAATGAAACGGCCGAGGACGTGCTCAAGGTGGCCAAGGCCATCGGCGTGGACCGGGCCTCGGACAAGACGGCCGTCAACGACCTGTTCAACGCCAAGTTCTCCGAGGCGCTCAAGACCGTGGGCAAGCAGATCGAATTCGTGAAGCTGTTCGAGAACCGCCAGGATTTCCGCGACCAGATCATCCATGTCATCGGCAACGACCTCAACGGCTATGTGCTGGAGGACGTGGCCATCGACTACCTGGAGCAGACTCCCAAGTCCTCGCTGGACCCCAACAACATCCTGGATGCCGAAGGCATCCGCAAGATCACCGAGCTGACGGCCAACCAGAACATCGTCACCAACGAGCTCGAGCGCAACTCCGACCTGGCCATCACCAAGAAGAACGTGGAGACCAAGGAAGCCATGCTGGCGCTGGAGCGCCAGCAGGCCGACGCCGAGGCCCGCCAAAAGCGCGAGATCGCCACCATCCAGGCGCGCGAGCAGGCCGAGACCCAGAAGGTGCAGGAAGAAGAGCGCCTGAAGGCCGAGCAGGCCCGCATCCAGACCCAGGAGCAGTTGGACATCCGCGAGGAAAATCGCCAGCGCGAAGTGGCCGTGGCCCAGCAAAACCGTGAGCGTGCGGTGGTGATCGAGGTCGAGAAGGTCACGCGCGCCAAGGAGCTGGAGATCGTGGCCCGCCAGCGCGAGGTGGAGCTGCAGCGCATCGAGAAGGAAAAGGCCATCGAGGTCGAGAAGGCCAACATCGCCAACGTGGTGCGCGAGCGCGTGGTGGTGGAAAAGTCCGTGGCCCAGGAAGAGGAACGCATCAAGGAAGTGCGCGTGGTCTCCGAGGCCGAGCGCATGAAGCAGGTCACCGTGCTGACTGCCCAGGCCCAGGCCGAGGAAGACCTGGTGCGCCAGGTCAAGAAGGCGGAGGCCGAAGAGGCCGCCTCGCGCCACAAGGCCGTGGAAGTCACGACCATGGCCCAGGCCGAGCTGGAGGCGGCCAGCAAGACCGCCGAGGCCAAGAAGAAGCTGGCCGAGGCCATCGAGGTCGAGCGCGCCGCGCCCGGCCTGGCCGATGCCAAGGTGCGCGAAGTCACGGCCGCCGCCCTGGAAAAGGAAGGCCTGGCGCAGGCCAGGGTGATCGCCGAGAAGATGATGGCCGAAGCCAAGGGCCAGCAGGAAAAGGGCCTGGCCGAGGCACGCGTCATCGAGGCCACGGCCGACGCCAACGAAAAGCAGGGCCTGGCCGATGCCAAGGTGCTGGAAGAACGCCTGCTGGCCCAGGCGCGCGGCGAGGCCCAGGTGGGCGCGACCAAGGCCTTGGTCACCCGCGACGTGGGCACGTCCGAGGCCGATGTGCTGCGCGACAAGCTCTTCGCCGAGGCCAAGGGCCTGACCGAAAAGTTCACCGCGCTGGCCTCGCTGTCCGACCAGGCGCGCTCGCATGAGGAGTTCCGCATGCAGCTGGAGAAGAACTTCGAGCAGGCGCTGGCCGCCATCGAAGCCAACAAGAGCGTGGCCAAGGACCAGTCCGAGGTGCTGTCGGCCGCGCTCAGCAAGGCCAACATCGACATCGTGGGGGGCGAGGGCGCCTTCTTCGACAACTTCGCCAAGGCGCTGTCCGTGGGCAAGGCCGTGGAAGGCGTGGCGGGCAAGAGCCCCATCGTGCAGGACCTGATCGGCAAGTTCCTCAGCGGCAAGGGCGGCGCATCGCTGCTCAACGCGCTGGGCGACGGCAAGGGCCTGCCGCCCACGCAGAGGGTCGACTGAACGGTCGATTCAACGGCCGACTGAACGGGGCGGCCGCCCGGCCGCTCCCTCCGCCGGCTGCCCAGCCTCCCGCATCCGCCTTCGTCTTCGCCTGCCTGCCCGCCCGTCTGCCGGCCGGCGGGGAAAGGCGTGAATGGTCCCTGACACGCGAAAGCCCGTGACGCCCATGTCCCAACCGTCCCCATCGTCCACACCGTCCTCACCGCCCCTCTCCCCCGACACTGCCGCCTCCGCCGTGGACCAGGCAGTCGCCAGCGGCGGCTCCTACGAAGTGCTGGCCAAGCGCCTGGACGGCCAGGGGCAGGCGCTGGAGGCGCTGGTGCGCCAGCTCAACGAGGAGCGGCTGGAGGAATTCGGCCGCAGCCAGATGGAAGTCATCGGGCGCATGCGCGTGCGCACCGAAAACAACTGCCTGGGCCGCGACATCGCCCAGGTCGGCGGCTACCTGCTGTTCGGCTACAACGTCTTCATGGGCCTGAAGCAGTCCACGCGCGTGGAAGACGTGTTCGGCCTGTACCGCCTGCACGAGGGAGAGCAGGGCTACGAGGTCACTCCCGTGGACCTCAAGGACAGTTTCCTGGGCATACAGAGCTTCGTGCAGGACTTCCAGGAGCTGTACGCCTACTACAAGAACACGCGGCTGATGCAGCTGGCCGTGCGCGACGGCAAGCTGCTGGCGAGCTTCCAGATCGGCGAGCGCCTGTCCGATGTGCGCGTGTTCCGCTGGTCCGTGCCCGTGGACGGCCAGCCCATACGCTACATAGACAACCGCGGCGAGCGCGACATCGAACTGCCTGCGCCCCATGACTTCGAATGGCAGCGCGCCGGGCGCGAGCAACTCGTGCAGGGGCGCCACCCGCACATCAACGTGCTGGACAAGGTCTTCGTCGAGACCCTGGGCGGCACGCTGACCATCAAGGTCGAGAACAACACCAACGACGGACTGGGCATCTACAGCGAGCCCGTGCAGGAGAAGAACCAGTCGCTGGACGACGCCGTGTTCGAGTACGCCGCCGTCGGCAGCCTGATCCTGCTGAAGATCCTGCCCTACCGCGAAGAGCAGTGGCGCTACCTGATCTTCAACACCGTCTCCCGCCAGGTGCTGCGCATGGATGCCATCGGCGCGGCCTGCATCCAGCTGCCGCAGGACCACGGCATCATCTTCCCGGGCGGCTACTACCTGCAAAGCGGGGAGAACCGCTCGTTCGAGCAGAACATGCAGGGCATGCGCTACCGGCGCAGCATCCGATCGCCCAACGGCGAGGACGTGCTCTACGTGTTCTACGAGCCCGAGAGCGGGCGCATGGCGCTGTTCAAGTACAATCTGATCGAGCGCGCCCTGCAGCCGCCCATCATCGGCCACGGCCATGCGCGCATGGACGACGGGCGCATCGTCATCTTCGCGGCCGAGAGCAACGAAGCCTCGCGCGTGCACCCCATGCAGGTCTGGCGCACGCCCTTCGCCTCGGACGACTACGCGGCGCGCCAGCCGCAGCGCGACAGCTTCCTGGGCCGCATAGGCAATGCCGAGCTGGTCAGCGGCATCTCGGACCTGTACAGCGTGCGCAAGGAAATCGCGGCCACCGAGGTCTCGCTGCCGCGCTACGAGCGCCTGATCGACGCCGCGCGCCGCCTGTTCGAGCGCTACCACTGGCTGGGCGCGCCGCAGCTCAAGGGGGTGCACGAGACCCTGCTGGGCATCGTCGCCACGGGTGATGCGGTCATCGACGAGTACGAAAAGGTCGAGAGCATCCGCAATGCCTCGGCCAAGGCCATGGGCGAGGTGTCCGGCCGCCATGGCCGGTTGCTCAAGCAGTTGCGCCTGGCGGACTGGAAGGGCATTGGCGAATACGTGGATGCGATCACCCAGCTGGGCCAGCTGCGCGGCCAGCTCATGGCCACGCGCGACCTGCGCTATGTGGACCAGGCCGCCATCGACACCATGGTGCAGGGCGTCAACGAGGCCCAGGCCGATGTCTCCCAGCGCACGGCCGCCTTCATTGCCACCGACGAGGCCATGCAGCCCTATGCCGAGCAGCTGCAGGCGCTGGACCAGGCTGCGCAGGCGGCAGCCACGGTGGCGCAGATCAACGAGCCGCTGGCGCGCATGGCCGACATGGCGGCCGCGCTGGACATGCTGTCCGAGCTGATGGGCAGCCTGTCCATCGACGACGCCACGCAGCGCACCCAGGTGGTGGACCGCATCTCGGCCGTCTATGCGCGCCTGAACCAGGTGCGTGCACGCGCCGAGCAGCGCAGGTCTGGCCTGGGCGGCGCCGAGAACGTGGCCCAGTTCGCGGCCCAGCTGGCGCTGTTCTCGCAAAGCATCGTCAGCGCCCTGGGCCTGGCGCAGACGCCCGAGAAATGCGACGAGCAGCTGGCGCGCCTGCTGGTGCAGCTGGAGGAAATCGAAAGCCGCTTCGGCGAGCACGAGCAGTTCCTTGGCGACATCATGGCCAAGCGCGAGGAGGTGCTGGAGAGCTTCGAGGCGCGCCGCCAGTCGCTGCAGGACGAGCGCCAGCGCAAGGCGCAAGGCGTGCTGGACGCGGCCCTGCGCATCGTGCAGAGCCTGCCCAAGCGCACCGAGAAACTGGCCAGTGCCGACGCGCTGCATGCGTTCTTTGCAGGCGATCCGCTGATCGGCAAGCTCAAGGAGTTGTCCCAGCGCCTGCGAGAGCAGCTGCACGACCCGGTCAAGGCCGACGATATCGACGGCCGCGTCAAGAACCTGCGCGACCAGGCGTTTCGCGCGCTGCAGGACCGCAGCGAGCTGTACGAAGGCGGCGGCGCCATCATTCGCCTGGGCCGCCACCGCTTCAGCGTGGGCAACCAGGAACTGGACCTGACCCTGCTGCCGCGCAACGGCGCATTGTTCCTGCACCTGGTCGGCACCGAGTATTTCGAGCCCGTGGACAATCCCGAGCTGGCCGCTTTGCAGGCCTACTGGGATGCCTCCACGCCGGCCGAATCGGCAGACTTCTATCGCGGTGAATACCTGGCCCTGGAAGTGGTGCAGGCCGCACGCCAGCGCCGCGACGGCTGGAGCGAGGCCCGGCTGGCCCAGTTGCTGCCCGACGAGGCGGCACTGACCCAGGCCATCCGCGAATTCTCCGCGCCGCGCTACCGCGAAGGCTATGAGCGCGGTATCCACGACCATGATGCGGCCCGCATCCTGCAGGTACTGCTGCCCCTGCGCGATGCCGCCGGCGTGCTGCGCTTTGCGCCCGGTGCCCGCGCGCTGGCCCTGCTGTTCTGGAGCGCACATGCCCAGGTGCAGCAGCCGCAGCTGGCTGCCGCCATGGCGCAGTGGCCGCTGCGCGCCCAGCAGGCCCAGGCCATGCAGCAGATGTTCGGCAGCGAGGCCGAGCAGCTGAGCCTGCGCGCCGACATTGCCGAGCGCCTGCGCGCCTATGCCGACGAGCGGGGCCTGCTGCGCGACCTGCTGCCAGGACAGGCGGCGCCCGCAGACAGCGATATCGACAGCCTCATCCACGGCGCCGCCGACTACCTGCAGGCCGAGCTGGCGCAAAAGGCCGTGCGCTTTTCCTTCTCCAGCTACAGCCAGTCGGCCATTGCCGCACTGCAGGCCGCCGTGCAGCAGCAGGCCCAGCCGCTGCAGCGCTGGGAGGAAATGCAGGCCTACTGGCAGGGCGAGGACCGGCACGACAGGCCTTTGGCGCCGCTGGACCAGCGCTGGCGCAGCGCGCTGCACTGGCTGCAGACCGCCTGCCGCGCGCTGGACGACGGGCAAGGGCAGGCCTGGCTGGCCTATTGCGGCGAAGCCGCCGCCTGGCTGTGCTGCGCCGGCCCACTGCCCTGCAAGGTCAGCAATGTGGACCTGCGCCATGAAGTGCCGGGCCTGCTGGGCCAGCATCCGCGCATTGCGGACGGCCGCATGTGGCTGCAGATCGACGACCTGGGCCAGCGCGCCGCGCGCCATTTCCGCAGCTTTGTCCCCGAATTCGGCCGCTACCAGGCGCTGCGCCAGCAGCTGCTGCAGGACTGGCGCTCGCGCGTGCGGGTGGACGAATTCAAGGCCCGGCCGCTGTCGTCCTTTGTGCGCAACCGGCTCATCAACGAGATCTACCTGCCCGTGATCGGCGACAACCTGGCCAAGCAGATCGGCGTGGCCGGCGAGAACAAGCGCACCGACCAGATGGGCCTGCTGATGATGATCTCGCCGCCCGGATACGGCAAGACCACGCTGATGGAGTACGTGGCCAACCGCCTGGGCCTGATCTTCATGAAGATCAACGGCCCGGCGCTGGGCCACTCCGTGCGCTCGCTGGACCCGGCCCAGGCGCCGGACGCCACGGCGGCCAAGGAGCTGGAAAAGCTCAACCTGGCGCTGGAGATGGCCAACAACGTGATGCTGTACATTGACGACATACAGCACACGCACCCCGAGTTCCTGCAGAAATTCATCTCGCTGTCGGACGGCACGCGCCGCATCGAGGGCGTGTGGAAGGGCCAGACCCGCACCCACGACATGCGCGGCAAGCGCTTTTGCGTGGTCATGTCGGGCAATCCGTACACCGAGTCGGGGGAGGTCTTCAAGATCCCCGACATGCTGGCCAACCGTGCCGACATCTACAACCTGGGCGATGTGCTGGGCGGCATGCAGGAGGTGTTCAAGCTCAGCTATATCGAAAACAGCATGACCTCGAACGCCGTGCTGGCGCCGATGGCCACGCGCAGCCTGCAGGACCTGTACCTGCTGCTGGACAAGGCGCAGGGCAGGGATGTCTCGGGCAATGCGCTGTCGCACGACTATTCATCGGCCGAGTTGCGCGAGATCGAGGCCGTGCTGGCCCGCATGGTGCAGGTGCGCGAGCTGGTGTTCAAGGTCAACCAGCAGTACATCCAGAGCGCCGCGCAAGACGACGGCTACCGCACCGAGCCGGCCTTCCGGCTGCAGGGCAGCTACCGCAACATGAACAAGCTGGCCGAAAAAATCACCCCGGTGATGAACGACCAGGAAATGCAGCAGATGCTGGCCGACCACTACCAGGGCGAAGCGCAGATGCTGACCACGGGCGCCGAGGAGAACCTGCTCAAGCTCGCCGAGCTGCGCGGGCAGATGAGCGACGAGGACAGCGCCCGCTGGCAGCAGATACGCCAGCAGTTCCTGCGCCGCCAGGCCGCAGGCGGCGCCAATGCCGACGCCGCCACGCGCGTGACGGCACAGCTGGTCGACCTGGTCGCCGCCACGCGCGAGGTGGCCCAGTCGGTGGCCCAGTCCCAGCAGCAGGCGATGCAGGAAGACGCCGCCGGCCAGGCCCACGCATCGGCAGCGGCCGCGCAGGCCGCCGCCACCCGGGATGCCGAACAGTCCCAGCTCCTGCAAGCGCTGCAGGCACTGCTGGCCCGGCTGCTGCAGACGCAAAGCGCCGCAGGCGACTCGCTGCACGGCATACGCGAGCTGATGGCGCAAAGGGCGGCCAGCGAGCCCGCCAGCACCCAGGCCGGCACCCCGTCGGAGGTGCAGGCCGCCCAGGACCGTCAGGCCCTGGTCCACATGCTGGGCCAACTGCTGACCCGGTCGCTGGCCCAGTCCCTGGAGCCCGTGGTCACGCACCTGGACCAGGCCCGCCGCCAGCAGCTGGGCCTGCACCGCGTGCTGATGCAGGTGGCCACGCGCATGCAGGAGCAGATCGATGCCCAGCGCGCGGGCCGTCCCGTGCCGGCTGCGGGCGCCATACGCTCCGAGGAAATCGACAAGGCCTTCGAGCGCATGCAGCGCGGCGACATGCCGCCTGCGGCCTAGGCGCTGCGCCGAGGCCGGGGCAGGGCCCATCGGCAAAGGCTGGGGCGCCTTGCTGGCGCTGCCTTTGCATGGGCCGGGGCCCTCGCACGTCTGCATGCGCTGATCCGTCATCGGACAACCCGATGTCCCGGACGTTGGACCATCACCTACAACCCGGGGCGCGTCCCGAACCGATGCTTGGAGTGGCGTGTCCGCAGCAGTGTGCACGCCCCACGAAGAGCCAACACGATGGACGCCCCATGGAACACAACACCCAGCTTTCCGTTTCGCGGAGGGACCTGCTGATTGCAGGTGCCTCCACGGCTGCGGCAACGGCCGTGCCTCGATCGGCCGGCGCGCAAGTGCAGCCTCCCTCCATCCCCGAAGGGGTCCAACTGCCCGTCACCCTGCAGGTGAACGGCCAGGAACACCGCCTGGACCTGGACACCCGCACCACGCTGCTTGACGCCCTGCGCGAGCATCTGCACCTGACCGGCACCAAGAAAGGCTGCGACCATGGCCAGTGCGGGGCCTGCACGGTGCTGGTGAATGGCCGGCGGGTGGTGTCCTGCCTGAGCCTGGCCGTGATGAACCAGGGCGCCGCCGTGACCACCATCGAAGGCCTGGGCACGCCGCAATCCCCGCACGCCATGCAGGCCGCCTTCGTGCGGCACGACGGTTTCCAGTGCGGCTACTGCACGCCGGGGCAGATCTGCTCTGCCGTGGGCATGCTCGACGAGATCCGGCAAGGCATGCCCAGCCATGCCAGCGAAGACATCGTGGCCCAGCCCCTGGTGTCGGCCCATGAACTGCGTGAACGCATGAGCGGCAACCTGTGCCGCTGCGGGGCGTATTCCAACATCGTCGATGCCATCACCGAAGTGGCGGGGGAGGGGCGCACATGATTGCCTTCACCTACGAACGCGCCCAGTCCCCCGCGCAGGCTGCCGCCGCCGTGGCGGCCCGGCCGGGCGCCCGCTTCATCGCCGGGGGCACGAATCTGCTGGACCTGATGAAGCTGCAGATAGAAACCCCCGTGCATCTGGTCGATGTCAACGGCACCGGCATGGATACCGTGGAACCCACCGCGCAGGGCGGGCTGCGCATAGGCGCGCTGGTGCGCAACAGCGACCTGGCCGCCCATGCGCGCGTGCGGCGTGACTACGGCGTGCTGACCCGCGCCCTGGTGGCCGGTGCCTCGGGCCAACTGCGCAACATGGCGACCACGGGCGGCAATCTGCTGCAGCGCACGCGCTGCCCGTATTTCTACGACACCAATATGCCGTGCAACAAGCGCGTGCCGGGCAGCGGCTGTTCGGCCATTGCCGGCGTGAGCCGCCAGCATGCGGTGATCGGCGGCAGCGAGGCCTGCATTGCCACCCACCCCAGCGACATGGCCGTGGCGCTGCGCGCGCTGGACGCCACGGTGGAAACCATCCAGGCCGACGGCAAGGCCCGCGTCATCCCCATTGCCGACTTCCACCGGCTGCCCGGCAGCACGCCGCATGTAGAGACGGCCTTGCAGGCCGGCGAACTGATCACCTCCGTCACCCTGCCGCCGCCGCCAGGCGGCACGCACATCTATCACAAGGTGCGTGACCGCGCCTCCTATGCCTTTGCGCTGGTGTCGGTGGCCGCCATCGTGCAGCGCGACGGCAGCGGGCGCGTGGCCCTGGGCGGCGTGGCGCACAAGCCCTGGCGAGTGGAGGCGGCCGAAGCGTTGATGCCGCAGGGCGCCAAGGCCGTTGCCGACCGCCTGCTGGCGGGCGCCCGGCCCACGCAGGACAACGCCTTCAAACTCCCGCTGGCCGAACGCACGCTCGCCGCCGTGCTGCATCAGGCAAGGAACTGACGCCATGAAATTCGACACTCCCGCAACGGTCAACCCCATTGACCAGCTCAAGATCATCGGCCAGCCGATGAACCGCATCGACGGCCTGCTCAAGACCACCGGCACGGCGCCGTATGCCTATGAACGGCATGACGTGGTCCAGCACCCGGCCTATGGCTATGTGGTGGGCTCGGCCATCGCCAAGGGCCGCATCCGCAGCATCGGGCTGGCGCAGGCAAGCCGCGCGCACGGCGTGCTCGCCATCGTCACGGCACAGACCGCTGGCAAGCTGGGCCAGGGCAAGATGAACACCGCGCCGCTGCTGGCAGGCCCCCAGGTGGCCCACTACCACCAGGCCGTGGCCCTGGTGGTGGCGGAAACCTTCGAGCAGGCGCGCGCTGCCGCGCAATTGGTCCGTGTGGACTACGAGCCCGTGGCTGGCGCCTATGACTTGGCCAAGGCCAGGGACTCCGCCGTGCCACCCGACAGCATCAATGGCGATGCGCCGGACACGGCCATTGGCGATTTCGACGGCGCCTTCGCTTCGGCCCCCGTGAAGGTGGACGCCACATACACCACGCCAGACCAGTCGCACGCCATGATGGAGCCCCATGCCACGCTGGCCGCATGGAAGGGCGACCAGCTCACGGTATGGACCTCGAACCAGATGATTGCCTGGGGGCAGGGCGAGCTGGCAAGGACGCTGGGCATTCCCAAGGACAAGGTGCGCCTGGTCTCGCCATTCATTGGCGGCGGTTTTGGCGGCAAGCTGTTCCTGCGGGCCGATGCGCTCTTGGCCGCACTGGGGGCGCGCGCGGCAGGCCGCCCGGTCAAGGTCGCACTGCAGCGCCCGCTGATGGCCAACAACACCACGCACCGCCCGGCCACCATCCAGCGAGTGCGCATCGCGGCAGGGCAGGACGGCAGGATCACCGCCATCGGCCACGAAAGCTGGTCGGGCGACCAGCCCGGAGGATCGGCGGACGGTGCCGTGGACCAGACCCGCCGCATGTATGCCGGCACCCATCGCATGACTGCCACCCGCCTGGCCGTGCTGGACCTGCCCGAGGCCAATGCCATGCGCGCCCCCGGCGAAGCCACGGGCCACATGGCGCTGGAGGTTGCCATGGACGAGCTGGCGGAAAAGCTCGGCATCGATCCCGTGGAGCTGCGCATCCGCAACGACACCCAGGTGGTGCCGGACAGCGGCAAGAAGCCGCAACCCGAGGCGAAGGAGGGCACCCCTGCCCAGGAGCACAAGCCGTTTTCCCGCCGTGAGTTCGTGCAGTGCCTGCGCACGGGCGCCGAGCGCTTCGGATGGAGCCAGCGCAATCCCCAGCCGGCCCAACGACGCGAAGGGCGCTGGCTGATCGGCCTGGGCATGGCCGGCGCCTACCGTGGCGCCCCTGTCATGAAGTCCGCCGCCCGCGTGCGCCTGGACAGGCAGGGCATGGTCACCGTGGAAACCGACATGACCGACATCGGCACGGGCAGCTACACCATCATTGCCCAAACGGCGGCCGAGATGCTGGGCCTGCCGCTGCAGCAGGTGCGCGTGCGGCTGGGCGATTCCGGCTTTCCCGTGTCTGCCGGTTCGGGCGGGCAATGGGGTGCGGCCAGTGCCACCTCCGGCGTCTATGCCGCCTGCGTGAAGCTGCGCGAGGCCGTGGCGCGCAAGCTGGGCATGGACCCGGCGACGGCCGAATTCTCGGATGGGCATGTGCAGGCGGGCGGCAAGCGCCGGGCCCTGGCCAGCGCTGCCGGCGACGGCGACCTGACGGCCGAGGATGCCATCGAATTCGGCGTGCTGGACAAGAAGATGCAGCAGTCCACCTTTGGCGCGCACTTCGTGGAGGTCGCCGTGGACGCCTTCACTGCAGAGGTCCGCGTGCGGCGCATGCTGGCCGTTTGCGCGGCCGGCCGCATCCTCAATCCCAAGACGGCCCGCAGCCAGGTCATCGGCGCCATGACCATGGGCGTGGGCGCGGCCCTGATGGAGGAGCTGGCCGTGGACACGCGCCTGGGCTTGTTCGTCAACCACGACCTGGCGGGCTACGAGGTGCCCGTGCATGCCGACATCCCGCACCAGGAAGTGATCTTTCTGGACGAGGTCGATCCCATGGCCTCGCCCATGAAGGCCAAGGGCGTGGGCGAGCTGGGCATCTGCGGCGTGAGCGCGGCCATTGCCAACGCTATCTACAACGCCACCGGCGTACGCGTGCGTGACTATCCGGTCACGCTCGACAAGCTGCTGGCGGGGCTGGGGAGGCTGGCATGACAGGGGAGTGCACCTGAGGCAGCCCGCTCAGGCCCTGGATTCTTGATGAACGAAGGCCGGTCACCTCTGGGTGGCCGGCCTTTTTGCATGTGGCCATCAATAGAACGCATAGCTTGCGCGTCCGTCGGCATTGGCCTGGAGAGGCTGGCGTGGAGATACTTTTTGCACTGGGAAATGTCGGCGCTGTGCACTCCGAACACAGGCCGCCCCGGTTTCCCCACAACAGAACCTGACCTGGGCGCGAAGCGCCTGCCAGGGCAAAGAGACAACCTGCTCCGACAAGGACTTGTATGAAAGATATCCGCAAGACGATGGACGAGGGCGCCATGGCGCCGTTCCAGTGGCTCGCCGTGGCCATCTGCATCCTGCTCATCATGCTGGACGGCTTCGATGTGCTGGTGATGGCCTTCACCGCCTCGGCCGTCGCTGCCGAGTGGAAGCTCAACGGGGCGCAGCTGGGCGTGCTGTTCAGTGCCGGGCTGATCGGCATGGCCCTGGGCTCGCTGTTCCTGGCGCCCGTGGCCGACCGCCGTGGCCGGCAACCCGTCATCGTGCTGTGCCTGGTCGTGGTGTCCGTGGGCATGCTGCTTTCTGCCGCAGCGCGCAGCTATGTGGAACTGGCAGCCCTGCGCGCCATGACGGGCGTGGGCATTGGCGGCATGCTGGCCAGCGTGGGGGTGATCACCTCTGAGTATTCATCGAACAAATGGCGCAGCACGGCGATTGCGCTGCAGGCCACGGGCTATCCGATTGGCGCCACGCTGGGCGGGCTCATGGCCGCCTGGCTGCTGGCACACCATGGTTGGCGCTCGGTCTTCGTGTTCGGCGGCCTGGCCACGGCGCTGATGGTGCCCATCGTGCTGTGGCGGCTGCCGGAGTCGGTGGACTTTCTGTTGGGCCGCCGCCCGGCACGTGCGCTGGAAAAGCTCAACCGGCTGATGGCACTCATGGGGCACCCCGCCATGCTTCAGCTGCCCGCGCAAGCCGGCCGTGACGTCCAGCAGGGCAATACCGTGGCCGCCCTGTTCAGGAACGGCCTGGCGCGCCCCACGCTGATGCTCTGGGCCGGCTTCTTCCTGCTGATGTTCAGTGTCTACTTTTCCCTGAGCTGGACGCCCAAGCTGCTGGTGCAGGCCGGCCTGTCGGCACAGCAGGGCGTGACGGGCGGCGTGCTGCTCAACCTGGGAGGCATTGCCGGCGGCAGCCTGTTCGGCCTGCTGGCGGTGAAGGCCAAGCTGCGGCATCTGGCCATGGGCAGCCTGCTGCTGAATGCCTTGTTCACCGCGCTGTTCGGCCTGGCCTCGGCCAGCCTGGGCTGGGCGTTTGCCGCGGCCGTAGGCGTGGGCGTGTTCCTGTTCGCCTCCATGGCCGGGCTGTACGGGCTGGTGCCGGCCACCTATCCGGCCCAGGTGCGCGCTACCGGCATGGGCTGGGCCATAGGCATTGGGCGCATAGGCGCCATCGTGGCGCCCACCATGGCCGGCCTGCTGCTGGACGGTGGCTGGCAGCCTGCCTCGCTGTACTACGTCTTTGCCTTGCCGCTGATTGCCGCTGCGCTGGCCGTGTGGGCCACGGGCGCCGGCCGCACCCTGGCGCCGGGGGATGGCGCGCTGCGAGCGGCTGGTGCTTGATCCTTGAATCCCTATCCGTGAGCACGCGCCCGAGCGCCCGAGCGCCCAAGCGCTCAAGCGCAGGAGAAACACTTCCATGGCATTGGACAAACCCTATCTCGACGTACCGGGAACCACGGTCTTCGACGCCGAGCAATCCCGCCAGGGCTACTGGCTCAACCAGTTCTGCATGTCGCTGATGAAGGCCGAGAACCGCGAGCGCTTTCGGGCTGACGAGCGCGCCTATCTGGGCGAATGGGCCATGACGGCCGAGCAAAGACAGGCCGTGCTGGACCGCGACCTGAACCGCTGCATTGCGCTGGGCGGAAACATCTACTTCCTCGTGAAGATCGGCGCCACCGACGGCGTCAGCGTGCAGAACATGGTCTCGACCATGAGTGGCATGAACGAGGAGGACTACCGCCAGATGATGCTGGGCGGCGGACGCAGCATCAATGGAAACCGCTACCTGCATGAGCAGGAACGACAGGAAAAAGGCAACTGACATGGCGCGCATCACCGCATCCGTCTACACCTCGCATGTGCCCGCCATCGGCGCGGCCATGGACCTGGGCAAGGCGGGCGAACCCTATTGGCAGCCTTTGTTCAAGGGCTTCGAGCACTCGCGCCAATGGCTCAAGGACAACAGGCCCGACGTGATCTTCCTGGTCTACAACGACCACGCGACCGCGTTCAGCCTGGACTTCATCCCGACGTTTGCCATCGGCACGGCCGCTGAATACCAGCCCGCCGACGAAGGCTGGGGCCCGCGCCCCGTGCCCAAGGTCATCGGCCATCCGGAACTGGCCAGCCACATTGCGCAGTCGGTGATCCAGCAGGACTTCGACCTGACCATCGTCAACAAGATGGACGTGGACCACGGCCTGACCGTGCCGCTGTCGCTGATGTGCGGCGAGCAGGACGCGCGCACGGGCGCCTGGCCCTGCCCGGTGATTCCGTTTGCCGTCAACGTGGTGCAGTACCCCGTGCCGTCGGGCCAGCGCTGCTTCAACCTGGGCCGCGCCATCCGCCGCGCCGTGGAAAGCTTCGACGAAGACCTGAGCGTACAGATCTGGGGCACGGGCGGCATGAGCCACCAGCTGCAGGGCGCGCGTGCGGGCCTGATCAACAAGGAGTGGGACAACCGCTTCCTGGACCTGCTGATCGAGAACCCTGCCGGTTTGGCCAAGATGCCGCATATCGACTACGTGCGCGAGGCCGGCTCCGAAGGCATCGAGCTGGTGATGTGGCTGATCGCGCGCGGCGCCATGGCCGATGTGGACGGCCCCGCGCCGCTGCCCAGGGTCAACCACCGCTTCTACCATGTGCCCGCGTCCAATACGGCCGTGGGACACCTCATCCTGGAGAACGCTGCATGAGCCGGCCTTGCGTGGTACTTCTGCCGGGCCTGCTGTGCGACGAGACGGTCTGGCGCGAGCAGCATGCGGCCCTGTCCTTTGCTGGTGTTGCCGAGTGCATTGTTCCGTCCTATGGCGCGGCGGCCACCATCGAAGACATGGCGCGCCTGGTGCTGGATGGCGTGGCGGCCGAGCGGTTTTCGCTGGCGGGCCATTCCATGGGCGGGCGCGTGGCCCTGGCCATTGCCGGCATGGCGCCCCAGCGTGTGGAGCGGCTGGCCTTGCTGGACACCGGCATGGACCCCATCGCTCCGGGCGAGGCCGGCGAGAGCGAACGCGCCAAGCGCATGGCGCTCTTGCAGATCGCCCGGCACAGCGGCATGCGCGAGATGGGCCTGCAATGGGCGCGCGGCATGGTGCATCCGGACCGGCTCGATACGCCGCTGTTCAGTGAGGTGCTCGACATGGTGGCGCGCTTCACGCCCGAGGTGTTCGCCGCGCAGATCAATGCCTTGCTGAACCGCCCCGATGCGAGCGATGTGCTCAGGCAGCTGCGCTGCCCGACCCTGCTGGCCTGCGGTCGTCAGGATGCCTGGAGCCCGCTGTCACGCCATGAGCGCATGCAGGCCCTGTGCCCGGGCGCCGAGCTGGTGGTGATCGAGGACAGCGGCCATATGAGCACCATGGAGCAGCCGCAGCAGGTGTCGCGGGCACTGCTCGACTGGATGGGGCGCTGAGCGAGCGCTGCGCTCGGGCTAGGCCGGCAGATCGCCCACGGCCCGCCGGCAGGCCTGCATGAACAGCTCCAGGTCCTGCGAGGCCGTGCTCAGCGCACGCGTGGCCAGCCCGATGCGCCTGCGTGTGGAAGGCAGGTCCACGGGCACGATGGACAACTGCCCTCCGTGGTCATCCTGCAGGGCCTGTCCGCGTGAGGCCAGGGCCAGCCGGCCCGTCTGCAGCACAAAGGCCAGCGTCATGGTCGGGCTGCTGGCGCGCAGGCTGGCGCGCGGCGGCTCCAGGCCCTGGCTGCGGAACAGCTGGACCATGGCGCGATCGGCCGGCGTGCCGGGCAGGGGCGACACCCAGGGCCATTGCAGCAAGTCCTCCAGAACCAGCTGGCCGCAGCCCAGGCAGGCATGGCCGGACGGTGCCACCACGACCAGGTCATCGTCGAACAGGTGCAGCTGGCGTACCTCATCGGAGGGCATGTCGGCGCGCAGGGCGCCGGCTATGGCGTCGATGTCGGCGCTCAGCAGGTGCTGCACCAGGCTCTCGTAGGTGCCGTCCACGATGCTGACCTCGATGTCCGGGTGGCTGGCGGCCAGGCTGTCGACCGCGCGCGGCAGGAAGATTCCCACCGACAGCGGCAGCACGCCGACCACCACGCGCCCCCGGATCTCGCCGCGCCAGGCGGAAATATCGCTGTCCATGCCGCGCACCTCGGCCAGGGCCAGCTTGACACGGCGCAGCAGCGCTTCGCCGGACGGCGTCAGCCGCGTGCCGAAGGCCAGCTTGTAGAACAGCTGCATGCCCAGACTGGTTTCCAGCCCCTGCAGCGCCGCATGCACGGCGGGCTGCGTCAGGCCCAGCCACTGCGCGGCCAGGGATTCGCTGCCGCAGTCGGCAATGGCCATGAGGGCGCGCAGTTGCCCTGCCGGCACGGTCTCGGCAAAACGCTCGGGCAGGGGAGGGCGCCTGGCCGCCAGCGTGGCGGCGGCCTGGGCGTCGGCCGCGCCGCTGCCCAGGTGCTGGAGCATGGCTTCTATGCGGGCGGCCAGCTGGCTGCCCAGCGGGGTCGGCATCATGCCGCGCGCACCGCGCATGAACAGCGGCATGCCGCAGGCCTCTTCCAGTTGCAGTACCGAACGCGCCACGGCCGGCTGAGAAAGATGCATAGCCTGGGCGGCCCGCGTGGTGCTGCCGTGGCGCACCACGCCCAGCGTGGCGCGCATGGCTCGCAAATGGCCTGCCAACTCGGGAAAACGCGAGGGATTGCTGCTGGCCCAGGGGGCAAGAGAAAGGTTCATTGAAAGGCGCTTCGCGGTACGTTGGAAGAACGTGTTTTGATTGTCCCATAAGAAAAACGCATTGATGGCCGGGGCTCCGGCATTGGCCGGATCGATGCCGGCATGGAATGCTTGGTGCCTGGATCAAGACAGCCCATCGCAGGCTGCGAATTCCGGGGAGACAAGAAACATGAACCATGAAATCGACCGGCTGCTGGCACGCCAGGCCTGCCTGGACCTGGTGCTGCGCGCTGCTGCCTTTGCGGATGCCGGTGATGCCCAGGCCCTGGCGCAGCTGTTTGCCGAAGACGGCCAGCTGCAACGGCCCGGCGGCGAGGTACTGGGCGGGCGCACGGCCATCGCCGCTGCGTACTCCCGGCGTCCCGCGGGCCGCATGACCCGGCATCTGGTCACCAACACGCTGGTGGAACTGCAAGGCCCGGACCGCGCCAGCGCGCGCAGCCAGGTGCTGCTGTGGTCCTGCGACGAGGCCGATGCCATCACGCCGCACGGCCGCCCGGCGCAACCGCGCCAGCTCGTAGGCGAGTTCGATGACACCTTCGGCCGCAGTCCTGAAGGCCATTGGCTGATCACGCGCCGCGTGGCGCGCTTCGTCATGTAACGGGACCTCCCGGGCACCTGAAGAGCAGGGCGCCCAGCCGCTTTCTCCCATTTCCCCGTGCCCGCCACTCTCGCCTTTCCCAAGGCGCAGCGTTGCGGCGTGCCGATTCCGCAACGACAACGACAGGAGACACAAGCATGAACCGCACTCTCAAAAGCATTCCCCAACCCCCAGCCAGGCGCCCACTGCGGGTTTGTCTGGGCCGCCTCGCCCCGCTCGCCATGCTGGCAGCAGCAGGCGGCGCCCAGGCCCAGACCGCCTCATCGGTGACGCTGTACGGCCATCTGGACACCGGCATCGAGCACCTGACGAATGTGCAAGGCGGCGGATCGCTGACGCGCATGCCTGGCCTCACGGGAACGGCACCGTCGCGCTGGGGGCTGCGCGGCAGCGAGGATCTGGGCGGCGGCCTGAGCGCCGTCTTTGCGCTGGAGTCAGGCTTTGGCCCGGATGCCGGCACCTTCAACCAGGGCGGGCGGGGCTTCGGGCGCCAGGCCTGGGTGGGGCTGTCCGGAGGCTGGGGCAGTGTCTCGCTGGGGCGCAACTACACCATGCTGTACTGGGCATTGTTCGATGCCGACCTGCTCGGCCCCAACGCCTTCGGCCTGAGCAGCCTGGACAGCTACATCCCCAACACGCGCACCGACAACTCCCTGGCCTACCGGGGACGCTTCGGCGCCTGGAGCCTGGGCGCCGCGTACAGCCTGGGACGCGATGCCGTCAACGCCGGCCCCAGCCCGGCCGGCACCAACTGCGCCGGCGAATCGGCCACGGACAGGCAGGCCTGCCGCCAGTGGTCGGCCATGCTGAAGTACGACACCGCGCCCTGGGGCTTTGCCCTGGCCGTGGACGAGATGCGCGGCGGCGCCGGCGCATTTGCAGGGCTGACGCGCTCGGACCTGAAGGACCGCCGCATCATGCTCAACGGCTATGCCGCGCTGTCACCCACCATCAAGCTGGGCGCCGGCCTCATGCGCCGCGACAACGACGCGGCCCAGGCGGCCTCGGCCAGCAACGGCGCCACGCCGCGCAGCACCCTGGCATGGGGCGGCCTGTCCTGGTCACCCAGCGCCGCCGTCGTGGTCGATGGCCAGCTGCAGCAACTGCGCTACGCCCAGGGCGGCGACCGCTCCACCCTGCTGGCCCTGCGCGCCACCTACAAGTTCTCCAAGCGCACGGCGGTCTATGCCCAGGCCGCACGCATTGACAACGGACAGCGCCTGGCCATCTCGGTCAGCTCGGCCGCAGTCGGCGGCAGCCCGCTGGCGGGCGCATCGCAGACCGGCCTGATGCTGGGCCTGCGCCACTCGTTCTGAAACCGAGGGCAAATACAACAGGCCAGCTGGGCAAGTCGGCAATTTCCTGGCGCAGTTCGGCGAGCAGCCCGGCGTCGTCGCTGGGTGTGCGATGGCTGCGGCCATCGGCCCAGCCTTCACCGCGCCCAGGCAGGTCGCGCACAGGCGAGCGCGCAATCCACTTTTTTCCGCGGCGTACCGCACGGCTTCCTTGAGGATTTCGTTCTCCAAGGTTGTCTTGCCGAGCACGCGCTGCAGCTTGGCTATTTCCGCGCAGACACCGACAGCGGACTCCTTGATATCCGTACATGCCGAGTTGTGGATCGGAGGTGTGCTCACGCACATCAGTAGCAATTTCCTCAAATTGATAGAAAAATTTAATTCATATTTGATTAAATTGATATCTATGATGCAGCCATCGGATCAATTTTGGCATTCAATGGCAGCATGTGGCTGCGCCGATCCGGCCAGTTCAGGGTGACGCGGGACAGCGCAGGGCAGGGGGGCTGAAAAGTCGCAAGCCCCATGCTCTGCGCCAAGCCAGGTCAAGCCTGCATGGCGAACTCAACTCCATCGTCCTGGTCGAGGGCGAGAGCACAGTGGAAGGAACAACAATGAGACTCCAGATCAGACAAGCCTACAGTTTTGGTGCCGCTCTCCTGCTGGTTCTTGGCGCAGCCACCATTGGCGCAGCCATCATGAGCAACCGCAGCAGCGCTCTTGCCGACGAAACCGCCGCCAGGCGATACCAGTCCTACCTGCTGGCCGATGAGTTGCGGCAAAGCTCTGACGACCTCACCCGACTGGCGCGCACCTACGTGGCCACCGGTGACGCCAAGTGGGAGAAGCAATACATCGAGATTCTGGATATTCGCAATGGCAAGCTGCCACGGCCTCAGGCCTACGAGCGGATCTATTGGGACTTCCGGGCAGCCGATGCGCAAAACGTGCGTCCTGCAGGCGAAACGGTGCCGCTGCTTGATCTGATGAAGCGGGCCGGCTTTGCAGACAACGAACTCGCCAAGCTGGCCGAAGCCAAGGCCAACTCAGATGATCTGGTGCGCACTGAAACCATCGCCATGAACATGGTGAAGGGCCTCTATGACGACGGCCAAGGTGGGTTCACGCGCCAAGCTGAACCCGACAAGGCCAAGGCTCTGGGGATGATGCACGACTTGGCGTACCACCAGTACAAAGCCAAGATCATGAAACCCGTGGACGAGTTCCTGATTCTTCTCGATGAGCGCACGTCAGCACAGCTGGCCGCAGCCGTGGCGGCGCGGCAGCAATGGTCGAAACTTGCCATGGCCTCGACGGCATTGCTCATCGTGAGCCTGCTCGCCGGGCTACTTTATCTGCGTCGTCGCACCAGCGCCGTGCTTGGCGACGTCAGTCGTGTGGCATCGGGCATTGCGGCAGGGGAGCTTGATCAGTCGATCGATCTCGGAGTGAGGGGTGAAGAAGGTGACCTGCTGCGCACTATGGGCAGCATGCAGCAGCAATTGTCTAGCGTGGTGGGCGCCATTCGCAGTGGTGCCGACAGCGTGGCGACAGCCAGCTCCGAGATTGCACAGGGCAACCAGGACCTGAGCCAGCGCACCGAAGAGCAAGCCAGTGCCCTGCAACAAACGGCCGCCACGATGGAGGAGCTGGGCACCACCACCCGCAACAACGCCGACAACGCCAAGCAGGCCAATCAACTCGCTCAGGGCGCCTCGGCCGTCGCTGCGCAAGGTGGCGAGGTGGTCGGCAAGGTCGTCACCACGATGCAAGGCATCAGCGACAGCAGCCGCAAGATCGGCGACATCATCGGCGTGATCGACGGCATCGCCTTCCAGACCAACATCCTGGCGCTCAACGCAGCCGTCGAGGCGGCCCGCGCAGGTGAGCAGGGCCGCGGCTTCGCTGTCGTGGCGTCTGAAGTGCGCAGCCTCGCGCAGCGCAGCGCTGAGGCTGCCAAGGAAATCAAGGCCCTGATCGGCCGTAGCGTCGAGCAGGTGGAGCAAGGCACCGTGCTGGTGGACGAGGCCGGCAAGACCATGGGCGAGATCGTCGCCTCGATCCAACGCGTGAGTGACATCGTGGCCGAGATTACCTCGGCCAGCGTCGAGCAGAGCTCCGGCATCGGGCAGGTCGGCGAGGCCGTCAGCCAGATGGACCAGGTGACGCAGCAAAACGCGGCGCTTGTGGAAGAGAGCGCTGCCGCCGCAGAGAGCCTGAAGGGCCAGGCCCAGAAACTGGTGCAGGCCGTGGCGGTGTTCAAGCTGTCGCATGAAGGACTTGGAGGCTCGACCCACGCTGCGGCCCCAGCGGCCAACGCTGCTGCCGTCGAGCGTCGCGGCCCGGACCGTGCCAAGAACATCGCCCGGCCGGCATTCAAGGCGAAGGCTGCTGCAGCCCCAGCATCGACCTCTGAGTCGAGCCGGCTCGCTATCGCACCTGCCAAGACCGGCACTGACGACTGGACGTCGTTCTGAGCGCGGCTCGCCGCGCCAGAACCCGCCCCCAATCTCCAAGGAGTCGAAGATGACCGCCATGATTGAAGAGCGCCCAACGGTAGCACCGGTTACGGCGCAGACGACAGCCGCCTCATCAACCCGGGCTGCCAAGGCAGTGGCCGCCATGCCCAACGAGTTCCTCAGCTTCCGCCTGGGTGGCGAGGAATACGGCATCGACATCCTGCGGGTACAGGAGATCCGCAGCTACGAGGCACCCACCCGCATTGCGAACGCACCGCATTTCATCAAGGGAGTGATCAACCTGCGTGGCGTGATCGTGCCCATCGTCGACCTGCGCCTGAAGCTCGGTTGCGAGTCGGCCGAGTACACCGATTTCACCGTCGTCATCGTGCTGAACGTGCGCGGACGGGTCATCGGCGTGGTGGTCGATTCGGTGTCGGACGTTCTGGCGCTGGGCGCGGACAACATCAAGCCGGCGCCCCGGATGAGTGCCTCGGTGGATGCCGGCTACATCATGGGTATGGGATGCTTCAAGAGCGGCGATGTCGAACGCATGCTGATTCTGACCGACATCGAAGCGCTCATGAGCAGCGCCGAGATGGGGTTGATGGAGGCCGCGATGCTTTGATTGATACGATGTATAAACTCTAGCAAGCTAAACACCATTTTCATGGTGTTTTAGAAGCAGTTAGAGTATTTTGAGCACTGATTAGTCCCCTGACCCTTGTTGTTTGGTTCAACCATTCAACGAGGTATCTATGCTCACAATCACCGTGGTCTCCACCAAAGGCGGAGTCGGTAAAACCACACTTGCTGCCAATCTTGGCGGCCTCCTTCACGACCTGGGCCTCAGTGTCTTGCTCATCGACGCGGACATCCAGCCGTCGCTTTCCCGCTACTACGAGCTCAGCCACCAAGCGGAAAAAGGCCTCACCGAATTCGTGAGGTCGGGCGTGCTCACGTCCGACTGCATCTCACACTGCAAGCTGAGCCCGGCTGGCTACCTCGGCAAGCCGGTCATCAGCCCCGCCCCCAACGCCAAGTTGCACCTTGTCCAGTCGGACACCCGGGATGGTGTACTTCAGGACTGGATGGCCACGCGCAACCCCATGGACATGCTTTTGAGGCTCAACAGGCCTTTGCAGCATGCCGATGTCACCCACACCTACGACGTGGTGATCATCGACACACAGGGCGCTGTGGGACATCTGCAAGACGCTGCAGTGATGGCTGCGGACCTGTTGCTCGTTCCTGTGTCGCCAGATGTGGTGTCCGCACGGGAATTTCTCCACGGAACAGCTGCGCTGATCGAGCGCCACGAATGCGTGGCCAACTTCGGCATGAAGATGCCGCCCATGAAAGCTGTGCTTAGTCGTTCGGAGAAGACGAACGATTGCCGCGTGATGACGGACATCATTCGCGAGAACTTCATCACCATGCGTGGCCGCGTCAATATGCTCAACACGGCTGTGCCATCAACTGTGGCATATAGAAAAGCTGCAACCGCTCAAGTTCCTGTGCACTGGATCGACAGTATCAAAGCAGCTGAAACGATGCACGAACTGCTTTGGGAACTCATCCCGAGCGTCACGGAAATGTACGCGCCTAATCACAAGCGCTTCGTAAATTACGCTGCTTAATCCTCCTTATTAACCAGGAGGTTATATGCGTACACCCGTAACGCTGAATGCAGCGCAGCGCGCTGCCGATTTGCAGCGCAACAATCCATCAGAAACAGGCGTCAGCGAAAAAGCTGATTTGCCGACCGCCAAGCCAGAAGAAGAGTCCAAGAGCATGAACGATTCCGCCACAAAACCGAATAAGCAAGCGCAGCAACTGGAAGCGGCACGTAGGGCGCTTGCTGCCCCCACCGCAACCCCTCGCAACGCGACGGCTGGAGTTGATCCACTTGCGGAAGTGGACGGTGCAGTATCTACCCTTGATCCCGAGGATATTGAGATCTACAAACACAACCCGCGAACTCGCCCTAATCCGAAAAGAGAAGAAATCAAGGCGAGCATGATAGCCGAAGGTCGTATCACGAATACGATCATGGTTACGCGCCGTTCGCCAGCTGAAAAGTATTTTCCCTATGGTGGCGGCAATACACGGGTCTCCATCGCACAAGAACTCAAGCGTGAAGGGGATACACGCTTTGACAAGCTTACTGTCATCACTCGTAAATGGCCTGGTGAAGCCGCTGTCATTTCCGCGCATCTCAGCGAGAACGACAATCGTGGCGATATTTCATTCTGGGAGCGCGCCAAAGGTGTGGCTTCGTATAAATCGAAGTTTGAGGAAGAGAATGGTTGCGCTCTTTCCTCGACGGAGCTCAATAAAGCACTTAAAAAACAAGGGCTCAATTACGGAGTTCGCATGATCCAAAATTTTGCATTTGCAGTTGAGCACATGCATTTCATTGGAAACTGGCTACGCACCGACGAAGTTAGCAACGTTTTGAAGCCGCTACTTAGCGGAATATATGAGATTGCAGAAAAATTTGACAGGTCAAAAGAAGTTAGGTCCGCGCTGGAGGAGATTTTCCTCATGCACGGTCAAGACCTTGAAAGCCTGGAGGCCTCAAATGTGGCCAAGGACCCGGCCGAACGCAAGGACGTGGTTGTCGATTTGCAAAGTCTAGTCCTTGACCTGCAAACTGTCGGAGCGAAAGCCATTGGCATAGAGATTGAGAATCTCCCAGTTGCTCTTTCCGCAGTGGTGGCCAATCCCAAAATCACAGCGGAGGAGCTCGCCAGCGTGAAGGCTGCTGCCCCCGACGCGAAACTTAGTGGGCAACAAGCACCGTTGGGGGGAATGCTGGGCGCTGTGGGGGGCGGGGCCACAAATCAACAGCCCGCGGCTTCACGCAAGTCCAGCCAGGTCAAGCCTGCTAATTCCGATGCCGATGCATTGGCTAATTTCGCCAAGCGACTCTCTGACGATATTCTCGCACTGAACGCCGTTGTACCTATTTCTGATTTCATCGTCGTAGAGAGCCAAATGCCTTTGGGATTCATTGTTGAAATTCCCAGTGATGTTCAGATGGTTGACGGCCAAGCACTTGATGAGGAAAAGCAAGACCTGCGCACCGCTCTTTGGTCAGTCCTTGCGGTGTTCACGGGTCAATTCAATCAAGAGCTTGCTAGCCTGTGCTCCAAAGATACCCGCTGGAGCCAAGCATTGAAAACTAGCGAAGCCGAAATGCGAGATGTATGCGCTGCTGCTGGTCTTGCATTCAAATCAGGCGTTTTATATACACACTCTCTTCATTTTTCCCGACTGATGGGTTCTCCCGTTGCCGGGACTCCGTTTGTGAAATTTCTCGGCACTGTTTCTGAATATTTTGCTGCCTATCCTGCAAAAGCACAGATTCCGTATAAACCTTTGTTTTCCTGATTTTTGGTGTGTGCAATGACAAGTCGCAGTGTTCCTCTTGATATTCGCGGTAACGAGCAGTTCAATTTTATTGTTCTGACCGAAGTTATTCGCGTTATTGAAACGGAGGCTGGACTCGATCAGTTGTTGCTGCTAGGACTGACTCCGGAGCTAATTGATACGCTCCGGACTCGCCAAACACGCGATTTGATTGATCTTGCCTCGCGTATGCGAAGTATTCGTATAAATCTCTCGGTGAGTGAGATCTCCGGTCACCTGGACGGAATTGATCGTCAGCGTCGTGATGATGAAATGTGCGAGTATTTTGTCCGCAACGGCGCGACCAGATCGCTGGTCACAAGATTATTTAAGCGCTCCTCCGACGAAGTTCGGAGATTGCGTGATTTGCTGGGTGGTGCCAGTGTTGGGAGAACAAAGCTCCCAAAAGAACACGATGTTGTTGACCATATTCACATCGTTTGGCATGAAATAAGACGTAAAGCTGGTCCCACTGAGAATTTGAGGGACTGGCTTTACGCGCTTCATCAAAAATTTCCAGACTACTCTATAGATTCACTTCATACGTGCGTGAAGGAATATGAAAGCTTCTATGGAAGTGACGATTCCAATTCAAGCACTAAAGCACTAGGTAATCACTGATTCGGTATGACGGACGAAAACTATCTCCAATCTGCAATGCTTCTTGACCTGGTCGGTCAGGCGCCTATAACTATTAATCGGGCATTTGTTGATCTGACCGGGAATGTTCTCGCTGCTCTCTGGCTGTCCTATGCAGTTGAGAAGGGGTTGGATAGGGATAATGGGCACTCCTTTGTCCTGGAGTTATCCGCCAGTGATGTGGAAAAAGATACGGGCATAACACGTCCTCAGCAGCAGACATGCCGCCGCACACTGGCCGCAATGGGTCTGCTGACCGAAGAGGGCGGCAAGGGCCGGACGCTGAAGTATCGCGTGCATCTCGACCGGCTCATGGAGCAGCTGCAGAAGCAGGCACAACCCCTTGCTGCCGCCATGGCCAAAGGTGATTTGGGGATTGAGCTTGCGGCGGCCGACAGGCCTGCAAGTCCGGACTGAGCAGGAGTCACTCAGTGCGTCTTCAACCACTGCTTGCTGAGCATGCACCCATGTCGGGTGGCGATGACTCCGGTGCAGTCGAAAGCTCCGGGCCTGTTGCCCAACAGATCATCCTTCATCTCGAAGATCGCGGCTTCGTGCCATTTCACCCCGCTCTTTCCGAAAGGTTTGGGCACAAGGCAGCCATCTTTGTTGGCATGGCTTTGTACTGGACACGCCATAGCCTGCGCAATCATCCACAGCGCGGCGGATGGTTCCACATGTCCATCGCCCAGTGGCAAACCTCAATCGGTCTGACCAGGACTGAGCAAGCCACCGTGAGAACAGAGTTGATGGAGGCCGGGGTTCTCGAAGAACTGCTGATCGGTCGCCCCAGCGTCCTGAATTACCGCATCAACGTTAAAGCTCTCACCGCAGCGCTGGGAGGCACAAAGCACGGGCCTTCAAAGCCCAACCTGGAGGCGGTCGCATCGTGGATGCGAAGCTGCCGTGTCTACTACAAGCCCCTGGCCGACATAGCTAGCAACATCGCAGCAGGTCTGTACCTCTCATATCTTCTGCAGTGCCATCGGGATCAGTTGAGGGCCGGCCAGCTGGACAACGGCTGTGTCTCTGCATCTCAACTCGACATAAGCGAATCCCTGGCACTTGGAACGAAGGTGCAGCGAAACGCCCGAGACCGCTTGAAAAAAGCCGGTCTCATCCAGGAGTGCGGATCAGGTGGTGCGCTTGTCCGGCTCAACTTTGAAGCGCTGCTCCTGTGCTTGCGTGGCCAGGCCATCAAGCCTCTGAAGAAATCGGCGCGTAGCGCAGACCTGGCTGTTGGTGCTGCCCCTGCCACGACCGGCGAGCCCCAAGTTGCCTCTACCGCGTTGCCTGAGCGTGCCGCTGCGTCTGGGCCTGGTCTGGACTTGTCTGGTCTGGGAATTGGGCTGCAGCAACTCACCCTGACTCTGGAAGGAGTCACAGCGGCTCGCCCGCCAGCGCCGAAGCGTTCTCGTGATTTGCTCCTCCACTTCCTGGAGGACAGCTTTCCTGCACCTGTCGGAAATCGACAGGTTGGCAAGGAGAATGATGCCTCCCAAAAGTCACTGGTATCAGCCATAAAACGCAGTAGCGACAACGACTTAGGCGATCTTCCGAGCCCTCTTCAACGGGCGCAGGCATCAGGTCTGAAAAATGCCGTTTCCTGCATCCTTGGGTCTTCCGAATCTGCCGTTTCCTGCAACGGACACCCTGGAAATCTTGCCGAAACCTGCAAGCTAGATTTGCCCTTTCCTGCAACCTATATACAAGACGTTATTTCAATAACTACTACTACATCAGAGGTTGCTCAAGAACTTGAAGGTAGTAGTAGTGGTCTTGAGTTTGCTCCGGAAGAAGGAGAAGTCGGTCTGCAGGAGGAAAAAGCCCAGCTTGTTTTCCCTATCGCTCTGTCAGCATCTCACCGCGAAGCTGTTGAGCGCGTCATTCACGGACTGACTTTTCCTGACCAGCAAGAACTGCTGGATGAATTGCAAGGACAAATGGCGCGCGGCAAAGAGATTCGCAGTCCAGCCGGATGGCTGCATGGAATCGTCACGAAGAAGGCTCAGGGGCAACCCGTGGCGTTGGTCTATGCAGCCGAAGTTGCGCAAGCTCGCATGGAGACCATGACACGCGAGAAATTTGATGAACTTGGGGAAAGGCTTGGACTGCCAGCAGAGCCAAATCAGCGGTTTATGCAGAACATCGAGATGAACGAGGTGTTTTCAAAACTGACGCCGGGTGTGGTTTACATCATTCGCTCTACGGGTTCGCTCGTTCAGATTGACGGCTCTACAAATGTTTTGCGTGTGAAAAGGTCGGATCAGCAAGCCTGGTTTGTGATGCTGAACGCTGGCCCTCTGGTTCGAGCCTTGCGGACGAACGATCTTTTCCCAGCCGAGGAATGATTTGATGAACTCGATTTCAAATCAAGTCAACGATCAAAAGGCTGCCTCGGCATCTCCGAAGTTTGCCCGCGTAACCCGTTTCGGGTCACCGCGCAAGGCTTGCCGAGTCCGTCAAATTGGCGTACCGCGCACGGCGTGCCGAGTCCGTCAAATTGAAGCACTGCGCAAGGCTTGCCGCGTACAGCTAATCGACGCACCGCGCAAGGCTTGCCGCGTACACCGAATCGACGCACCGCGCAAGGCTTGCCGCGTACACCGAATCGACGCACCGCGCAAGGCTTACCGCGTAACCCGTTTCGAGTCACCGCGTCAGGCTTACCACGTAACCCGCTTCGGGTCACCGCGTCAGGCTTACCACGTAACCCGTTTCGAGTCACCGCGTCAGGCTTACCACGTAACCCGTTTCGAGTCACCGCGCAAGGCTTGCCGAGTAGTCCGAAACGGCCCATTGCGCAAGGCTTGCCGAGTAGTCCGAAACGGCCCACTGCGCAAGGCTTGCCGAGTAGTCCGAAACGGCCCACTGCGCAAGGCTTGCCGAGTAGTCCGAAACGGCCCACCGCGTAAGGCGAGTAGCTCTCTGTGGTGATAGCCAACTCTAATAAGTGCATTTTTTTTGGACTCCAAATATTCGACTCTAAGAAATGAGATGAACATGAAAGCTAATTCACTATTCCTCCATTTGGTTCAACGGCTGCACAACTATGTTGACGCAGCAGTCCTGTGGGTACTTCTGAAAGAGGAGGCGGATGTTAAAGAGTTCGCCATGACTGCCGGCAAGATGGCGGATCAGCAACTGTGCGGGACGGTGTCAGTCACGACAGTAAAACGCGCAATTGATCGACTCGCAGGAGCAGGCTACATCAATGTGCGTGTTCATAAAAATACCAAAACGCTTGTAACCGTCCATCGCGAAGCGGTCATGGATCTTCTTCGGCAGAGCCTGCCTGAAAGGCTGCCCGCCGTTAGCAAGAAGGAGTTTGCATTTTTGGAAGCTTGGAAAGCAGACGGCACAAACTGAGCTTAGAGGGACGAATGTGCATTTGCTCAAGAAGCAGTTGAATCTAGCGGGCCTACTATTCTTTAGATGCGGTTGTCTGGCTTTGCTACTGCTTCTGCAGATCCTGGTCGTCAAGGGATTTATGGCTTATGTGGAATTACTGCCCTGACTGAGGGGTAAATTGTTTATTAACACTGACTGGGAGAAGAAGATGGCGACAAACCAAGGCAAACAACAAACCAAGCGCGGCAGCGGCATTGATGCCATAGACCTGCAGAGCATCTTGGGCACACGAATCGTGTTCGAGAAAGAGGACGGATCGCCTTTCGCTGATGGCTACTCCATTCGTGGCGAAGAAAACATCCTCGCCGAATACATCCAAGCTGGTGCGTCTGAAAGCGATCCTCGCTTCGATCGCTATGTCGAACTGCTTGATCGTCGGGAGCGTTTGGCGCAAATGCAATCCGAGCATCAGGAGCGCAGAGGTGCTGATCCTTTGGTGCCTATCTCCGATGCCCAAGCCATTGATGATCTGGGAATGCTGATCGATGACGGTGTGGACCAGATGACCATCCACACGATCGAAGCGCTGCGCATGTTCTACGGCCGCGCCCGTGAGCCTGGCTCGAAGGTGAACCCCATCATTGGTGGCCGGCGAATAGCGGCATCTCTTCGCAATTTGTGGCTGCTGACGGCCAACAACAATCCCTATGCCGACTGGGCGCTTGTTCGCTACGAACGCGGCCTGCAGGAGGTTCAAGTGCACCTTCGCGGGGCAATTCAGCAGTGCGAGGAGCGCATGCAACAGCAGCGCAAGCTGGGGCTCAACTACACGGTTGCTGCGTCATCGAACCCCGTCAACGTGAATCTCGGCTTCAAGAGCCCATATGGCTATGACATCTCGACGCTCATTGTGCAATACGACTATTTCGTTCGTTTGCAGAAAACGCTGAATCGCAAGAGCCTGCAAAGCGATTCGCAAATGCGGGAGTCCCTGAGCATTGCATCCCGGGCAATCCTGAAAGTGTTCTACGACACCGCTCGTTTCTCAAGGTGGTTGTCGCGTAGTGAGATGGCAGATCTCAACCGCGCAGACTGGGTCGGTGCTGACGAGCAAGCACGTAAGCGCATTGAGTTTGCCATGCAAGTCTTCGGGCCTGTACCGGCAGTGATTTACAAGGTCGAAGTTGCACCTTCGCATTCGCGTCGTCGCTATTCGCTCTCGGAGGCTGAGCGTGCAGTCTTGCACCAGGTCGGCGCGCAGCTGGAGGCCGATGAGCAGGCTCAGCGTCATGACGAGGCCGATGCGTCTATTGGCGCTCCAGCCGAGCCAACGAGTAGCACGGAAACTGTGTGATTTAAATCACGGGGGTAATGGTATGAAAGGGGATGGTGTGAAAGGGCAGGTGTTGAAAGGGCAATCCCAGCATGCCGGCGATGAACGTATCGTCAATCATGTGGTTTGGGCAAGGCATACCGCAGTGAATCAAGACTGTCAAAATCAGGTTGACGTAAAGGCCCTTACGGGTAGGGGCGGGCTCGCCGCCCTGCGCCAAGGTGTTGCCAGTCTTGATGCGGTGGCTGAGAAGATGCGGCATCTCTCGGAGCAGTCCAAATCTGTCAAGGGCGTGGGTGCATATCTGGTGGTGCACCAGCGCAGTTCGCGCGGCTCCGTGTTTCTGCGCTGGCGTCAGCGGCTTGGCGCAAACCGGCATCTGAGCTGGGATGAGCTCGAAGAGATTGCCTCAATGCTGCCTGGTGATCTTCGCGCCTGGTGTCTGCGCGCATCCAGGGAGGCCCAGCTACTCAATGAAGAACACCTTCAACTGCGCTCAAAGATCAAGATTGCGCGCAGGTCGTTGGAGCTCTCCGAGCCTCACCTATACCCTCGTTCTAGCTTTTCTTCTTAATCGAGTTGCCTGGCAGTGGTGCAGTCGGGCAATTCTTTATCACGCACTATTGGAGCCACATATGCAAAATATTTTTATCGGCAAAGGTAATCTCGCCCAATCTCCCGATCTGCGTGTCATTTCGGGAGCCAACGCAGAATTTGATGTTGCAAGCATGCGCGTCATGTTTGGGCGCTATGCGCGAAACAAAACTACAGGCGAGGTTGAGCAGGTTGGGGGTTTCTGGCGCGAGGTGGAGATTTACGGTCAAAAAGCTAAGGATGTGGCGCGACTTCTTCGCCGAGGCAGCCGTGTCCTGGTGTATGGCGAAGAGCGAGACTTTATGGCCAAAGACGCGGCAACGGGCGCTGAGGTGCAGGTCATCAAGATCGTCGCTGAAGACATTGCGCTTCTGCTGTCGCGTGTGAAAAGCATCGAATTCGAGGCATCGGCCCGACGCCAAGCACCAGAGTCCGAAGGTGAGCAAGAAATGGCGTCCGCCGCTTGAGTAGCTGGTTTAGGCATGAGTAGCAACTGAAGGAGAGAGCTTTGAAAAGTACGAGTCAACCAGCAAGCTACGAAGAGCTGTGCGTCCTGGACGACGGTCAGTTCTATGTCGTTGTCGTCAGGAGTGCAGGCCAGCGTGAAGAGGAAGCTTCTGCATTTCTGCTGATGCGCGAGACTGGCGCCGCCAAAGATCCATGCGTAGGCAGCGCGATACAAGAGCTCGATGGTGCCTGGAATACTCGAATCACTGTCACATACGATGAGGTCTCTGAGACGGATTCCATTCATGTCGGCGATTTCGATAGCCGTGTTGAGGCCATTGTTTTGATGTGGCGCCGACGGCATGAATCAAGCTATTTCCCGGCGCAATAGTTGATTTCTCCTAGTGACGCATTTGCGACCGCCAGCCTATATAAGCTGTCACAGGAGTGGGTGGTGAATTCAATTTGTTGCAACGAGTTAAATCGTAGACCTTTGATTCAAGATGGCCGTTTGGTTGAGTCCAACTGGGACGATTTCTGCAATGCCATATTCGAGAGAAATATCATTGAGTATGGCGCATCATTTGATCAATTTATTCTGATGGCCTGCGAAGAGTTTGATGCCGCGATAGCTCTTCTCCCTGTGTCAGTCCATCCGCAAGCAATAAAAATAGCCAGGAACTGGGGTTATGAATCTCCTGAGATACGGCGTTTGAGAATAGATGAATTGAAGGAGCGTGAGCATTACCCCATTGAGAAGCGACCTAATATAGACAAAGTGGAGTGGGTGATCTGATGGCTGATCGTCAGATCAAACCTGTGCAGATCGGTCCAGTCACTATCACGCCCCCGGACCTGCTTTTGCAGGCTGCCTTTGACGGGCTCAGGGTTGGCTTGCAGCTCACGCACGTGCCTGGTCTGAAGCGGCCCTTGGCAGCCTACGATGCCTGGTGGTGTGCAGCACGGCGCATGTGGATGCTGGATGTCAATGATCCTGCACGCGTCGAGCAGATCCTGCAGCACGCATACGCCGGTCAGTTCGTGGACCTGGAGCGCCTCGATGTGACGCTTCGGGCCGCAATGGCAGCGCCGCAGCAGGACTACTTCACGCAATTGCTCGACGTGCAGGTGTTCCCGCTTGCAAAGGGTGATCTCAGCCGCGGCCGGCATGCCGTCAGCTTCACATACGACCCGCTGTGCGTGCGCGCCATGCGCTCCCTGGGCGGCTACTTCCACAAGCATGCATCCGCCTGGCAGGTCAGGGCCACACCGCAGGAGATCCAAGACCGTCTGAAATCGATTGCAGGGGTGGAGCCTGAGCTCGTGTTTGTGCACGAGCAGCCTGTCGTCATTGAGGAACTGGCGAGTACCGGCAACCAAGGCTCGCCCATCAGCGTGCCGTCCGCGCCACCCCCCAGCGGTGGTGGGTCTGGCACAGGGGAGGAGGAGGGCAGTGGCTTCCTCTCGACGGAGCGCGGCCATGTCGCGGATTTGCCCTATGACGCTGTGGCCCTGGCCAGCATGGTCGCGTGCGGCACGCTGCGCGACTACCAGGCCGAGGGCGTGGTCCACATGTTGCGCCAGTCCGGCGCGTGCATGGGTGACGACATGGGCCTGGGCAAGAGCCGCCAGACTGTGGTGGCATCGCGCATGGCCGCCGGCAGCGGGCGAGTTCTGATCGTGTGCCCTGCGTCGCTGCGGCTGAACTGGGAGCGCGAGATCCGAATGGTCTACCCGGACGCCCGAATCGGCATGGTGGGCGAGGATCGCATGGCCACACTGCAGGTCTGCGATTGGGTGATCGGCAACTATGAGCGTATGGGCGGCCTGGTGCGCGAAACAGGGCTAGATTTCGCGGTGATGGCTGTTGACGAGGCCCACTACCTCAAGGAGTACCAAAGCGGGCGCACGCGCAACGTCTTCCTACTGGGCGCGCGTATCGAGCGCTGCTATGTGGTCACGGGAACGCCGCTGTTGAACCGGGAAGTCGAGATGCACACGCTGCTGCGCATCACTGGCCACGAGCTGGGACACCTGACGTTGGCGGATTTCCGCAAGCGCTTCGCCGGTGCACCCGAGAAGCGTGCGGCCCTGGCCGAGGCGATCAAGGGCTGGATGATCCGCCGCAGCAAGTCGGTGCTCAAAGACCTGGGCAGCAAGGAGCGGCAGATGCGCTACCTGTCGCCGGCGGAAGGCTTGGATGTCTACAAAGAGATCTACGGCGACATGAGCCTGCAGGCGATGCCCAAGATCGTGCGTCTGCGCAAGGCGCTGGAGACGCTCAAGATCCCGTTCCTGGTCGAGACCGCAGAGGCGCTGGGCGAGGACGACAAGCTCATCATCTTCTGCGAGTACATGAGCACCGTGGAGGCGCTGAAACAGGCCCTGGAAGCGATGAGCATGCGCAGCGTCAGCTTGGTAGGCGCAGACAGCGCGAAGCGCCGCCAGGCTGCTGTGGATGCCTTCCAGACCGATGCTGGGATCAAGGTGTTCATCGGCACCACCATGGCGGCCGGCGTGGGCATCACGCTAACGGCCGCGAACATCGTGGCCTTCGCGTCCATGCCCTGGACTCCAGCGCTGATGCGCCAGGCTGAAGATCGGGCCTACCGCCTGGGGCAGAAGAGGGATGTCCTGGTGCTGGTGCCTGTGATTCCTGGAACCATCGACGAAGGAGTTCTCGCGCTGCAGGAGAACAAGCGCACGACCGAGGAGGAGGTCATTGAGGCTGCCAAGACGGCCCTGCCAGAGAAGCAGAGGCATGAGATGCGTCGTCTGCCCGACGAAGTTGTCGAGGAAGAGCAAGCGCTCTTGGCGGCTTAGCACCATGAAAAAAGCCCGGTCCGACCGGGCTTTTTTACTACTACATCTTGCCGACTAAAGTTTCAGCTGAGGGAACTTGTGTGTAGCGGCCGCACTTCTCGCTCTTCTTGCAAGCGCGGCTCGTTCGCTCTTGGTAACCACATGCGTAACGACCACCACCTCAAGAGCCACGGACCGGTCAGGGGAAACCTTGCTCGATGTCGGAGCAATCTTCGAGGAAGACAACTTTTGGATGAGTTCCTTCTTGATAGAAGAAATGCTTTTAGATGCTGTAGTCATTCGGTACTCCAGAGCAGCTTGCGCCGTGTGTAGTCTAGCAGTTTCTTCCATGAGACGCTACCTGGACTAAGATCAAAAGACATTAATAGCTGCCCTCCATTGTCTTCCCAAAATTTTTCGTCTATTTTTACGATATCTTGGATGGTACGGAATCCAAGATATTCTTGTGGCCAACTGCTTCGATCAATCAAGTCAAGCGCGGAGTCAAAGCCCAGCTTTGGCCACACAAAATACCCGATGTTCTTATCTTTGGGGCTATTGCGCCCTGCACCTACCAAATCGATCCTTGAGAAGCCATTCAGATATGCTACGAGTGCACACAAGCAGAACCCTATTGTACCTAGCAAGCTTGGTGCATCTTCTTTAAGATTAAAGCTATCTATGTGCAATGCATCAATAGCTATGCCATAACTGTCCGCTTCTTCTAAAAATATTCCTATATTGTTTTTGTGTTGCTGTGCTATTAGCTCGTGATTGATGGTCTTAACATAGTACCCTTCAGGCGCCCAATCTCTCCCTCTTGGGTTTTCAAGTTGCATAAGCACACGACTTTTATTGAAGACAACAAAGAGGTGGGCAAAGTCCTTGACGGATAGTTTGAATTCTGATTCTAGTATTTTTAACGAGACTATTTCATCCGCGGAGTAGTTGTTTCCGTTGATAACAATTTCATCGCCTGTGAGATATTCCAATACCAAATCATTTGCCAGCAGATGCGAATGCAGATCTACTAAGTCTGTTAAATAGTATTTTTCTCTATCAATATCCATGAATACAAATAAAACTGTAGATGAAATGAAAAAAGACTACATAGTAGTCTTTTCTTATTAGATCGCAAAGGCAGAGCGGTCTTTGTCCTTAATCCAATCTGGCGGCTTGCCACGTCCGGTCCAGGTCTTGCCAGTGGAAGGATCTCGGAATTTTGGCTCGCCGGCTGTAGTCTTGTATGTGCGCTTTGCAGTGAAGATGTCATCTGCAGTGAGGCCGTAGTCCGCAACAAGGCTCCGAATTTTCGCAACCACATCACTGACTTCCTGTTTGCGAGCGGCTTCAATCTGGGCTTCCAGTGCCTCGCGCTGGGCGAGAAGTTCTTTGTATGAGTTGCTCACGGTTGTCCGCCTTAAAAGTTAAAGAAGCCTTAATGATAACAATATTTCAGATGTGCTGAGAATATTAATGCGTACTGTGGTTAATACGTATTAGATTGATCCTGCACTACAAGCTAGCGAAGCGGGCTCAGCGCCGCTACAATCGTCTCGTGAACGCTCTCCGAGCACCACGTAGCGTCTGAGCCCTTGTGAGACGCGCGCCTGCAGCTGCAGGCAGGGCACATTTCTTCACCTTCCCACCGGGACCAACGAGTCCCAGATGGGGGTCGTTGTCCTTCACTCGAAAGCAACGACATGTCCTCATCTACTCGCAAACCCCAACAAACCGCATCCGCCTTTGTCAGCGCTTCCCAGTGGGATGCAAAGCATCTGGCAGATATGGTTTCGCGGGTTCAAGATCCCCTGGTCGCTGATATTTTGATTGGGCTGCTCGAAGAGCATCCCGATCTGAAGATGCAGTACCTGGGTGTCTATACCAAGGCCTGGGAAACTCTGCGTCGAGCAGAGCAGATCCGGGAAAAAGCTTATGAAGCCGGCCAGAAGTACGCAGATCGGCGCCGCAAGGTGTCCATGTGCGTGACCTGGTCAGTGAGAGTTTTGCGTGATTTCTATCGTTTGGTTCGACAAGAAATCCAAAAATCTCGCGCTAAGCACAAGGAGAAGCAAGCTGTTAAGCCTGCATCTGCCAAGCCGCAAGGCGAGAACGTGATCTGCCTTCCAATGGTCCAACGGCCTACTGGAACTGACCGCTAGGCCTACGGGCTTCAAACGAATCCCATCATCGAGCATTTGCTTGGTGATGGGATTTTTACTTGTGTGATTCTTTATAACTTGGGAGAAATAATGATCAATGCTGAAGAATTGTCCAAGGGGCTTATATCCAAGAATAGCAGTGCTAGAAAGGCGCAGGCAACTGCTATCATGCGTCTGATTGGTGGGCTGCGAAACTTTAAAAATGGCGAGTTTGAGTTGGACGTCAAAGAATCCATGGCAATTTATGACGCCATCGCGGTATTGGAGAAGGGCGCCCAGGTCCTGAAAAAAACAGCAAAGCTGAAGCTTGAGCAAGAGCAAATTAGAGCTAAGCGTCACACTGCAGTGGAGAAAGCTGTAAATGCTAGCGACTTTGCTAAACTGAGTACTGTTGGCGAGCATATCGCACTTTTAAGCCTTATAGACTTCCGTAAGATTGCCTGGTTCGGTGATGACAGGATCGGTGCTTTATATGTTTATCGTGAATGCCATCAAGAATGCCTTAAATCCATGGTTGATAGCATCGCGTACAGGGCTGAGCCAATAACCGAACAGCTGGATAGAGCATGGAGCACTTTTCAGGAAAAGCTCCCCTCTCTGAAGCAGAAACATGCAGCCTTGATCCTGCGGATCACTGAGTTGCTGGAGGAGGAGAGTGCGCGGCAGCAGGCAACTGTCAACCGCATTTGACCAGCTGAAATCTGTCTGTTAGTCTTCTTCCCGTGAACCGCCGCAAGGCACACAGTGACTGAGCTCTTTCTAGTCACAGCACGGTCTCCCAAGGACCATGTAGAGCATTTTTCGCAACCCGGATGGGGACCAGCTGCCCCATCCAGACCTCGCTGTCCGGTGCGTGCATCTGCGCTCCCTTTCCACATTCTGGAAACTTTGGAGATCACCATGCAAGCAACGAACGCACAACGCGAGTATTTCAACCTGCACACCACCGGTGTCGGCTATCTGAGCCGTGTCCGTTTGGTTACGCCGCAAGGCCGTGGCCGCAAGTCTGAGCCTTTCCTCGCATGCGCTATCAGTGCGTTGCGTGGGAGCTCTGATTCTTCCGACACGACCTACTTCGACCTCCGTGTAAGCGGTGCCGAAGCGATCGGCTTGATCGAGAGCATGAAGCAAAGTGTGGACGAACGTCGCAAGGTCACTGTGACTTTTCGCATCGCCGACACTTACCCGCATGTCTACGAGCGCGATGTGCGCGACCAGGAAACCGGACGCCCCACGGGGCATAAGGAAATGGCCGCGCTCATCAAGGGTCGGCTGATTCTCATCTATTCGATTTCGGTGGATGGGGAATCGGTGTACAAGCGCAGCGCAGATGGTGCTGAGACTGCAGGCGAAGATGCTCCTCGTGAGCATGAACCTCAGGGCGAAGGCTTCTACCAGGACGAGTCCTGGCCAGAAGACCAGCAACAGCGTCAGCAGCCGCGCCAAGCTCCGCAGCGAGCGTCACAGCAAGAGGCCCCTCGGGGAGCTCAGCAGTCGCGTCCTGTGGATGCCCAACGGCCAAGCACTGCCCCTCAAGGGCACGCTCAGTTGCGTCAAGCAGCCGCTCCGGCTGCCCGCGGCCATGGCCCCTCGGCATACCCTCGTCGTCCAGCACCGCATAGCGGAGCTGGTTACCGAGAGCCTGCCGGTCAGCGATAAGCTGAAGTAGCGCCAACCAGCCCCTGTCCTGCATCGCAGGCCAGGGGTTGTTTTTTGGCCCAGATTTACAAGTTTTGCGCTATGCTCAAGGCTTCCAAGCGTTTGCAGGTATCGCTTAAACCTGTGGCCACTTTGTGGCAAGGCATGTGAGCTCCTGAGACATGCACGCCCTCGGGTTGGAGCACTTTGATTTTGCGCACCATCTCGTTGACGCACACACTTCGCCGGTGTGCGAGATCACATAGCCGGCTGACTGGAAATCTCCCGGAACATCCAACCAGCACTCCATGCGTTCACGTGTGGAGTGTTTTTTTTCACCCATGGGGCCTTGCCCATGGGCTCAGGCTCCGTCTTTTGGAGCAAGAGCACATGATCAAGCTCTCCGGCATCACGCTGAGAGTCAAGAAAATCCGCGGAGGCCGCAACGGCGACTTTTGCGTGGGAGAGTTGTTCACCGACATCGGTGAATTCCGCGTCTTCGACCAGCTGCTCGACCAGTTCGATGACGGCGTCTACAAAGGCACGGCTTGGGTGGAGCGCATCTTCTTGAAGCAGTACATCCACTTCAACAAGTCCATCACTGAGATCCGCGCTGTGCTGCACGATCTTCAGATCGATGACATGGAAGAAAGGCCTGAAGAACCCCATCTTGTTGAAGCTGACCCGGCGGACGAAGAGCCGGTTGCAGTCCCGCCCCCGCCTCCTCGGTCGGCATCAGCAACTGCCAGCTCGACGCCTTTGTCCGGGACATCAAGTCCGGCCCCGGCCCAGTCCAGAGCTAACGTGGAAGAGCTCAAAAAGCGCATCCAGAAGCGGCTGGCCAGAGTGGACCAGGCGCCGACCGCTATGACGGTTTCTGACCCCGTACCTGTTGAAGATCCGCAGTCAGCGCAAGAGGCGCAGCTGCAGGAGCTTTTCGGAGAGCTTTGGCCGCAAGTGCACAGCCGGGACGCTGTGAAGCTCGACCCGACCGTAGATCGTCTTCGCCTGCGTCAGCAAGTGGCAGCCCTCAAGGACTTGGGCTACAGGATGGCAGACATTCAGAGCCAGACCTGGCATCCGATCTGACTAGACACATCAGCCCGCGTCGCGGGTTGTCTCTTGCGCATCTGGGGGTGCTCAATAGACAGCCTGCAGGACCCGACAGGGTAGAGGGCTCTCCAATTGGGGTGGCTGCGACCTGATGCGCAGCGGCTTTGCGATAGTGCAGCCACGGTGAAAGCCAAGCCGTGTCTGTGACCGCGCCTTTCATTGGTCGCCTGAGCTCCACCTGGTGACCGGCCAGCCACTGGCGGCCAGGAGCATTGTGAAATCTGTGGAATCCGATGGGTTCCCTCAGCACCTGCAGCTGCGGCTGCTGAGGGAAACCATCAAACCATTCAGTATGGTTTCGAGCACATTGAGCCCCGCAAATGTGCAAAGCAGTTCGCTGCTTGGGCATTGCCATCATCACCACCCTTCGCGGGCACAAGAGCCCGTCAGGGAAGGCGTGCCCGCTCTTTTTTCGGGAGGAGTAGACTCATGGGCATGCCCATCAAACTGAGCGTCTTTGAAGCACTGACCGAGGCTGGCGTCACGCCAGACAAGGCCCGTGCTGTGGAGCGTGAGCTTGAAAATGCCATCCAGACCGGCCAGGATGCTGTGCGTGCAGAGATGCGCGACCAGTTGCTGACCAAGGCGGATGGCACCGCCATGAAATCCGAGCTGAAAGCTGAGATGGCTTCCGTGGAAACACGCTTGAATGCTCGTCTCAATGATCAGCTGCGCTGGATCATCACCACCCAGGTCGCAGTAGTAGGTCTCGCCGTCGCGGCGGTCAAACTTCTGTAGATCACCTTCTCATCCACCCTCGGGGACCATCGTCCCCCTGGGTCGGTTGTCCCCATTTCTTTGGAGACAACCATGACCAACCCTCAAATTCTTCCTGTCTGGACGGCCGAGCAGCGCGCGCGCACGCACCAAGCGTTCAACCGCTGGATGCAGGCCTGCACGGAGCAGGAATATGAAAAGCTGATGGATCTGCGCGAGCAGGTCGCGCCAGGCGAAGTCTGTTCGATCGTCAAGCTGGTCCAGTCGTGCTACGCACGTCCGGAGCTGCTTGCGGGTCTGCCAGCCGGCCTGGTTCAACTGATGCGAGAACGGAATTTGCCGCAGCCTTTTGCTGTCGCATCCGCTGCCGCAGGATAGGGAGCGCATCACGCGCATCGAGCTCCTCGAAGAGATGGACCAGGTCCAATTCTTCGACGGGGCTTCCTTCAATCACTCTCAATGTGTGGCGCGTTTCGGTCATCCGAAAAGTGTCGCACGAATTCAACCTTCCCCCTCCCGGATGGGCCGTGTCCTGTCCGGGCGCGCTCGTCCATTTCCCCCTCAAAGGAGAAATGTCATGACGCCAGTCGAAATCCCAATCGCAGCCAAGGCGGACGGAACTGTTCAATTTGGTGCTCTTGCCCGCGCAAGCGGAAAGGAGTATCCGATGGAAATTCTGCGGAGTGCTGCGGGCTTCTACCTCGGAACCTGTTCCGACAGTGGTCCCTTCACCCGCGAATCTATGCAGTATTGGCCGACCCGTGAGAAGGCCAAGAAGGCATGGGATGAAGGGCGCTGGACACAGCGCACCTATCTCTGACCACCCACCCAGTTCACAGGTCCTCCTGTGGCTGGGACTTTCTATACCTCAACTCAACTTCAACCCGGATGGGCCGTCCCGTCCGGGGGCGCTCGTCCATTTCCCCTCAAGGAGAAATGACATGTCGCAAGTTCAATTCGCAACGTCCGCAATTTCTGCAATCGCGCCCTTCGGCCTGCTCGCAGCCCAACGCGGAGAGTTCCTGCAGCTGCAGGTGCTGTCCAGCGATGGAGACTTCTACCTCGGTACGAGGTCTGAGCATGGTCCGTTCACGCGGGAGTCTGATGAGTCCTGGAAGAGCGAGCGTCAGGCCATCTCGGCCTGGAACTCCGGAATGTGGACCCAGCTGTGATCTACCAGGCAAAGCTTGCTTTGCCATCTACCAACCAGCCAGCACCAGGGAACTTCCCTGGGCTGGCTTTCTTCTTTGAGGAGAGCAGGCCATGGCCCTGATCTTCGCGCGCCTGGCGCGCAACTACATCAAGGCCGGGTACTACCCGACCGATGAAGAATCGATTGCCCGCATCTCCAATCTGCTGCGCATGCCCGATCAGGGGAACGTGCGCATGTTGGACCCCTGCTGCGGCGAGGGCACGGCGCTGGCCGATGTGCGCCAACTGCTGACCGTCGCTCGCGGTGGGGCCGCCGGCGCCGAGGCCTTCGGCATCGAGCTGGACCGCGACCGTGCGCGGCACGCCAAGCAGATCCTCGATCGCGTGTTGCAAGCCGATGTGCACGATGTCATCGTGAAGCCACGCAGCATGGGTCTTCTGTTTCTCAACCCGCCATACGGCTACGGTGTCTCTGACCAAGCCGCGCAGCGATCCCTGATCGACGGCCCGGACAAGGCCGAGCGCTTGGAGCGAACGTTCCTGCGCAAGACCGTGCCCTATCTTGCTTACGGCGGTGTGATGGTCTACATCATTCCGCACTACGCCCTTGACGACGAGATCCGCGGCTACCTGGTGCGCAACTTTCAGAACCTGCGCGTCTTCATGGCACCCGAGCAACGCTTTCGGCAGTGCATCGTGGTCGGCACCCGCTGCCGGCCGACGCATGCCACCAAGGCCGCATTGCAGCCGCTGGTGGACGCGCAGGCCTCGGAGGAGGGCGCGCCCTTGTTACCGGACTCGTGGGAGCTGGAGCCCTATGTGATCCCTGCGCTGCAGGGGGATCTGGAGCTCGACTTCCATGCCGTGCAGATCGATGAGGAGCAACTGGCCGATGAGCTGGCTAAGTTCTCTCACAGCCTACTGTGGGAGGGCCTGCAGGGGCACTTCGCCCAAGCAACCGGCGCATGCCGACCGCCCCTTCGTGACCTGACACCTTGGCACCTGGCCTTGGCCTTGGCCGCTGGCCAGGTCACGGGAAAGATCACGGCCGGCAACGGGCGAACCTTTCTGATCAAGGGCGACACCTACAAACGCAAGGAGCGCAAGGTCAGCATCGACGTGGACGAGAAGGGCCATGCCTCGCAGTCCACCGTGTTGCTGGATCGTTTCGTTCCCGTCATCAACGCCATCGAGCTCACGCCCGATGCGCGCCTTGGGCAGATCGTCAAGATCACCTGACTTCTTTCAACCCCATGGGGCACCAGCTCCTTGGGCCGGCCGCCCCGCATTTCAAGGAGGTGGCCATGCCACAGCAACAGCAACTCACCAATGTGGAGTTCGTCACGGAACTCATGGAGTACTCGCGTTATGGCCCGATGGTTCAGGCCTTCGTGATTCATTGCATCCATACAAAAGCACGCGAGATCGCCGAGTTCCCGAACCCGGAATTGTTCGACTCTGGCTTCATGTGCGGCCAGTTCTGGCAGGACATTGCAAAGGATGTCGTGAGGCAGATGGACGGAAAGTACGGCGCATTGGCACGGACCACGTCCAAGTCCGACTGAGCTGCAGGCGCGCTAAGGCCTCGTGCCAGGCGCAGGAAACCAAGTAGAGAAATCTTTTCACCCGATGGGGACAGTCCCCATCGTGGGGCCGTCCCTGCAACACAGGAGATGACCCATGGAAATTGAAGACCTGGTGCGGCCCGCCGCCACCATCCCACAGACCACACCCTTTTTTCACGCTGGCCGCTGGGTGACAACGCTCGGCGTGGACGACCTCATCTGCAAAGGTGAAGTCGATCCGCACGAGTTGCTTCGCCGGCACCAAAGCGGGGATTGGGGCGAGATCCACACGCTCGATCGTGCGCTCAACCAGCACTCGCTGGTCGATCGCGCCATGGTGATGTCCGTCTACAAGGTCGGCACGCACACGATTTGGGTCATCACCGATGCAGGGTGGCAGACAACCACGTTGTTGCTGCCATACGAGCGTTGATGATGGCCGCGATCGAGACCCTCAAGCAGATTGCAGCGCTGGATCGCCAAGGCCTTACGGCCCTGGATGAATCGATGCTGGATCTGCTGGCAACGCTTCCGGCCCTGGTGCCGGACATTCTGAAAACCTTGGACCTGGCCAGCGATGCGCAAGCTTCGTTGGAGAACGTCCTCTGCCATCTTGGCAACCGCATGACCGCCGCCGATCTTCGTGCGCGCGACCTTGTGGCCACCGAGCTCCTGCAGTCCCTGCAGGTCCTCTCGGGGCAGCCTGTCAGCAGGCTGCACTGACACCTTTCATCCACCCACCCGGGGCAGCAGCCCTCGGGGGAAGCTGTCCCATTTTCTATGGAGATAGCCATGAACCAAACTACACATCTGCCTGCTCCCGGAGCGGTTTTGTTGTTCCAGCAATGGGAAACATCCGTGATCGAGCTTCTTGTGAAGCAGCCCAAAGGCTGTGCCCTGAAGCTGGATCAGTACGGTGCGATCTTGCTGGTACTGGGGGAGCTTATTTACCTTGAGACAGGAGACGATGTAAGGGATGGCGGCAGCTGCGATTCATCGGCCTGGGACGAAGAAAACGCTGTGTCTTGCACGCAGGCTCTGTATGCCCGAGAGCTCTTTCAGCGTTGCACTCCCGACCAGGTGGAGTCGCATGAGCTGGAGATCCTCAACTTCTTCCTGCAGCGGCAGCCACATCGAGATCCAAACTACACAGACTTCGCCCGTCTCGTTCGTGCGGTGCTCATCCGGCATCCCGCCGGCACTGCCTTGCAAGTGCCTGGGCACCTCGACTACATCCTGGTCGGCGGTCTGGTCAGCTGCATCGAGAGCCAGTCCAGCATCGACGGCATTTGCTTGCGAGATGCCAGCGACTGGTCCTCGATGGAGGCAGATCTGAAGGCACTCATTGCGCCAAAGTTCATTCAGCGGTTCAGCGCCGAAGAGTTGGAGGCATACCTGCAGGAAGAGCCATCGACGTGCAGCAGGTTCGCACTTTCGGCGCCAGTGGATACCACTTGCATGAGTGCACTGGAGTACGAATGCGCGGTGATGGAGCTGCTGGTCGGACATCCAAAAGGCACGGGCCTCAAGGATGCGCGTGGAGCGATCTTCATCATCGATGGCGAGCTGATGCACGTCGCGGAGGGCAAGGAGCTCGATGATGCAACCGACTGCGATCCCGAGGCCTGGGGCGACACAGATCCAACACCGGATCTCGAAGCCCTGGCGCGCGCTGAGCTCGTGCAGGTCTTCTCTACTGCGGACGTGATCGCCTTCGAGCGCACACGGTCGTCTTGACCACCTTTCAGCGCTGCTGAATTCAACCAAAACCGGCTACAGCCGGTTTTCCAGAGCTTGCCAAGGGGTGCGCTGCGGAAAACCGTTTGAACCACTCAAAACGGTTATAGGCGCGCTGAGCCTTGAAAGCGCGCCGGTCGCAAGACCAGGCATTTTTCCAACCACCCCTGCGGGCATCGTCCCGCAAGGGCGGCGCTCGCTCTCTCAATCCAATTTGAAGGAGCATCTCATGCGTACTCACCACAACCACTCCACACGCGATGGCCACAGATTTGTCACGATCGTTGACCTGGGCGGCGCCCGGGAGCTCGACATCTGCACCCTCAAGGGACTCGGCGGCGCTTTGGAGTCCCGTGCCTCGGTCCACCTTTGCTCCGGAAACTCTCGCCGCCACGTGATTGGTTTCAACGGCGATGGCGACTTCAATCGCCTCTTCCTTTCGACCAGCCCCAAGCGTGTCACCGAGAAGGTGGCCCGGGAACAGCACACGCTGATCCTGGCCCAACTCGAATCCATCAAGCTGGCCGTGGAAATGCACTATGCGGCGCAGGAACGAAAGGAGACGGCACATGCATGACATGGAAGTTGCTGCGCGCGGCGTCGTTGACACCTGGGAGCAGGGCAACTTGGCCCAGGCCGTCTGCGCCCTGGACAGATCCCTGCAGGACCAGAACCAATGGCGATTGGACTGCGCAGTGGCCATCGCTCGGGCGCGTGAGATCTATTGTTCTGAGACCTGCCTGATTGACACGCTTCCGCTTGTGGCGCCCTCGCAAGAGGGCACCTTTGTCGCGGCGTGGCTGTGGGTGCCAAACGCTCGCTGATCCAACCTTCAACCCATGTGGGGCACGCCCCGCATGGGGCTGCTCCGTCTTCTTTGGAGCATCTTTTGACACCTCATCGCAGCCTCTACCGTATCGAAGGCTACGCGGATCTCTGGGTTGACGCGTGCCTGCGCAACGACGAAGGCGAGCTCATGTTCCTGTCGTTCTACGGACGCGATGCCTCTGCCATGCAGTTCATCGCGGCCGCCGAGCTCGGCAGCCAAGCTGAAGCCGGCATCAGCCGCTTCAGCCTGGTCGGCGCCGGCGGAAAGCGTCAGCTGGTGGACCTCGGGCCTACCGACCGCCTGGCCAAGTTCAGCGGCCGGCTGCCACGCCAGAACCTGTTCGGGCCGCTGAGCCACCTGTGGCTCTACGACAAACGCCTGCGTGCCCTGGACAAGGCAAATCGCATCGGCTGGGTGCTGGCCACCACTGGTGACATCGAGGCGCGTGTGTGGAGCCTTGTCAAGGAACTGGCGCCCATCGCGTTGCTGGATACCTGGCAGCAGCCTCTGCTGGCATGGTGTCAAGAAAAAGGCGCTGTGCACGAGCTTGGCCAAGGTCTCTATCCGCGCATCGGCGAACTGCGCGCGCTGCGCGTGAGCATCACCGACCACTTCATCCGGCACGTCAGTGCCGGCGTCCGCGAGCGTCTGCTCGTCGCCTGAACCATTCTTGTGAGTCCTGCCTGGCAGCGCGCCAGGCCTCGGGCCCGCCATCTCAACCACCCACCAGGGCGCGCCGCTGTTCTTCAGCGGTGCGCCCTTATTTTTTGGAGCAAATCATGGAAGTTTCCACCCCCACCACTCCCGTCCTGGAGCAGGACACAACTACCGTTGCACCTGTTGCAGCATCGGATGCCCCGGGCGAATTCGGCCAGATCGAGGGCGAGGACTTCCTGGCCGATGTGATCAGCGAGACCATCCCGCTGGGCGATTTCATCCGCGAGTTCGGCCAGGGCCTGCTGGACCAAGTGCGGGCCCAGCACCCGCCTGTCTACATGTCTGAGCGAGACAGCAAGACAAGCGTCTGGAAGGATCGCCAGGAGATCCTGCAGGGGCTCAAACGCAAGCCGTTCGCAGCGCAGTCGGAGGCCGTCCAGGCCATCGTCAAGCTGCTGGCCGACCAGGGTGAACCTGCGGCCGTGTTGAACGCCGAGATGGGTACTGGCAAGACCATGATGGCCATCTGCACCGCCGTGCTGCTGCAGCGCCTGCAGCAGCGCAATCCACGCACCTTGATCATCTCGCCGCCCCACTTGGTCTACAAGTGGCGGCGCGAGATCCTGGAGACCGTGCCCGGTGCACGCGTGTGGGTGCTCAACGGCCCTGACACGCTGCGCAAGCTGCTGGCCCTGCGATCGCGCCTGGGCCTCGAATCCAGCCAGCCAGAGTTCTTCGTGCTCGGGCGCGTGCGCATGCGCATGGGCTTCCACTGGCGGCCGGCGTTCATCGAGCGCAAGCTGCTGATAGAGGGCCAGGTGTTCTCTGCAGCCTGCTGTCCCAACTGCATGCGGCCGCTCGAATCCAAGGGGGAAGAGGGCGAGACGCTGCCGCTGTCGGCGCCTTTGGCCAAGCAGCTGCTGAGCGAACGCCGGCGCAAGTGCGACGGCTGCAGCTCCACGCTGTGGACGCTCATCCGTAGCGGGAAGCCCATCCAGTCCATGTACGACCTGGTGCTCGACGCGCTGCAGCAGTTGCCGACCATCGGGCCGGTGGCGGCCAAGCGACTGCTCAAGACCTTCGGCGAGAAGACCTTGGCTGCCATGCTGGAGGACAACGTCTACGAGTTCGTGAACTTGATGGACGAGAACGGCGACCTGGTGTTTTCCGACCGACAGGCCAAGCGCATGGAGCGGCGCCTGGCCAACTTCGAGTTCTCGATAGGTCAGGGGGGCTATCAGCCCACCGAGTTCATCAAGCGCTACCTGCCCAAGGACTACTTTGGGCTGCTGGTGGTCGATGAGGGTCATGAGTACAAGAACGAGGGCTCTGCCCAGGGGCAGGCCATGGGTGTGCTGGCCAGCCAGTGCTCCAAGGTGCTGCTGCTGACGGGAACGCTCATGGGCGGCTATGCAGACGACCTCTTCCATCTCCTGTGGCGGATCAACCCCACCGCGCTGATCGAGGACGGATTCAAACCGTCCAAGAATGGCTCCATGGCTGCGGCTACGATGGGTTTCATGCGAACGCACGGCGTGCTCAAGGACGTGTACAAGGAGTCGGCATCGACCTCTCACCGCACGGCCAAGGGCAAGCAGCTCACGGTGCGCACATCCAAGGCCCCGGGCTTCGGCCCGGTGGGCATCATGCGCTACGTGCTGCCCATCACGGTCTTCCTGAAGCTGCGCGACATCGGCCAGAAGGTGCTGCCGGCCTATGCCGAGTCCTTCATCGACGTGCAGATGCAGGAGGACCAGGCCGAGGCCTACCAGGTCATGGCGCTCAAGCTCGTGCAGATGCTCAAACAGGCCCTGGCCATGAAAGACAGCACGCTACTGGGCGTTGTCATGAACGTGCTGCTGGCATGGCCAGAATGCTGCTTCAGGACCGAGACCGTCAGGCATCCCAGGACGAAGGCGCTGCTTCACCTGCAGCCGCCTGTCTTCTCGGAAACCGAGTGCACGCCGAAGGAGGGGAAGCTGATGCAGCTTTGTGCGGAAGAGAAAGCACAGGGCCGCAAGGTCCTGGTCTATTCCATCTACACGGGCACACGCGACACCACCGCCAGGCTGCGCATGCTCCTGGAAGCTCGGGGCTTCAAGGTCGCTGTGCTGCGCGCCAGCGTGGACGCATCAAAGCGAGAGGACTGGGTGGCTGACCAGGTCGATCGCGGCGTCGACGTGGTCATCACAAATCCCGAGCTCGTAAAGACCGGCCTGGATCTCCTGGAGTTCCCGACCATCGTCTTCATGCAGTCCGGGTTCAATGTCTACACGATGATGCAGGCGGCCAGGCGCTCATGGCGCATTGGCCAAAAGCTCGACGTGCGCGTGATCTTCTTGGGCTACGCCGGCACTAGCCAGATGGAGTGCCTGCGGCTCATGGCCAAGAAGATCACCGTGTCTCAATCCACGTCAGGCGACATGCCCGAGTGTGGCCTGGACGTGCTCAATGATAACGAGGGCGAAAGCATCGAAGTGGCTCTAGCCAGGGAGTTGCTGGCAACCTAGCTGTGCGACTAGGACAAACAAAGAAAGCCCCGACAGGATCATCCTGCCGGGGCTTTTTTCACTTTATGCCAAGAGAATTAATGAGCCGTACACATAACCGCCTTCCGGGACCGGCTGGTCACCACGTCTACTGGTCGGCAGTTTCAGGCTGGTTCCCAACGTTCAGCGCCGACAACCAGACGGCGGCTCTCGACCCTGAGCCGTCGTTTGCGTGTTTTATACAAACGCCTACTGTGCAGCGAGTTGCTGCCACCTATTGCCTGCTCGAGAGCGTCCGATCATCGACACATTGCTGTAACCCGAGCACCAAAGCTAAAGCCGATCTTGCGGCGGCTTTTCAGGTGAGCAGTCGACGCTAGCCCTCAGGACAATACAAGGGGATGCTAGATGTTCGCTTACGCGGCGCATGGAATGGGGCTACCGACCCGTAGCGTTCGTTCATAGGCGGCATCGAAACCAGCAGCAGCCCAGGCCAACCACGCGCTTGTCCACACTCGAGCTTGCAGCCGGTCGTTGATGTAGGTCGCAGGGGGCTTTCCAGACGTCTTTTTTGAACATGGTGATGAACGCCGACGGCGATTCCTAGCCCAGAGAGAAAGCGTCCCGTTTGAACCGTGGCACCCGTGTTCCCCACGACAAATCGCACGTCGCTGGCAGCGACAGGATTGGCAGGCCAGGGGCTCCAGGCGTCCGCGCCAGTGCGCGCGTTGTGTCAACCACTTCCCACGGAACGTAGGCAGAGGATACACTTTGGCACATTCATTAACGCACGAATTTACAGACCCTGGAGATCGATATTGATTCATCAGTATCAATATCTACAAAACACCGGAAGGCCTGCATAGATTGAGACAACGACATCCGCAATCTAGGCATCGTCATCCGCAAATCATCCAGACCTACCACCGCCAGCAAAGCCATAATCGTCAGCCCTGTTTAAAATGCCATCACATATAAGAAATCACTCGGCTTTTATTGGCCGCATGCTGCTTCTGGTTTCATTGGTTCCATTTTCTTCCTTTTCCGCCGAACCCAGGCAGGAGTCCTACTTTCTCACGGAATCGACGGATACCACCGCCGTCCGGGCTGCAAATTCGGGCCTGACTGCCTCTTCGTCGCCCATGGCGATGGATGCCGTCAGCCCGGCCGGTCACCAAGGTGCCCTCAACACCCAGGGAGCGATACAAGGCATAGCGATTCATAATGCCAGCGCATCCGACGCGGAATACCTGCTGGTTCCATTGAATCTATCGCCCACATCGGCGTTATCGCTAGAAATCGGGCTCCAGGGGAATATCGCGGCCGCGGCGGGCAATGCAGGCAACGCTACCGTGCCCGCAGATGATCCGCGGATTGTCCGGCGACGGGCAATGCAGGCGGATTTTCTCAACCGCCGGGGTGGCACCGACCCGGGAACCCCGCTGAACCCCGCGACCGCGGTTCCACATGGCCAGTTGCCAGCTGTGGGCGATACATGGCGCCTGAACAATGAACTGGCCAATCAGTGCGCGGCAGGCCTGAGCGCGGAAGCCGATGTTATCTGGGTGGGTGACAACATCATTGTGCTGACGGATAAGAGCAATCCGGCGGCCACATGGAACAATACCGATCTGCAAAATGCGCTTACTGCCATCGATACCCAGGTCTACCCTGCGGTCACGAGCAAGTTCGGTCCTCCTTCGGACCTGGACGGCAACGGGAAAGTCGTCATCTTCATCACCCAGGGCTTCAACCGCCTGGACGCGGCTGCCAGCAGTTCCGGGGTTGGGCTCTACTTGCCGCGCGACAAGCTGTCCCGGCAGGAGTGTGCCACGGGGAACGTGGGAGAAGTCGTCTACATGCTTGCGCCCGATCCCACAGGCGTGGTCAACAGCAATGTGCGCACGGTGAGCTACGTCACGGGGGCCCTCGCACCGTCCTTTGCACGGGAACTGGCGCACATGGTGATGGATGGCCATCGCATGGCATCCCTCAGTCCGTTCGAAGAGACATGGCTCGATGAAGCCCTGGGCGGCATGGCCATGGAGCAGGCTTTCTATGCCACCTCCGTCGGCCTGGGGCCATTCAGCAATATTGTGTTGAGCAATCTCACCACCGGCCCCAATGCCTCACGCCGGGTGGCTGCTTTCAACACCTATCAAAACAATTTGTATTCCGGCTGGCGCTCATGGCTGCAGTTTCCGTCCAGTATGGGCGTCATGGACAGCAATAGAATCAATACCGCCAGCAGCGGTGTCCAATGGGCATTTCTGCGATACGTGACGGATCGGTATGCCGGGATTTCTCAGGCAAATGAGACATCCTTCCTCCAGTCACTGGTGAACAGCAATCTGACGGGGGTGGACAATATTCGCCAAGCCATCAATGCGGAACCCGCGCAATGGCTGCGTGATTTCCTGCTCTCTGTCTATCTGGACGACAACCCCAAGGTGGGCACATTGGGGTCCACGGGCATTTATTCGATGTCGAGCTGGAACTTCCGATCCGTTTATGGCGGTTTGGGTGGTTTCCCATTGCGTGACATCGCCCTTCCCGCCAATGGAAATGCGAGCGTACTGCTCAATCGCCAGGGCAGCAGCAGCTACTACCGATTCGCTGTGGCCGCCAACGCCACGGCAAAGCTTTCGTTGGCGCCCACGGCAGGGGGGCCCAGCGGCAGCTACGCCATCATTCCCCTGGGAACATCCGCCGTGCTGGACATTCCCGGCCCCCTGACAGGTCTCAGCGCCACCCCTGCGGCGCAGAGTGCCCGCGTCCAATGGACGGTTGCACCCGGCGACGGCAATGGCTCACCAAGCCAGTTCACCGCCATCGCACAGTTCCAGGGCTCGGCGGTGGGTTCCTGCAATCCCGTGGGCAATGCCAATGAATGCACCATCACCGGACTGACCGATGGCACGACCTACGCCATCGTCATGGAGGCCACCAATGCCGCGGGCAACGGAGCCTCCTATTCGAACGGGACCACGGTCACCCCGCAGGAGACGCGCGCGGCGCAGACCATCGCCTTCGCGGATCCCGGCCCGCAGCAGGTCGGTCAACCCCTGGCACTGACGGCTTCCACCACCTCCGGTCTGCAAGTCGCCTTCACCGTGTCGCCCGGCTGCAGCATCCAGGGCAACACCGTCTCGTTCGCCACGGCAGGGACGGCGGTGTGCACGGTCACGGCCACACAGGCCGGCGATGCGCAATGGCAGGCCGCCGCGCCGGTGAGCCATGCGCTGAACGCCGCCAAGGGCTTGAACACCATTGCCTTCAATCCGCAGGCCAGCCAACCCTATGTGAAAGACGGCAGCTTCACTCTCCAGCCAGCGGCCAGCGCCTCGTCCGGGCTGCCGGTCAGCTACAGCAGCAGCACGCCGCAGGTCTGCAGCGTCGCCGGCGCGACCGTCGGCATCATAGGCGCAGGTACCTGCACGCTGGCAGTCCATCAGGCAGGCGACGTCAACTGGCTGGCAGCCACCGAGCAAACCCGCAGCGTGCAAATCATCGCAGGGCTGCCCGATGCCCCGACAGGCGTCACCGCAGAGCCTGGCGACGGTCGTGCCACGGTACGATGGACCGCCCCCGTGAATACCGGCGGTGTGGCGATCGGCAGCTATACCGTGGCCGCGCAGGCAGATGGCTCAAAAACCTGCAGCGCCACCACCGGGTTGACATGCACCGTTCATGGCCTGACCGGCGGCACGGCCTACACCTTCACCGTGGTGGCCACCAATGCCGCAGGCAAGGCCAGCGCAGCCTCGCAGCCCAGCAACGCCGTCACCCCGCTGCGGCGCAGCCACAGCGATTCCGCTTTGCAGGCCGCCCTCACGGGAGGTGGTCCGGGCTGCACCTTCGAAAGCTCGCAGGCCAGTCCCGCCGGTGCCGTGACGGATCTGCCCTCGCAGGTGAAGGCCGCAGGGCCGCAGTTTGCTTTCAAGCTGACAGGCTGTGACGTGCGCGGCGCCGTGCAGATGCAGATCGACTACACCGCCAGCCTCCCCGCCTCGGCTGCGCCTCTCCAATACTGGAAGAAAAACAGTGCAGGCCAATGGGCCGTCTATGCGGGTGCGCAGATCACGGGCAACCGGGTGACCCTGACCCTGACCGATGGCGGTGCCGGCGATGCCGACGGCATCGAGAACGGCGAAATTGTGGACCCCGGCGTGGTGGTGCAAATGGCCGGCCCCACGACCGCTGCGCCGGTCCCTCTGATGGGGCCCTGGCCGCTGGGACTGCTGGGCCTGCTGTTCACAGGACTGGGCGCCTGGGGCGTGCGCATGCGCAGCGCGAACCTGAGCTGACCGCTGGCGGTCGACCTGTCGAGAGCCATCCGCCCGGCCCTCGGCAGGCTGCCGTGGCCCATAGGTCAGCGGGCCAGCTGCGACCCTCATCTGCGAGCTTGGAAATACGATAGCTGTATTACATCAGCAGTCGGCCGCCGCAGACTTCTGCGTGACGGCTTCAGGCTGGTTGCTGTCGCTCACCAACGACTGCTTTGCGGTACCTCACCGGTACATGCGCAAGCTCGAGAGGTTGGTCCGTCGACGGCGTTCCGCGATGGAACAGCGAAAAGGGTGGGTTTAGACGAATTTGCTGTACGGTAGCAAGGTTCGTGGAACTCAGTAGCAGGAAGTGTTGAACTCAACAGCAGGCCGTCGCAGAGATCAAGCGCGGAGTTGCCCGGACGGGGCGGTCAAGGAGGTCGGCGGAGGTGACCTAAGTCTGCGTTCAAATAGGATGGCAAGGGGAGGATAAAAATAATGCCATCCAGCCTGACCTGGCTCGATCACGACAACGCGGCCAAGGAGCGCAGCCACCGATTGCTGCAGATGTTCAAAGAGAGCGAGACGCGCGACGAGTTGGGCATCGGCGCCATCCGCGACTCGATCTCTGATCAGCTGTTTCCGGGTACATCGGTGATTCAGACGCGTCTGCGCTACATGCTGCTTCTACCTTGGCTCTTCATGAAGATGGAGAACGAAGGCGTGCCCGCCGCCAAATTCTCCAAGCTCGCCCGTGATCGCGAGCTCGTGCTCAACAGCCAGCTGAGGGCTGAGCGGGGAGCCTTCGGCCGCGTGACGGGGGACGAGTTGCAGCGGTTGGCCAGCTCGGTGTACTGGGCTGGGTTGGGGCGCTGGGGTCTTCGCGTGTTCAACGGCACGCAGCAAGAGTATTTCCGGCGCATCGACAGTGTCTATGCAGCGCGCCATCGCAAGCAACGCAAGGACGACGACGACTGGCTGGACCCTCTGAAGGGTGCTACCTGGCACGCCTCTTTGCGGGAGCTGGTGCCAGAAGGAGACCTGAAGGCGCTGCTCGACCAGGCGACGCTCGAATTGACTGGCGATGAAGCTCAGTTCCTGCGTGAGCAGTGGCGCAAGCTTCATCCCGATTCGTTGCTCAGTTGGCTGGCATTCGACACCGAGTCCTTGAGCAGCAAGGTCGAGGTTGACGCCCCTTGGTTGCACCCGAGGCAGGCGAGCTTCCCGAAAGAGATGCGCGAACTGGTGGAGCACGGACGCAACTTCTCCAAGCTCATCGAAGGCGCCGCGCTGGTCTACAACCTATCGCTGAGCGAGGTGTGGAAACGGTCCGATGGCGTCGACGCCTATCGCCACCGACTCACCGAATGGGCGACTTCAGTTCAGTCGAATGGATTCGCCGGTTGGAGCCTGGAGGACTTCTGGCTGCGGGTGACGGGTCGGAACCACACCATCACGTCATCGACGCAGACGTTCATCAAGAACTGGTTTCGCTTGGTGAGCGACGGACCTGACCAGATTCCAGAGTCGGAGGTCGCCCGAGATCTCATCCGCCACCGTGAAGAGAGCATGAAGGGCCCACGCTCTCGCTTCAAGAACGCAGGAACTTGGGGCGGCAGCTCAGGCTTGACGGTGTTGACCTATCGCTGGGGCTTGGCAAGCGACTTCCTGTCCGATCTGGCGGCAGGGCTGGGGAGCAAAGCATGATCCAGCCCAACGCACGCAGCACACTGGTTGAGGCGGTCACGCCTCCTGCCGGGTACGTGTTCGACACTGGCATCGCGACGACGTACTCCTTGGACATTGCGACGCTGATGGTTCTGCCTGCGCACCTGGCGTGGCTGGCTGCAAGTGAAGACGAAGGTGTGCAGAACGACCCTCTGCGCCTGCTCGAGGGCATGCGCCGGACGACCAAGCGCCTGAGCGTTTTCGCGGACAGCGGAAGACTGCACGTACCCCGCATGCCTCATGCGCTATTGGGGTTGACCGAGGAGATGATCTATGAGGTGCTGGCCCCGCACGGCGGCGCATTTCATCCCAAGGTCTGGGTGCTGCGCTTCCTGCGCGAGGGGCAGGGCGATGCTCCGCTGATTCGGCTGCTCGTGCTCTCGCGCAATCTGACAGATGACCGCTCCTGGGATCTCAGTCTGTGCCTAGAAGGGCAGCCGCAGGGCCGGCCTCGTACGGAGAACAAAGCGCTTGCCTCGTTCGTGCGCCAGCTTCCTGATCTGTGCCGCCACAAGAGGCCTTCGGGTGAGCGACTTCGGCAATTGCAGACGCTGGCCGACCAGCTGCATCGCTGTGCGTGGGAGCTGCCACCAGGGTTCAGCGAACCGGTGGAGTTCCATGTGATCGGGCTGAGTGCCAAGCCTCAACCGTTGCGATTGCCCGAATCCGATGAGCTGGTAGTTGTGTCGCCTTTTCTGCGTGACACCGCATTGCAGGCTGTCGCAGCAACGAGCAAGTGTCCCGTTGGCGTGGTGTCGCGCCAGGAAGAGATCGCTTTGCTCAGCGACGAATCGCGAGGGTTGTGTCGGATGTACGTGGTCGACGACAACGCCGACCTGGGTGCAGAGGAAGAGGCCCAAAGGGACGCGCACCGTGGGTTGCACGCCAAAGCCCTCATTTGGCAGAAGGGCGCTTGGACGTATGCGCTGGTCGGGTCTGCGAATTGCACGACTGCTGCGCTGGAGCGGGGCAGTAATGTCGAGGTGATGGCGCAGCTTTGCGGGCATCATGGCAAGGTCGGACGGCCGCGAGACTGGCTCACCAGGGAGAAAGGCATGGGCGCACTGCTCGAGCCGTACCAGCCGATAGATCCGGGGCCGCTGCTGAAGCAACGCGAGCTCGAAGACGCGCTTGAAGCCATTCGGCGAAGGATCGTGGCGGCCGGCCTGCAACTGGTTTGTGAGATGACCGAGGACGGACGTTATTCGCTGACGCTTCACGGAACGCAGACATTGGCTTACCCGACAACCGAGATCTGGGCGTGGCCGTTGACCGTGTCGCCAGAAGGAAACCGGAGGGTGGAGGGGGCGCCAAGCCTTGAGCTCGGAAGCTTCATGGCGCATGAGGTGACGTCTCTGACCGGATTCCGGGTTCGGATGGGAAAGCAGGAACTGCTGTTCGGACTGGAACTGCCGCTTGCCAATCCACCGCAGGACAGAGAGGCAGCGGTGCTCGCCGTGTTGCTCGGCAACCGAGCTGCATTCCTGCGCTACCTCGCTTTGCTGCTGGGCGTGTTTGGCAATGAGGCGCCGGACGGTGAAGGCGAGGGCACGGGAAGCTGGTTTTGGGGCGTCTCTGCTCCCGATGACTCGCTTGCTCTCTTCGAGCTGATGCTCAAGGCCTTCTCGCGTGAGCCTGCCAAGCTGGATCATGTGGCCAGCGCCGTCGGCAAGCTCGCCCAGGCACAAGGAGAGGGGGCTGAATCGCTCATCCCGCCAGACTTCATGGCGCTGTGGCGAGTCTTCGAGGAAGCCAGAAGCAGTGAGGGCGCGCGATGAACCACCCCTTCAGTGCGCAGCCGGTGCTGGCCCGGCTCAAGGACTTCCAGCTCCGTACGGTGGAGTTCGCGTTTCGCCGCCTGTTCCTGGATCAAGACGCGGTACGCCGGTTCCTGGTGGCGGACGAGGTGGGCTTGGGCAAGACGCTGGTGGCGCGCGGCGTCATCGCCAAGGCGGTTGAGCACTTGCAAGGAACGCGTGAACGCATCGACATAATCTATATCTGCTCCAACGCCGACATCGCAGCGCAGAACGTCGCGCGTCTGAACGTCACGGGGAAGAACGCGTTCGTGAAGGCAACACGTCTGACGCTGCTTCCACTGGAAGTGAAGTGCTTGCGCAAGCAGCCCATTAACTTCATCAGCTTCACGCCGGGAACGACTTTCGACCATGGCAATCGCGGCGGTCAGAAGCTCGAGCGCAGGTTGATTTTCCAGATGTTGCGCGACCGGTTGAACCTCCGTGCCAAAGGACTGGTTCACGTGCTTCAAGGTACAGCCGGCCAGGGGTGGTTCACCGAAGCGTTTGAACCGCTGGACTATGACGAGCCAATTGCCGAAGCGTTCCTCGATGCCGTGGAAGGCAGCGAATTCCTGGAAAGGCTTCGTGAGCTGACGGCACACGCGGCCGACGGTCGGAGAACCATAACTCCGAAGCATCGTGAGGAAGCGCGCAATTTGACGAGTGAGCTTAGGCGCACGCTGGCCCGTTGCTGCCTGAGCGCATTGAAGCCAGATCTTGTGATCTTGGACGAGTTCCAGCGCTTCAGGGATCTGCTCGCGGCGCCAGAAATCAGCCCGGCGGCTGAGCTGGCGCATCAGCTCTTCAACCACTCGGACGATCTCCGGGTGCTGTTGTTGTCGGCCACGCCGTACAAGATGTACGCGGCGCATCACGAGGAAGAGAACCACTACCGAGACTTCCTGCAGACCGCCGGGTTCCTGTTTGACGATTGCCGTCAGGTCGACGCGTTGCAAGAGGACCTGCGGGAGTTCCGCGAGGTGCTGATGACGCTGGATGCTCAGAGCCTTGCCACTCAGCGGCCGGCGCAGACCAAGGCCAAGATCGAGCGGCGACTGCGCCGCATCATGTGCCGGACCGAGCGCGTCGGAGCAACGGCAGGACTGGATGCCATGGTTCGTGAGCGAGCGGTGCCGGTCCAACTGGCCCCAGAAGACTTGCTGGAATTCCGCTCCATTGATCGGCTGAGCACGGCCGTAGGGTCCGGCGACCCGATCGAGTACTGGCGTTCGAGCCCGTATCTGCTGAACTTCATGAAGGAGTACGAGCTCAAGCGCCGGCTGGCCGACAAAAAGAACGAGGGAGTGTTCGTCGAGGCGTTGCAGAAGCAGCCGGCGTATCGGACTTTGCACAAGAGGTCGATGGCGAAATACGGCGCCGTCGATCCTGCCAACGGTCGTTTGCGCGCATTGGCGGCGGATATCGAAGCTCATCAATCGTGGCGCCTGCTTTGGGTGCCTCCGTCGATGCTGTACTGGGCCGGCGAGGGGCCTTTTGAGCATGCAGCCGGATTCACCAAGTCCTTGGTCTTCTCCAGCTGGAACGTGGTGCCCGACGCAATTGCGGGGCTTCTGTCCTACCTGGTCGAATCCAAGTCGGTGACCGGCCTGGAACGCAAGCCGCGGTACGACCAGCTCACGCGGCAAGTGCGGGCGCGGCTTCGCTTCCCGGTCAAGGAGGACGGCACGTTCGCCGGCATGAACGCACTGACCCTGATGTTCCCGTCGCGGGTGCTGGCTGACGCCTTTGATCCACTGCAGGCATTTGTCGAGACGGGCGGCAAAGCATCGCTGGCCGAAGTCCGCGCGAGCGTCCGCGAGCGGATCGAGGCGTTTCTGCCTCCGCTCTCGGTCACCTCGGCTGACGAGTTCAGCCCACCTGATCCGCGCTGGTACTGGGTTGCGCTCATTCTCCTGGAGCAAACCAGCGCAACTAACGCCGGAATGCGCAACTGGTGCGATGACCATTGGCACCGTGCGCGCAAGCGTTCCGGTGCCGACGAAGAGGGTGATACGCATGAGGCCGAGGGGGGATTCGCCCGCCACGTTCAACACTGGATCGAGGTCTGGGACGGCGAATTGCCTGCCATGCGGCGAGTCCCCAAGGACTTGGTCGACGTCTTGGCGGATATTGCGATTGCTGGTCCTGCGGTGTGCGCGCTGAGGGCTCTGCGCCGCGTCGCGCCGGAGACGACGGCGACCTTCGCTGCGCTGAGCACTGCCGCTGTGCAAATTGCCGATGGGCTGCGACATCAGTTCAATGCGCCCGAGGCGATTGCAATGCTGCAGCAGGACGAAGACGAGGCCGCGTACTGGAAGCGTGCGTTGAACTATTGCGCGCAAGGCAATCTGCAGGCCTTGCTCGACGAGTACGTTCACTTGCTGCACGAGGCCGAGTCGGGCAGCGCCGAGGACGCTACGGATGGCATCTTTGCAGTCGCCAGCAAAGTCTTCGAGGCGGCAACCATCCGGACCAGCCAGCTGCGCCCCGACTATCCGCTGGTCGTCGACGGCAGGCTCGCAATGGATCCTGATCCACTGTCGCTGCGCTGCCGATACGCGGTGCGATACGGAGATGCCAAAGAGGAAGACGGCGCAATCTCGCGGAAGGAGTCGATCCGAGCGGCCTTCAACTCTCCTTTCCGGCCGTTCGTTCTTGCCTCCACGTCGGTTGGGCAGGAAGGTCTGGACTTTCACTCCTGGTGTCACTCGATCGTGCACTGGAACCTGCCGGGCAATCCTGTCGACCTGGAGCAGCGCGAGGGCCGTGTGCACCGATACAAGGGGCATGCCGTGCGCAAGAACGTGGCGCAGGCGGGGCGCGCGGGGCTCAGCACGGCGAGTACTGAGCCGTGGCAGGACATGTTCGACCATGTGCGCGCGCGTCGTCCGCAAGGTGCATCCGACTTGCTCCCGTTTTGGATCTTCGAGCTGCCAGACGGTGCCAAGGTCGAGAGGCTCGTCTTCAGGTTGCCATGGAGCAAGGACGATCAGCGGCTGAAGCGCCTGAAGGCGAGCTTGGCGATCTATCGGATGGTGTTCGGTCAGCCTCGTCAGGACGACTTAATGGAGTACTTGCTGGGCACTTTCGATGAGGCCCATGCGGCGCAGGTCGTCAAGAACTGGCGTATCGACCTGGCGCCCGATGGAACGTCAGCGTATCTGAAAGCTCTTCAGACTTGAATCACCCCGGATTTCTCAGACAACCGTGCGCCGCTGGCAAGCATCCACTTCAGCACTGAGATGCAGCTTTCGGGCGCCGAGTTCAGCGCCCCCGCTGCACTGCCGTCCTTGCCGACGGCAACTGCGGCTGATTTCCGAGGTTCAGCGGAGACAACCAGACGACGGCTCTCGACCCGTTCCAGTCTTTCGTCTCGGGCCTGTAGTGTCGGCTTTGCGGCGTTTGCTGACAGCAGGTAGTCCAGCGTCAGTGCCCGCTCTATGTCGCACTTCGGACATTCCCCTGAATCCAACGATTCTGCAGCGATTGACGTCGCTGGCTCCTCAAACACCATTAAAAGCCACTCGATTTCCAGCAACAGTTGCTCAACGTGACGAGATGTATCTATGATGGGAAGATGAGGGCGAAGAGAGTTCCATGCTGTGCTTGGGGCATTGATGGGGAGTAGCCCAGTTCATAGCTGAAGTTCTGGAGGACGTGGCTCTGTGAAGATCAGAAAAATAAAAATCAAGAACTTTCGAGGCTTGAAAGAACTTGACTGGTGTCTTCCCAACGCAGACATCTTTTGCTTGATAGGCAAAGGTGATTCTTGCAAGTCCACAATCTTAGACGCTATCAGATATGCCTTCCATCCGCAGTGGAACCTGACCATCAGCGACTCTGACTTTCACCAGTGCAATGTCGCAGATTCAATCATCATTGAAGTCACCATCGGGGCCTTGAGCGAAGTGTTCTGCTCCTTGGACAAGTATGGTCAGTATGTTCGGGGCTGGGATGCTGCCGCGCTGAAGCTCACTGACGAACCTGAAGACCATCACGAGAGTGTTCTGACCGTGCGGCTCACGGTGGATAAAGATCTTGAGCCCAAGTGGGTGGTTGTCTGTGATCGGCACCCTGACGGTGTTCCATTTAAGCAAAGCGACAGGAACAAGGTCAGTGTCGGCCTAATCGGAGCCTACAGCGAGAAGCAGCTTTCTTGGGCTACCGGCACGGCGTTGGCGAAGCTCACTGAAGCCCAGAGTCTAACCGAACTGCTGGCAAATGCTTCCCGAACGGCCAAGGCCTCTTTGGAGGGTGATCGGGCTGTCTCTCTCAAGAATTTTGATGCGGCGGCTGAGAAGTCACAGGAGATTGCAAAGCTTTTGGGGGTGCCGGTGTCAGGCGCCTACAAGGCTCACCTCGATCTGGCTTCCATCAATCTGAAAGTGGGTGGGTTGGCACTCCATGATGGTGAAATCCCTCTTCGTCAGTTGGGCCTTGGGTCGAGGCGAATGCTGTTGTGCGGCATTCAAAAGATGGGTTTAGAAGAAGGACACATCACGTTGTTTGACGAGGTGGAGTTTGGCTTGGAGCCGCACCGGATCACCCGTCTTATCAAGCATATCCGAGATGACAAACGAGGCCAATACTTCCTCACTACGCACTCACCTACAGTCCTGCGGGAACTCACCGTCAAGGAGCTATACGTCGTGCATAGCAAGGGTGGGGTTGTGCAGATCACTTCCGCATCGGAGGACGGTCTGGAAGAGTTTGAGGTGCAGGGAAAGATTCGATCCAGCACAGAAGCATTCTTGGCGAAGAAGGTAGTGGTCTGCGAGGGGGCGACCGAAGTTGGGTTCGTGCGAGGGTTTGATGATCACCAGGTCGAAAAGGGCAAGGACCCGCTGTCGTATCACGGCGTTGCCCTTCTGGACGCGAGGGGCGCTAGCAAGATCAAGGATTTGGCAAAGGCGTTCAAGTCGCTCTGCTATGACGTTTCAGTGCTCGCGGATGCAGACGCTGAAGATCAGTTTTCGACTGCTGATGTAGCGGAACTCATAATGCTTGGTGTCCCCGTGCATGTTTGGAGCGACAAGTACTCCTTGGAGGAGCGAGCATTTCAAGATCTGCCTTGGGAGAGCGTCTTGGTCAGCTTAAAGCTTGCCCAAAATGAATTGGGTTACCCGGTGTATGACCAAGTGCGCTCCAGAGTTCAGGATGAAATTGACCAAGATCTTGAGAAATGGACTGAAAGTGCGAAGCTGCGAAACGCTATTGGATCTGCCGCGAAAAAGGCCGGCTGGTTCAAGGATACAACACGGGGCGATCAGTGGTTCAAGGTGGTGAGCCATACGTTTAACGAGGCTGCTTTTTTAAAGAAGGATTTGGCAGTCAAACTGGAGGCGCTTTGGAATTGGGCTGAGCATGTCTGAGGAATTAGCCCTCAAGCTCAATGACTTCACTACCAAAGGGTATGTGATCGCTCCGGCCGGCTACGGCAAAACGCACCTCATCGCCATGGCAGTGAAAGCGGCCACCAAAAGGCAGCTCATCCTGACTCACACCTTCGCAGGTGTGAACTCCATCAAGACTAAAATGGCCGCTCTTGGTGTGCCTGCTTCCAAGTACCAGATTGACACAATTGCGAGCTGGTCACTTCGCCTCTGCCTGGCCTACCCGAAAACTTCTGGGTGGAAGGCAGAGCACCCCACAAGCAAGCAGTGGAACAAGCTCTACGAATGCTGTTCAGGGTTGCTTGCCAAGCAGTTCGTTCGTCGCGTTGTCGCTGCAACCTATGCCGGCGTGTATGTAGACGAGTACCAAGACTGCTCCGATCTGCAGCACACCCTTGTCTGTGTCTTAGCTGAGTTCATGCCTTGCCGAATTCTAGGCGATCCTATGCAGGCCATCTTTGACTTTGGTGGTGAAGAAGGCAAACCTGTTGATTGGACGGTAAGTGTCTATCCGAGCTTCACTTGTCTGGGGCAACTGAACATTCCGTGGCGCTGGAATACGGCTGGCGATCCGAATCTTGGAGCTTGGCTCAAGAAGGCGAGGGAGACACTGGAACAGGGGCAGAAGATCGATCTTTCAGACGACCTCCCTGCCTGTGTGATACTCAATCACACCACCCCAGAGTTATTGGCGTCAAAGCAGTACTCCTCACTGATGCGTTTGCTGGGTCATCAGGAGAGTGTGATTGCCCTTCATGGCGGCGACCAGCAGTCCAAGAACAAGACCCATTTGTTGGCAAGAACTACGGGTGGCAATTTCTCTTCCATTGAAGAGGTTGAAGGCAAAGACCTTCACTTGTTCATCAAGAAACTGGTTGCAGCCAAGACAATCCAGCAAGGTTTCCTCTTGGCTTTAGATTTTTCCAAGATGTGCTTCACAGGGGTTGGAAAGGCACTGACTGCAGGGACTCAGAAGGGCGAGGTCGCAAAGCAGAGCAAGGCTACCAAGTACCCGTTGGTCCTGCATGCCGCCAATGCCTATCTGAACGGCCCCACAAGCGCTCACCTTAGAGATTTCTTCTTGGCGTTGAAGGCCAACCCTGAAACGTCACCTTACCGTCGTGATCTGCTGTATCGCTTCCTTAACGTGCTGAAGATTCACATTGATGGGGTGGAAGCAGATTTGACAGAAGCTGCGAATAAATATCAGCGCGACATGAGGTACACGGGGAGGCCGATAACCCACCCCAAGCTCATTGGCACAACGCTGCTGGTGAAGGGGTTGGAGTACGACCATGTAGTCATTCTTGATGCTGACGCATTGGGCGCCAAGGATCTGTATGTCGCCATGACCCGTGGATCTAAGTCCTTGACGATCATTGGTTCTACGCGACACTTGCCCGCGAGGTAGCAGGAATTGGAATCAGACTCCAAATATCGCCTGCGACAAACGGCAGTAACTTTAAGAGCGTACCAGAAGCTTCATCCGCCTGGTGAAGAGTAGTGTTCGCAAATCGCTTTTTTAGTCAAACTTCTAAAAATTACTTTTTTGATTTTAATTTCAATTAATAAAGGGTTAATATGATTGATTCCGCTTTTATAGAGAGCCTTCTTGAGCAAGATGAATCCCCAATATTGGAGTTTAAGCGCGAATGGTATTGGTCATCAGATGCCGATACAAGTAATCTTGGTTCAAAATGGGGTGAATTTTATAAAGATATCGTGAGTCTATGTAATGCTTATGTTGATTACGTTGGCCATGAAAGATATTTGATATTCGGATTCTGTGAAAAGACCAGAAATATATTCAATATTGATTTGAAACAGATTCCTATTATCAGTGATCTTCGTGGTTTTAGGCAAAAGATAATAAATCGCTTAGAAAATCTAATTAACTATCCACCACTCGATCTTGAAGTCGATGCAGTTGAAATAGGTGGAAAAAATATTTTAGTATTCAAAATACCATCCCCTCGTCGTCTTGTTTTGCTGAAGTCTGAATTGATGACTAAAACCAGAACACTAGATGCCGGAGCTGTTCTCGTCAGAAAAGGGCAAGACAGCGACTCTATTCGTATTGCCGATCCAAGAGAAATAGAAGAGCTAAATAAGCAATTTGAATTTTACAACTCTCAGATGGTTTTAAAAAATAGTGGGGTGATTAAAGAAAAAGATCGAAGCATCTCCAAGACAGTCCAACTGTATATCGAAAAAAACTCCAGTTGGTCAATTGATGTTGGCTATCCAATAGTCGTAAGAGATTGGAAGGCAGACATTGTATTCGAGCTTTTTAAAATTAGTGAGGCGCTGGGGGGGTCTAAGCACTTTCTTTATCTTCACGAACGTACTAGTCAAGGTAAAACTAACGCGTTTATTAAAAAAAATGACTATTTCGATCCAAAACTTCCGCTAATAATTTTGACCGATTCTCCTTCGATAAAGGATAAGGACAAAAGAAAAGAAAATATTGCTCAGGTTTTTAAAAGTAAACATGTTTATTTTATCGAAGAGTTTGGTTTGAATTTTTTGTATGGAGACTTTATAGGAGATTTTGAACGGTACAACTTGCCAGTATTTGTGGAGAGCTTCACAGCGGAGGTAATAGAAGGGGAAAATTCGGCGCTCAAGGTTTTGGACAGATGGTATGCTTGTTCTTCATCGCCCTTGATGATTGTAAAAGGATATGGAGGCATTGGGAAAACAACTTTGGTTAAGCAGTTTTTAGATAATATTAATAAAATAGATGAAACTATAGGATTAATGTTTATCGATTCAAATGAGATTATTGATGGCTTAACACGAGCTGCCAGATCTGAGAAGAAGATAGATGATCTCTATGATTTTTATTCTGCTCAGAATCAACGTGAAGAATTTGCCACTAAGAGTTTTAGCAAGGATCTTCTGAAATTGTCTGTTGACAACGGTAGCCTAATTATAGTTTTAGATGGTATTGATGAAGTAATTGCTAAGCTTGGCTCCAAATTTGATATTGCTGCGTTCATTTCATCTATCGTTGGAAGCTATTCAGACAATATGGAGCGAGGGAAAATCCTTGTAACTTGCCGCGATAATTTTTGGCGAGAAGTTGATCCAGGTCATGTAGTTAATGAAATTACGCTACTACCGTTCAATGAAAAATTGGCTGACGATTTTTTTGTTCAAGCATTCAAGAATAATCGCTTCAAGGTCAACAAAGCAATGGTGATGGCTCAGAAGCTAGCATTGAAGTTGGTTTCAGATGACACAAGTGACGAAGCAATATATGTTCCCTACATTTTGGATCTAATTGTCTATTTAATTAAGCACGAGGAAGAATTCGGGGACGAAGAGGTACAGTTAGTTACTCGCAGTAAGATACTCAATCTAAAAAACTCGAATGACTTTTTAGTTGGAAGTGTGTGTGGTCGAGAAATCAAAAAACTCAGTAACTATGATATAGATACGCAAATAAATTTTCTGATTGATTTTTCATTATCGAAATCTGGGTATATAAGTTTATATGATGTGAAAGCTGCGTTTGAAAGATCTACTTCTATTCAGATTAGTGATGAATTTGTGGAGAAGCTAACAGGACATCCGCTTTTATCATGTACAGATAATAAACTATATTTCAGGTATGATTTTTTCTACGATTACTTTAAGGCATTATATTTAGTTAGATATTTTATCAATTACAAGATCGAATTGTTAGATGTTAGAGTTATAGAAATCTTGAATTCCTATGTTGGATTTGATAATGATTTTAGTCGCTCTATATCTGAAAGAATAATATTGGATGATGATTTTGAGCTAATGGCTGTAGAGACAGTTGATGAGCTCAAAAAAAGATTGACAGATGAAGCGTCGATCGATAAATCTATACTGCAGGGAGCAATTTCAGCCATTCTAGCTTTGTGGCTTACAATGCAGTGGAGGCAGAAAAATATCTTTGACTCAGAAGTTAATACCAAAATATTGAAAGATTTACATTTAAAGGAAAATTCACTGGACGGTGTTTATGTTTTTGGATTAAATAGTTCTGCGCGAGCAAAGCCAATATTTGATTTTCGAGGGATGACGATACGCTCATCTCATTTTGAGGGTTATGAGCATTTTTGGGACTGCTCTATCGATGAGAAAACGAGGTTTTTATCATCTTCATTTATAGATTTGGAGCCGGGTGCAGGAGTCAGGATAAAGATACATAAAAATACATTTGATTCAAGCTGCGACGTTTCAGATATCGCACATCATATTTCAAAAAGAGAAAGAGAGGTCATAGACGAGCAGGCTGAGCTAAAAGATAAGCTCACTCAATTTTTCAAACTGTTTCATGATCAAGGGAATTTTTATCCCAAGAAGCAAGATGATGTTCGTGCTCGGATTTACACAGGTAAACTATTGCCAGTTCTTTTGAAGAATAAGGTGATTATTGACTATAAAGACCCTAAGAAGCCGACTCTAAGGCAATATAAGGTTTCTGATCCTTATAAGACGATTGTTAATATATTCGAGCAAGGTGGAAAATCTGTGCTTGAGTTTGAACGTGTAGCTGCCATGTTTAATTAAGCTGTGGGCAAGTTGCACCTAAGATGTACGGTCCCGGGAAGTCATGGTGCATTCTTCAGCCTGGAACAGGAGAAAGCACTATGGCAATCCGCCTGCATGGCAGCGCCCGCACAACGCCGCGTATCCGCGCAGAGCTCCAGCTAGCGACCGGTTCCCATCGGTCCTTGGCCCAGCTCTACGGCATCAACCCCAAGACCGTGGCCAAGTGGCGTGCGCGCACCTCGGTGCTCGATGAGCCCATGGGTCCTCGGGGCAGAGCAAGCCAGCATCTTTCCCAAGAGCAAGAACACTTGGCGATTGCGTTGCGCAAGCAAGGGCATCTGTCGCTGGACGATCTCATGGGGCAACTCCTGGAGACAGCACCCAAGCTCAGCCGCAGCGCCTTGCATCGATGCCTGCAGCGTCACGGAATCAGCCGACAACCCGCAACGCACCTGCCACGAAGGCACGGAAAGTTTGAAGAAACGACGCTGGGCTTCGTGCACATCGACAGCGCCGAAATGAAGATCTCCAGCGGCAAACAGCACATGTTTGTTGCCATAGACCGCGTCACAAAATTCACGCATGTCGCGTTCTTTGACAGGGCCACAAAAGCCAATGCAGCACAGTTCCTTCGGCAGGTGCTTGTGGCCTTCCCGTACCGCATACATACCGTATTGACGGACAACGGCATGGCCTTTACGGGACAAGAACGCTTCAGAGGCGGCGTCACTGACACATGCATCGGTCACATCTTCGAGCGCATCTGCAAGTTCAATGGCGTCGAGAAAAGGCATACCAAGCCGTACCACCCCTGGACAAGCGGAATGGTCGAGCGCATGAATCGGCCCATCAAGGAATCCACGATCAAGGCCTACGAGTACGAGGGGCTGGAGCAGCTACGGGAGCATGTCCAGGCCTTCGTTCAAAGCTATAACTTCGGCAAGCACTTGAAGGCGCTCAGGTGGAAGACACCATTCCGGGCGATTTGCGAGGCATGGGAAAAAGATCCAAGCCGCTTTAGACTTCATCCGCACCATCTCACTGTGGGACTGAACATGTAAGTGTCCCCTCTTCCTAGCAGCCGTCATTCATGGGAGGGCGGCCGACCGGCGGCTGAAGCCTGAAGCAGCCGGCCAGAAGGGGCATCGCGGCTGACCGCTTCTGGCCGAGACCGACATTTCACATGCACGGAAATCAGCCGACGTCGAAAATTCCCGCGTTGCCGGTGTGGAGCGCCGGCAACGCGGCGACTTCGGTCCGTTGAGAAGTGCATCCTGTAGTGTTCTTTACTCGATGGGAGACCATCATGGGAACCACAGGCAACTTCATTCATCGCGAGCCATGGAACAAAGGCAAGCTCGTCGGCCAAAAGGTGCCCTTCAAACTTAAGGACATTTGGGCGCTACGCGTTCGGCTCCAAATGGACGGCAGGGTTCGTGAACTCGCCTTGTTCAACCTCGGCATTGACAGCAAGCTGCGCGGCTGTGACCTCGTCGCTCTCAAGGTTCGGGACGTGTGCCATGGCGATCAGGTAGCGACGCGCGCCATCATCATGCAGCAGAAGACACGGCGACCGGTCCAGTTCGAAATCACTCAAGCGACGCGGGACGTATTGCAGGTTTGGATCAAGCAGGCGCGCCTGAAGTCCGAGGACTTCCTGTTCCCCAGCCGACTGCACGAGTCGCCTCATTTGGGCACCCGACAGTACGCTCGGATCCTGGGACATTGGGTCGAGGAGCTCGGCCTGGACCGTGCGGAGTACGGCACGCACTCTGTACGCAGAACAAAGGCAACGCTGATTTACCGGCGCACCAAAAATCTCAGGGCGGTTCAACTACTTCTAGGACACTCCAAGCTCGAGTCGACAGTGAGATACCTGGGCATCGAGGTTGATGACGCCCTAGAAATTTCAGAGCAGACAGAAATCTGAGGTGCTCAGTGATAGCCGCACGGGCGCAAGCTTGGTTCGGCCGCTCTGAACGGCGGCTAGCTGGCACCGGGCGACCTGGAGATCGCGACCAGGAGTAGTCGGCCGCTGCAGACTTGTTGTGCGAGTGGATGGCCACAATTAGGGGGCTCTCAAAACAGCGGCGGGCGAGCCGCTTCATTGGACTGATAACTTTGGCGTACCGCGCGATGCGAAGTGCATCTCGATCACTATGTTACAGTTTGACGCAGTGGCCGAATAGGCGCCCTTCATTCCCCAAGCTGAGGAGTAGTCGTGACACGTCCTCTTCGTAAACGCAAGCTCGACGGTACGCCTTACTTCAGGCGAGAAAAGGTCGAGAGCGAGATTCAAGCTCTCACTGGGATCAGCGCCGCAGAACTGGAGCGTCGTGCTGACATATGGCAGGTCAGTGATCCCGAATACGTTTCCGCTGAAGCGTTGCTATATTTTGTGCGCAATGCGGCTTCCGGCGCTCATCGCGAGAAATTGACCGAGAAACTTCTACTCCGCGTGGCTCGCCGAGTTCCCTCAGCAGCCAACGCCGACGGCAAAACGGTCTCGATGACCAAGATCAACATCCGCGAGGCCGTACGCGATCACTTCATTGACCTGCTACTCAGCGACCGGAACCAGTACGACGATCGCCTCGACTACTACGAAGTCAACTTCAACAGCGCGGTCGCGGCGGATCGTCGGGACGCGAACGATCGCCACTGGAAGCACGAGAACCGGACTACTGAAATTGAGACAGAGGATGGCGAGGTCTCCGTCCAGGTCGAGTCAGCCGTCGGAGACTACGATCCGTTCGACGCCAACGAACTCGACAAAAAAGATTACCGGCTCCTCCTTGATGAGGCGATTGACAGCCTACCTGAGTTCCAAAGGAGGATCGTCGTGATGTGGCGGCAAGACATTCCCATTGAGTCCAACGACCCCTCGGTCGAGTCCATCAGCAAAGTCCTGGGAAGATCGGAGAAGACCGTCCGCACGCATCGTGACAAGGCCTTTGTGTCTCTGAAGCTGCGCCTTGAGCGCAAGGGGAGGAAGTGATGGCTAATCGGCCACAAATCACCGCAGACGATGTCCTGAGGGCGTTCGCCATGGAATTTGAGTCAGGAGACGACGGAGTTCTGCAGCGATACCTCGCCCAGTACCCCGAGTATTCCTCGGCCTTGATAGACCTCTCCATGGAGATGACTCGCGAGTTTGACGACGACGTTCCCCCTGGTGCTGCCGAATTCGACCTCGTCGCGGCAGGCATGGAGCGTCTTCAAGAGACCCTGGCAACGCTTCAGACTCTGCAGGTTGCCCCAGCAAAGACGTTTGCCGACGCCATCAAAGTACTGTCCTTACCTGTGCAGGTTGGCCTTGCGTTCCGAGAGCGCCGTATAGAGGTCGCCACTTTACCCCGCCGCGTTCTGGCGAAAATGGCTGAGGCGCTGCAGACATCAACCGAGACACTGCTCTCATACCTCGCTCTTCCTCCTGAGGCTTCGCTGGCTCGTGCTAGGAAGTCGGCCGTAAAACCTGTCGCCCCTGAGAAAGTGTCGTTCGAGAGAGTCTTGCAAGACGCAGGCGTCGACGAACAGAGCATTTCGAACCTATTTCGCGAGGAGTAGTCATGGACCCGATAGAGCTGGCTCGGCAGCACGCTCGGCGACTACATGATGAGGCCCTCCAGCGCGGGGACAACCCCTGGTCTCCGTACGAATTCTCTGTTGGCATCGCGAACGACCTCGGCATAACCGTCGAGACCTGCGCTCCCGGCGCCGCGATGCTCGATGGCGGCCGAGCCTCCTTTGATCCTGAACTTCCCCTCATCCTCCATGAGCGCGAAGGCTCACCTTTCGATCAAGCCTTCCTGGTTGCGCACGAAATCGGGCACGCCGTACTAGGCGATGGAGAAAAGGCGCACGAGACAGCTGCGCAGATTGACCCAGCCCGCACCTCGGAAGCTGCTCCTATCGGGATGGATCGGGTCATCGACTATAGCCGCCGACAACGTCGAGAAGTCCAAATGGACCTCTTCGCCAGGGAACTTCTGCTACCGAGGTCCCGGATCGTTGACCTGCATGTTGTTCAGGGCCAAACCTGTTCTGACATTGCAGGACGTCTAGGTGCTCCATTCGAAGTCGTCGCTCAGCAGATGCTCGATGCGCTGCTCCTGCCAGCCGTTCCGGTCGCCGCTGAAGCCGACCCCGTTGAAATTCCTCTCAACGACAAACAGCGTGATGCGGCTCGGCATCGGGGCGCGGCATTCCTACTACAGGCTGGGCCGGGAACGGGGAAGACCCGCACACTCGTTGCACGTGTTGAAAGCTTGCTGGACGAAGGCGTGGACCCACGACGCATCCTTCTCCTTACCTTCTCGAATAAGGCCGCTGGAGAGATGATCGAGCGGATCGCGTTGAAGCGGCCGAAGGACGCGGCAGCACTCTGCATCGGTACCTTCCACAGCTTCGGCCTGGACATCCTACGGCGATTCAATGACCGGTGCGGCCTACCGGCCGATCCTCGCCTGTTGGATCGAGCCGAGGCCGTGGAGCTTCTTGAGAACGAGTTTCCACGACTCGGCCTGACCCATTACCGCAACCTCTACGATCCATCGCAGACAGCGGCTGAAATCTTGACTGCGGTGTCACGCGCAAAGGATGAGGTTGTTGATGCCGCTGGGTATCAGGTGTTGGCCGCAGCTATGCATGCGGCGGCAACCGACCCGGGCGCGGTGGAAGCTGCAGAGAAGGCAGCAGAGGTCGCCAAGGTCTATGCGCGCTACGAGGAACTGAAAGCCGTTTCTCAATGCCTGGACTTCGGTGACCTGGTCATGCGCCCGGTGCTGCTGCTGGAGAGCGATGATGCAGTTCGAGCTCAGCTTCAGAGCGACTACGACCACATCCTGGTTGACGAGTACCAGGATGTGAACCGCAGCAGCGTACGGCTTCTGGCGGCGCTGAAGCCAACGGGCCTCAACCTGTGGGTGGTAGGAGATGCCAAGCAATCCATCTACCGGTTCCGCGGTGCCTCGTCGTTCAACATGTCCCGCTTCGGACGAGAAGATTTCCCTGGCGCTGTGCGCGACAGCCTGAAGCTCAACTACCGCTCCACCTCGGAAGTGGTCCATGCCTTTTCGACGTTCGCGACGGGCATGTCTGTCGCCGGCAGCGAGAAGGCGCTCGAAGCGGATCGAGGCCCTGGTGGAAAGCTGCCCGAGGTCATCACGGTGGGCACCACGCCCTTGCTTACATCGGCCATCGCTGATGGCATTGAAGAGCTCCGCGCAGAGGGATACCAGTATCGCGACCAAGCCGTCCTGTGTCGCGGGAATGACCGACTGTCTGATATCGGACGGGAACTCGAGCGCGCAGGCATTCCGGTGCTTTTCCTGGGGAGCCTTTTCGAGCGGCCGGAAGTGAAGGACCTTGTCGCCATGCTGACGCTCCTTGTCGACCGCCGCGCGATGGGGCTGATCCGGACCGCTTGCTGGCCGGAGTTCACGATGGGCTTGGAAGACGCAGTCCGGGTCCTTGAGCATCTTCGGGGAACCAACGCGGAGCTAGGCGCATGGCGGCTTGATGCCCCGATCGAGGTAACGCCAGCGGGGCAAGCGGCACTGGCTGCGCTCCATGCGGCCCTTGCTGGTTTCGACGCAACATCGCAGCCTTGGACCGTTCTAGCGACGCTGCTGTTGGACCGAACCAGGCAAGCAGCACGCATCGCAGCGTCGACCAGCGTACCGGAGCAGGCCCAAGGCATCGCAATATGGCAGTTCATGAACTTCGTTCGAGTGCAACCTAACGCTCAAGGACTCCCGATCCAGCGACTGTCTGACCGCATAAGGCGGCTGCTGCGTCTGAGGGATGACAGAGACCTGAGGCAGCTACCTGCGGCTGCCCAGGGGGTCGACGCAGTCCGCCTGATGACTATCCACGGTTCGAAGGGGCTTGAGTTCCCGGTTGTCCACATCGCCGGCGTCAACAAGGACTCGATTCCTGGCTCTCTGCGGACCTCAAGGTGCCCGCCACCAGCGGGCATGTTCATCGGCGGAAAAGGGAACGCTGACGAGGTGGCACGGGCAGCCCATAACGAAGAGCAGGAATGTCTGTTCTTCGTCGCCATGTCCCGTGCAAAGAATCGCCTGGCGTTCTACGGTGCTACCGCGACCGCGACCGGGCGCGCCAGAGCGCTATCGCCGTTCCTAGAGCGGATCGGGCCAGTCGATTCGTGCCCGGTGACGCCGTCGACCGTCATGCCTCCTGCTCCGGACGAGGCGATCATTCCTGTCGTCTTCTCCGGTACGCCGCGCTTCAGTTCCGACGCAGTCGGACTCTACGAGTCTTGCGCCCGACGGTTTCTGTACACGCACCTGCTGCAGGTGGGCGGTCGTCGTCGGACGAACTCGTTCATGCAGATGCACGAGGCGGTGCGCGAGGTCTACCGCGCCCTCGCGGCGCAAGGGGGGGCACCGACAGGAAAACTCGATGAGCTGCTCTCGATGGCATTTGTCACCCACGGTCTGCATGAACACGGCTACGTCGACGACTTCCGGGCGATGGCAACGACGATGCTTCAATATTTCCTGGATTCCAGAGCGGGCGCAGTTATAGAGGCACCAACAGCGCTCCCCGTCTCGTTCGGCGACTACGAGGTAGAAGTCACCCCAGACGAAGTCTTGGTGCGAAACGGCGTCAGAACCTTGCGCAGGGTGAAGACGGGTCACGCGTCCAGTGGTGACGGGAAGGACGTTGGAGCAGCAGCCTTCGTGCTGGCCTCCAGGGCGGCATTCCCCGATGCCAGTGTCGAGCTCGTCTACTTGGCAGACGCTGAATCCAAGCCGTTGACTCTCACCCCCAGGGAACTGAGTAACCGCCAGGACAAGCTGGCGGACATCTTCCGTGGCATCCGAGCCGGCCAGTTCAAGACCGAGCCATCGGACGCTATCTGTCCTAACTGCCCAGCTTTCTTCGTGTGCGGCGCCGTGCCACCAGGCACGCTCTCGAAAAATTTCTGAAAAAAGTTGACCGGCGATGTCCGGTAGGTCCGATTCGAGGGTTGTAGGCGAGAAAAACCTCGCTACAGCAACCGCAAGGACCTTATGAAACATCCTGATTTTGACGACGTTGGCGACGCGATCCGTGAGGACCGTCCTCTGCGGGAGGCTGCCGCCTACCGTATCCGCTTTGGCTTGGAAGGCCTGACCTTCCGCCACATCGACGTGCCGGACCCGGTTCCCACAGGCCGGCAAATCCTGGCCAGCGCAGGCCTGGACCACCGCAACGACTACATCCTGTTCGCCTACCTGGACACGGGTGAATTCGAGGACGTCCGTCTCGACGAGACTTTCGATCTGCGCGGCAAGGGCGCTGAGCGCTTCATCGCGTTCAAGTCCGACCGCGACTTCAAGTTCACGCTGAACGACCGCCAGTTGGCCTGGGGTCGCGCCGACATGCTGGGTAGCGTCCTGTACGACCTCGCGGACACGTCGCCGGATGAGGCCGTGTTCGTGGAGGTTCGTGGCGGTGAAGACCGCATGATCGACCCGGACGACCGCATCAACCTCGACGCACCGGGCATCGAGCGCTTCATCACCGCACCTAAGCCGGACACGGGCTACGTCATCTTGGTCAATTCTGAAGAGAAGACTGTGCCGGACAAGCACGTCACCTTCGAGCAAGTAGTCAAGCTGTACTACCCGAACGCGGCCGGCGAGACCAATGTGAAGTTCTCGATGACCTACCGCAATGCGGCCTCGCTCCCCCACGCCGGCGAGCTCGGCGAGGGCGGCTCGGTCGAAGTCAAGAGGAAAGGAACCATCTTCAATGTCACGCGCACTGTTCAGTCTTAATCCCGACCTGGCGCGCCTTCGTTCGGAGGGTTACTTCATGCGCATCCAGGGGAGCCTCCTGGTGATGCGGGAGGTGCCCTACGTCGATGCCCAGCGCCAGGTTCGCCTCGGCACGCTGTCGTCGGCCCTTGACTTGGCTGGCGACCGCACCCGCAAGCCCGAAACGCACGTCATGAACTGGGATGGCGACTTCCCATGCAATGCCGACGGGACGCGCTTGCAGGGCATCTCGCATGCCGAGCCGAACACCGACCTTGGCCACGGGCTCAAGGCACGGTTCACCTTCTCCAGCAAGCCGAGCGATCAGGGCTACCCGGACTACTACGCCAAGATGTCGACCTATGCGACCATCGTGTCCGGGCCGGCTGCGGTGCTACAGAAGGGCCTTAGCCCGCGCGTTTTCCGCGGAGGCGACGAGGAAGACGAGGCTAGCGTTTTCAACTACCTCGACACGGCTTCCAGCCGCGTTGGGATTGGCGCGCTGGTCGCCAAGCTGGGACAGGAGGTCGTGGCCATCATCGGCCTAGGCGGCACCGGTGGCTACATCCTCGACTTTGTGGCAAAGACCCCCGTCAAGCAAATTCGCCTGTTCGACCCCGATGTCTTCCTGTCGCACAACGCCTTCCGTGCACCTGGCGCACCGACCCTGGAGGAGCTGCGGGATGCTCCGATGAAGGTGCACTACCTGAAGAGCATCTACGGGCGCATGCACCGCTTCATCGAGGCACACCCTGTGAAGATGAAGACGGAGACGCTCGGTCTGCTAGACGGCATCACCTTTGCGTTCCTCAGCATGGATGCCGGCGAGGAGAAGCGCGCCGTCGTGACCAAGCTTGAGGCGCTGGGCGTTCCCTTCATCGACGTCGGTATGGGCCTGGAACTTACAAACGGCAGCCTCGGGGGCATCCTGCGCGTCACAACGAGCACGCCTGAGAAGCGCGAACACGTCCACCAGGGTCGCATCTCCTTCGCTGGTGGTGGTGGCCAGGACCTGTATGCGTCCAACATCCAGGTGGCCGACCTGAATGCTCTGAACGCGTGCTTGGCCGTGATGAAGTGGAAGAAGCTGCGCGGCTTCTACCGAGACCTGGAGCAGGAGCACCACTGCACTTACACCACGGACGGCGGCATGCTGCTGAACGGAGACCAATCGTGATGCGGCACCACGCCCTGGAGCACCGATTCGTTCGGAACGTGCCACGTGAACTGGAGCCAGGAGTGCTGTACGTCTCGATGGAGTACGCAACAGCGGTGCACTCGTGCTGCTGCGGCTGCGGCGACCGCGTGGTGACGCCGTTCACACCGACCGACTGGCGCATGACCTTCGACGGCGAATCCATTTCGCTTTTCCCCTCCGTGGGCAACTGGAACCAGAAGTGCCGGTCGCACTATGTGATCCAGCGCAATCGCGTGCTGGAGGCAGGCCCCTGGTCAGACGCGCAGGTTGAAGCGGAGCGACGTCGTGACAAGAAGGCCAAAGCATCACACTACGGTGGCAGCGGCGAGATGCGCTCGGCGATTCGACAGTTGACCGTACTAGCACCAGAGCCCAAAGTGGCCTATCAAGAATGGGAGCCACGCCCCCAAAATTTTTGGTCTCGGTTCAAGACTTGGCTTGGCCATTGACTTCAATGCACTCATCAACGCTCGCAACATCGCCGGAATACGCGGCGGTCAGCGACTGCTTCCTGGCATGCGCGTGAACATGTCTGGAAATGATCACTGACTGCAATCGCTGCAAACCAGACGTTGGCTGAGACGATGCGTCTATGGGCCTTCCAGGAAAAATGTCCGCAGGACGCTTACGCCCCGATCGGCGCGCCCGAACTGCAGTACAGCGTATAGATCATGCAGTTCAGACGTCCCTCCATGTGGCTTGATTTGGCGCTCGCCAAAATTGCGACAGTCTCCAGCCGCTGGAAGCCGGGCTACTCACCCCGTGCCAAAACCTGTGCAAGGAACGGTGCGGTTCGGCTGCCCGACGCCCCCGCCACCTGCCGAGGGGAGCCCGCCACCACGATGCTGCCTCCGGCCTCCCCCGCGCCGGGTCCCACGTCGATCACCCAATCGGCCTGGGTAACCGCGCGCATGTCGTGCTCGATCATCACCACGGTATTGCCGGCGTCGACAAGGCGCTGCAACTGCACGAGCAGCCGGTCGACATCCGAGGCATGCAGCCCGGTGGTCGGCTCGTCGAGCACGTACAGGCTGCGTCCGCGTTGGCTGCGCTGAAGTTCGGTCGCCAGCTTAATGCGCTGCGCCTCGCCACCGGAAAGCTCAGTGGCCGGTTGTCCCAGACGCAGATAGCCCAGGCCGATATCGCGCAGCAGTTGCAGTGGCCTCGCCACCGCCTCTTCACCCGCGAAGAATTCGCGGGCTTCGTCCACGGTCATCTGCAGCACTTCGGCGATGTTGCGCCCGTTCCATTGCACCTTCAGCGTGGCCTCGTTATAGCGTGCTCCATGGCAGGTCGGACACGGGGCGTACACGCTTGGCATGAACAGCAGTTCCACGCTAACGAAGCCCTCGCCCTCACAGGTTTCGCAGCGCCCCTTGGCGACGTTGAACGAGAAGCGCCCGGCATCGTAGCGGCGGCGCCGTGCATCGGGCGTGGCGGCGAACAGCTTGCGCACATGGTCGAACAGGCCGGTGTAGGTCGCCAGGTTCGACCGCGGAGTGCGCCCGATCGGCTTCTGGTCCACCTGTACCAGGCGATGTATCGCGTTAACGTCGCCCGCTAGATGACCGCCGGTCGCTTCGATCACTGCCGGTCCTTCGCTGGTGGTGCTTTCGGCCGAATCATCTTCAGGTTCGTGGCCCAGGTGCAGCAACATCAACTCCGGCAGGGCCTGCGCGACGAGGCTGGATTTGCCGGAGCCTGAGATGCCGGTAACGGCTGTCAGCACGCCCAGCGGAATGCGTGCATCCACGCCATGTAGGTTGTGGCGGTGGATGCCCAGCAGTTCCAGCCAGCCGGACGCCTCACGCTCCCGACTCCCGGGCGCGGGGATCTCGTCGAACAGATAGCGCGCGGTGCGCGATTCGGCAATCTTGCGCAAGCCATCCGGCTCGCCGCTGTAGAGCACCCGCCCGCCACGCTCACCGGCATCCGGCCCGACATCCACCAGCCATTGCGCGCGTCGCATCAGGTCCAAGTCGTGCTCCACCACGAACACCGAGTTGCCGGCGTCGCGCAGCCGATCGAGTGCGTTGTACAGGGCCTGGCTGTCGGAGGGATGCAGCCCCGCCGAAGGCTCGTCAAGCACGTACACGACGCCGAACAGCAGCGAACTCAATTGCGTGGCCAGCCGCAGGCGTTGCAACTCGCCAGCCGAAAGTGTCGGCGTGGCGCGGTCCAACGTCAGGTATCCCAGGCCCAGCCCGCGCAGTTGGCGCAGGCGTGCCATCACGCCACCGGCCAGGCGCTGCGCGGCGAGCCGCTTTTCTTGCGACAACGCCGACGTGCGGCGCACATCGGGCGATACCTCATGGACGGCACGGCCGGAGGCAGCGCGTTCGGCACGGTCGCGCCGGGTCGCTTCCTTGTCCGTACCCGCGCCCGCCGCATGGGCGCGGAAATCGCCCTGGGCGATGGGTTCGAGCAGGGTCGCCAAGTGGTCCAGCGGCATTTGCATGAACGCGCCGATGTCCACTCCGGCAAAGGTGACCGACAGCGCTTCGGGCTTGAGCCGCTTTCCCTGGCATGTGGGACACGGCTTGCCCTCCATAAAGCGGGACACGCGCTTTCTCATCAGCGCGCTCTGGGTATTGGCAAAGGTGTGCAGTACATACCGCCGGGCGCCGGTGAAAGTGCCCATGTAGCTTGGCTCCATCTTCCGTTTGAGCGCGGCGCGGGTTTCGGCAGGCGTGAAGCCTGCGTACACCGGCGCCGTGGGTGTTTCCTCGGTGAACAGAATCCAGTCGCGGTCCTTCTTCGGCAGGTCCTTCCACGGTCGGTCAACGTCGTAGCCCATGCTGACCAGGATGTCGCGCAGGTTCTGGCCTTGCCAGGCGGGTGGCCAGGAGGCGATTGCCCGCTCGCGAATGCTCAGGGAGGGGTCAGGCACCATGATGGCCTCGGTCACCTCGTACACATGGCCTAGGCCGTGGCACGTTGGGCACGCTCCCTGCGGCGTGTTGGGCGAAAAATCCTCGGCGTACAGCATCGGCTGGCCGGCCGGATAGGCTCCGGCGCGCGAATACAGCATCCGCACCAGGCTGGACAGGGTGGTCACGCTCCCCACGGAGGAGCGTGCGTTGCTGGAGCCCCGCTGCTGCTGCAGCGCGACTGCCGGTGGCAGGCCATCGATCGCATCGACGTCCGGTACTCCGGCCTGGTCGATCAGTCGCCGCGCATAGGGGGCCACTGACTCGAAATAGCGTCGCTGGGCTTCGGCATAGATCGTGCCGAAGGCCAGCGAGGACTTGCCGGAGCCGGAGACTCCCGAGAACACCACCAGCGTGTTACGCGGGATGGAGACGTCCACCTCTTTGAGGTTATTCTCGCGCGCACCGCGCACCTGCACGAGCCCGCTGGCCGCGGCGGTGCAGGAAGATTCACCGAAATAATTGTTTGGCATGTTCTTGTCCTGTAGTTCTCGCGGTAGCGATGTGCCGAGAGGTGAACGCAGTCTTGCTTTTGGCCGAGCTTAGGCTTGGGCCGCAGCGGTTCCACCGGGAGGGTGTCATCGAAATCGGCAGCAGCCCAGATAGCCGAGCTTTCCGAGAAGTATGAAATAACTTCTTAGAAAGTGGAGTCTAAATAATAAATTAATTTCCAAAAATACTCCAGTAAATCGTCCTTATGGAATTTTAATGAGCCTTGAACTAATTGGTTTGGCTAGCTATGTCCCTCAACTCCTTTATACTTGTCGAGTCATGAATCAGTGACAATCCGCTTGAAAGATCTATTTTTTTGTGTTTCAACAGGTATTTGAGACTTTGTACATAAGGGGAGCTTCCCACGCCTATTCGCCGTTGTTGACTTAAAAAATCTTTCTCAAAATTTTGCAGTTCCGTACCATCGCTTTGTGGCGACAGCATTTTCTCAACAGTTTCAGCCAACAAAGTCACACCGTTTTGCTTGGCCGTGAAATCCATTATTTCAAAAGCGAGCGATTTCGCGTGAGAATTAATGGTTGGCAGCAAGGCTTGAGCCAAAACTCCTACTACATTTGTCGCAAAAGACAGTTTTTCGCCCTGCATATCAAGAAAGCCTAGCGCTTTTCGGATTGCGCCCATGGCATTGGCGGCGTGGATAGTGCCGAACACCAGGTGACCCGATTCACCGGCGCGCACGGCAGCCTTCATAGTCTCTGCGTCACGGATTTCGCCGATGCTCAGGACGTCTGGAACATACCGTAGCGCTTGTTCAACTGCGTTGGCATAACTGTCTACATCGTTTCCCACCTCTCGGTAGGTAAACCGCGACATCCGAGCTTTGTAGATGAATTCTATGGGCTCTTCGATGATGACGATATTGGATGATCGTTGCTTATTGATCTGGTTGAGCATCGCTGCAATGCTTGTGCTCTTTCCTGCACCAGTGCGGCCAGTTACCAGAACCAGGCCACTGCGTGCATTGCATATACTGGAGAGTGTCTCCGGAAGACCCAGTTCGCTCAACGTCTCCGCTACCGGACGCAGACACCGCAGCATCAAACCGATTCCCCCCATATCTTGCTGTTGCAGCGTGCACCTAACGCGAAATGGTATTACCTCGCCTTCGGTTTTTCCTGGAGCATCAAGGGTAATCATCGGATGAAGACATCCGTTGTTCTTCTCAAGCAGATCATTCCATTTCCCCCCCGATTGCGGAGTCTGTTCCCTTTTGGAAAAGAGATTGGTGATCAGTTTGTTGAGATCGCCAGCGGTGTAGATAAGCTTTCGAGGTGCTGCACCATCGCTGGTTATTTCAAAGTCGGCCCATTGATTGCTGGTAATTCTCAATCTGACAGGCTGTTCGGGCTGAATATACACATCAGTGTACAGGGCAGAATCATTCGTATTGAAAATCTTGTTGATCAGGTCTGTGAAGCTATCCAGCTCGACAAAAGAATTTTGTTGCATATTTTCGCCTATTTGCTCAACCTATTTGCGAATGCCTGGACCTCAGCCGATGTAAGGAAGTCAGGTAAATTGATTTTCCAACCCGCACCACAAGATTCATAACGATTCTGCGCACGCGATGCGATACAGGTGGACCGATCTGCATCTGGTACAACTCCTCCATTACCTTGCGTGTATCCCGATGCGGTCAAGGCGCTGTCATACAGCTTGGGATCAGCCAAGACGACAGGGGCCGATCCATCGACCGTCGCAGAGACGATAAAGCTCTCTACACCACCAGTCGGCTTGGGTGGGTCGTCCCGGTCGTACACCAGCTTGAATATGGCAACCCACCGCTCCCTATAAGGATTCAGATCACCTGTGGTCGCTGGCAAGGCTGCATGGAATTTCAGCATGCTGCTATCAATAGCGCACCTATGCAATGTTGGATCATATGTGACGGTTCCACCTTCTCCGGTCGCACTGTTCACATTGACCTTGCATAGCTTGTCCGCATCTGTTCCGTCCGTCATGGCTGCTATGTAAGCCGTTCTGTTGGAGTTGAAATGTGCATCAGCAGCTATTGCGAATTGCGTCCAGTCGCTCGATATGGACTTTGCCTTAGTTACTTCGTTGCCCTTTGATAATAGGCTAAAACTTGCCAGCAGAATGATTGAAAGCAGCGTCAATCCAACAGCTATCTCGATCAACGCTACACCTCTGTGTTGGTTTTTCATTTTGTCTTTCCTACATACTGCACAGTAAAGTGGCGGACTCTGCGATTTCTTGATTTCCGACGGCATAGTAATTCTCTCTTTTTTGAATCTTCGGCCCTGATTCTGCGTCGGGAAACAGTTGAGCAATGTTTGCCATGGCTTCCTCGCTGATGTCAGTACAAGCAGACCACGCACCGTCTTCGCCTTTGATCACATACCAGGAAGAGCGCATATCAGCTGTGTTCATGCCAGAAGGGGCGCTCACCTTGATGTCTCGCCAGTAAAGTCTCTTCATAGCGATTCTGTCACTATCAGAAAAATAATGATCAGCAGCGGTCATGAATGCTTTGTACTGCTTTATTTCTTCACTCGCGCTTATCTTTATTTCTGTGGCGCCGGAATCACCCTGCGATGACGCATAGCTGAGTATTGCAGCCAAAAAGAACGCAATGTATACGAATATCCACATTCATCACTCGCAGTCAAGGTAAACGAAAACCGCCGATGGAGCCAGTGACTGTTCTACCGCCTGAAACTGCTGTAATCGTTGGAGGTGCAGATGCATACAGTCGGGCATTGGCCTGTCGTTGTGCCTCTTCATTAATGCCTGAGTAGTTTCCTTGAGAAATACGCTGCTGTACGACCAATGTTTTCTCTAATAGCTGAACTTGCAGAAGCTTGTTTTCAAGGCGCTGAAACAATAGACCGCGTAGCAATTGAGAAAACATCTCTATCTGTCCCTTCTCAATTCTGTCACTGAAACTTTGGACGGCTGTAGCGACATCAGATGCAAAGCTTGTCGTAATGACGAGGAACCCGTTTCCTGCTGCGCGCAAGGCCTCTCTTGCTGCTCCGTCTTCACGAATCTCGCCAATAAATAGCATGGATGGAGTGCCAACGGCTTGCGATCGCAAAACTCCCTGAAGTGCCTTTTCCCAGCAGCCGCTTCCGTTCTCTTTCACTTGGGTTTGGGTGCAATATCCTTGTCCATGCCAGCCATTGAGCGGGTGTTCTACGGGCTCTTCAACTGTGTGAGCATATCCACTGAATTCAATCAGTCTGGATACGACAGTGGCGGCAGCCGTAGTGCTTTTACCACTGCCTGTTGGACCACTGATGAGTATGAGCCCCCCTGATGAATGTCGTTGGTCAAGAAGGAATCGCTGTGACGCTTCAGAGAGCTTGGTGGGTAAGCTCTCCAGTGTGGGCGCACTCGATTGCATTTTACGGAAGCGAATCCAAGTGCCGTCCACAACACTTGAGTCCAAGTGACCGCGCCAATTATTCCCTTGGAACGAAACAGTGCCGTCCTCAAGGTTCAGCTCCTTGAAACACTTTGCGAGACTGATAGCGTAGTCTCGAAGCAGGGGATCGAGATGCAGGGGGCCCGGAAATTGAATGCTTTTTTCAGGTGCAGTGAGACATACGCCCAAGTCGGAAATACCTTCAATGAGGCTGCTCAGGTCTGTTGCGGTGACGGCGTCGATGTTCATTTTATTTCAGGAGACTGCACTCTACGGCGCTATACATAAAAACGACTTGTCCGGGCAAATTGGATTTTTCTTCGTAGTCACTCCCGTACTCATACGATCTGAGAGTCGGCTTTCGAGTCAGTTGAAATTCCGTTGGGTCTGCATAATTTCCCACATGCGAGAGTTGGTAGTAGTTTGTTGTGAAAGAGCAGTTGTACCCCCCACATTTTGGTACTGTCAGCTGGTCGTTTGAAGCTTGAACAGGCGTGCCATTAAGTCTTTCTTCATAGCCCCAGCTGCCGCCCCAAGTGGTGCGCGGGGCAGGAGATCCCGCTCGTCCCCAAGCGCCACCAAATCCGGGAACCATGCTGTCGTTAGCCTCTGCATTCACCTCCAGCGGAAATGAAAGACCATTAGATCCCGAGCGTGTGGGTGTCGCAGGAATTCGTGCATCCAGATACATCCACCACTTTGCAGGACGCATTGATTCCGGCGTTCCATCTGCCCACTGATGAATGGGCCTTTGCCAAAATGCCGGGCTGCGCGTGGTATCACCAATGGGTGCGCTGCTCCCATCTGGATAGGTGCTGACCCCGCCGTTGTGTCCGCTGCCGGAAGTGCCAGGATTTGCCCCGCCGCCGCCTGCACCTGGCGTCGCACTGCCGCCTTGACCAGGGGCATAGCTGGAGCCAGCTCCACCGCCGCGCCAGCC
>NZ_WUMG01000120.1:0-614 GCF_009827015.1 Delftia sp. CH05 | reverse complement strand
GATCAAGTGCTTTCACGTATTGGTTATTCACCCATTTTAGTTTATGCATATCGAAGAGAGCTGGTGACTTAGAAAGTCGATTGACATCGAAAATATCGATGAACTGCTCTTTTGTAAATAGTTCCTCTTCACCAACTGGAGACCACCCAAGCAGTGCAATGAAGTTAAACAAAGCTTCTGGTAAATAGCCCAAGTTCTTATACTGTTCGATGAACTGGATAATTGATTCATCACGCTTGCTTAATTTCTTGCGGTTCTCGTTTACGATCAGCGTCATATGTCCRAACAGCGGAACATCCCAGCCAAATGCATTGAAGACCATAATTTGTTTAGGTGTATTCGAGATGTGATCCTCACCGCGAAGAATGTGAGTCATTTTCATCAAATGATCATCCACCGCTACAGCGAAGTTATACGTTGGCGTACCATCTTTCTTCACAATAACAAAGTCACCGATGCCGTCTGTTTCAAATGAAATCTCGCCTTTGACCATATCGTCAAATTTGATGATTTCTCCTTTAGGCACTCGGAAGCGGATGCTTGGCTCTCTTCCTTCCGCAATCAGCTTGTCCTCTTCTTCTTTTGATAAATGACTGCATTTACCAGAATATCGA